>DATLIG010000070.1:0-16412 GCA_035539555.1 Nocardioides sp. | reverse complement strand
CCAGGTCTGTGTCGCCGACGGCACCGAGCTCGCGGCTGCGAAGATCGAGGCCGTGCTGACCAACGACCCGGGCATGGGCGTCATCCGTCACGTCGACGCCGGCTACGACCGCGCCGTCGAGGTCGCCGCCGAGCGGGGCGTGCGGATTCCCATGCAGGTAGGCTGACGGTGACCGACGACTTCGAGCAGATGTGGCGTGACCTCACGCCCATCGGCCGCTCGGCGTCCACCGGCGGCTACAACCGCTTGCCGTGGCTCTCCGCCGAGCTCGAGCTCCGCGCGTGGTTCCGCGAGGCGGCCGAGGCGCGCGGGCTCGAGGTCGAGGAGGACCCGTTCGGCAACCTGGTCGCCTGGTGGACCTCACCGGTCGTCGAGGAGGCCGCCCGCGGCCGTCACGAGACGCCCGGTGCGGTCCTCACCGGCTCGCACCTCGACTCCGTCCTCGACGGCGGTGCGTACGACGGCCCCCTCGGCGTGGTCTCGTCGTTCGCCGCGCTCGACCTCATGCGCTCGCGGGGCGTCCAGCCGAGCAGGCGCCTCGGCGTCGCCGCCTTCGTGGAGGAGGAGGGCTCGCGCTTCGGCCGGGCCTGCCTCGGCTCCCGGCTCGCAGTGGGTGCCACGACGTGGGCCGACGCCGCTGAGCTGACCGACCGTGACGGTGTACGTCTCGGGGACGTGGTCGAGGGTGGCGGGTCCACCCTGCTCGACGGCGTCGCCACCTATGTCGAGCTCCACGTCGAGCAGGGTCGCGGGCTGATCGAGCTCGACGCACCGGTCGGCGTGCACAGCGCGATCTGGCCGCACGGCCGCTATCGCTACGACATCGCCGGCCGGGCCGACCACGCGGGCACGACCCGCATGGAGGACCGCGTCGACCCGATGCTGACCTACGCGATGACCGCGCTGGCCGCCAACAAGCAGGCGCGGGTGCAGGGTCAGCGGGCCACCTTCGGCCGGATCGACGTACGCCCCAACGGCACCAACGCCGTGCCCTCGCACGTCACGGCCTGGCTCGACGCCCGCGCGGAGTCCGACGACGCCCTGGCCGCGCTCGTGGCCGCCGTCGAGAAGCAGGCCGCCGAGCGCGCCGACCGCGACGGCACGACGGTCACCGTCACCGCGGAGTCGGTCAGCGGGGAGGTCGCCTTCGACGCGGCGCTGCGCGACGAGCTCGCGGGACGCCTGGGGGGCGTCCCGGTCCTGCCGACGCAGGCAGGCCACGACGCCGGCATCCTGCAGGACGCCGGCATCCCGACGGCGATGCTGTTCGTCCGCAACCCGTCGGGGGTCTCGCACTCGCCGTTCGAGACCGCGGAGACGGCCGACTGCCTGGCCGGCGTGGAGGCACTGGCCGACGCGCTGACCGGACTGGTGGCTCAATGACGGCGTACCTGCTCGAGCACGCGTGGGTCGACGGCCGGGTCCAGGACACGGTCCGGGTCGAGGTCGAGCACGGCCGGATCACCGCCGTCGAGCCCGACGCGACGGCGACCGGCGTGCCGCTGCGCGGCCTGACCCTGCCCGGCCTCGCCAACACGCACAGCCACGCCTTCCACCGCGCGCTCCGCGGCCGCACACAGACCGACCGCGGGACCTTCTGGACCTGGCGTGAGCAGATGTACGCCGTGGCCGGGAGGCTCGACCCGGACACCTACTACGCGCTGGCCCGGGCCACGTACGCCGAGATGCTGGCCGCCGGCTACACCTCGGTGGGGGAGTTCCACTACCTGCACCACCAGCCCGACGGAACGCCGTACGACGACCCGAACGCCATGGGCAACGCGCTCCTCGCCGCGGCCCGCGACGCCGGCATCCGGATCACCCTGCTCGACACGCTCTACCTCTCCAGCGGGTTCGGTGCGCCGCCCGAGGGGGTGCAGCGACGCTTCTCCGACCGCACCGCCGAGGCCTGGCAGGAGCGGGTCGCCGCGCTCGAGCCGCTGACCGGCACCGACGCCGCGATCGGGGTGGCCGCCCACTCCGTGCGGGCCGTCCCGGTCGAGGCGCTGAAGGCGTTCACGCCGTACGTGGAGGGCGGCATCCCCGTCCACGTGCACCTCTCCGAGCAGGTGAGGGAGAACGCCGACTGCGTCGCCGCGCACGGCGTCACCCCGACCCGGCTGCTCGCCGACCACGGCTTCCTCGGTCCGACGACCAGCGCGGTCCACGCGACCCACCTCACGGACGAGGACGTCCGGCTGCTCGGCGAGGCGCGGGCGTTCGCGTCCTTCTGCCCGACGACCGAGCGCGACCTCGGCGACGGCATCGGCCCGGCGCGACAGCTGCGAGCGGCGGGCTGCGCGCTGACACTCGGCTCCGACAGCCACGCGGTCATCGACGCGTTCGAGGAGATGCGCGGGCTCGAGATGGACGAGCGGCTCGCGACGCAGGCGCGCGGCCACTGGACCGCCGCCGAGCTGCTCACCGCCGGGAGCGCCGACGGCCACCGGAGCCTCGGCTTCGCCGATGCCGGTGCGATCGCGGTCGGCCAGCGCGCCGACCTGGTCACCATCGACCTGTCCTCCCCGCGCACCGCCGGGACCGGCGGTGACGCGCACACGGCCGTCTTCGCCGCCGGCGCGGCCGACGTCACCCATGTGATCGCCGACGGCAGGGTCGCCTTCGACGGCGACCACGCCGCGGTCGGCCGGGCGCTGGCCGACGCGATCGGAAAGGTCTGGTCATGAGCCTGCTGGTCACGAACATCGCGGAGCTGGTCACCAACGACCCGGCCGCACAGGACGGCGACCTGCTCGGCCTCCGCGCCGACGCCGCCGTCGTGGTCGACGACGGCCTCGTCGCCTGGGTCGGCCCGGCCGCCGAGGCACCTGCCGCCGACGAGGTGTTCGACGCCGCGGGCCGCGCGGTGATCCCCGGCTTCGTCGACAGCCACAGCCACCTCGTCTTCGCCGGCGACCGGGCCCAGGAGTTCCGCGCCCGCATGGCGGGGGAGTCGTACGCCGCCGGCGGCATCCGCACCACGGTCGCCGCCACCCGCGCCGCCTCCGACGACGAGCTCGCCGCCGGCGTGGCCCGCCACGTCGAGGAGATGCGCCGTCAGGGCACCACCACCGTCGAGATCAAGTCCGGCTACGGCCTCTCGGTCGACGACGAGGCCCGGTCGCTGCGGGTCGCCCGCGGGTTCACCGACGAGACGACCTTCCTCGGCGCGCACGTCGTGCCCCCCGAGTACGCCGACGACCCGGCCGGCTACGTCGCGCTGGTCACCGGCCCCATGCTCGCCGCCGCGGCGCCGTACGCGCGCTGGATCGACGTGTTCTGCGAGCGCGGCGCCTTCGACGAGGACCAGGCCCGCACGATCCTGGCCGCCGGCGCGGCCGCCGGCCTGCTGGGTCGGCTGCACGCCAACCAGCTCGGCCACGGCCCGGGCGTGGCGCTCGCCGCCGAGCTCGGCCTGACCGCCGTCGACCACTGCACCTACCTCTCCGACGACGACGTGCACGCGCTGCGCGACGCGGGCACGGTGGCGACGCTGCTGCCGGGCGTGGAGTTCAGCACCCGCCAGCCGTACCCGTCGGGCCGGCGGCTCGTCGACGCCGGCGTGACGGTCGCGCTGGCGAGCGACTGCAACCCCGGCTCCTGCTACACGAGCTCGCTGCCGTTCTGCATCGCCCTCGCCGTGCGGGAGATGGGGATGACTCCGGCCGAGGCCGTGTGGGCCGCGACGGCCGGTGGAGCGAGGGCGCTCGGCCGCACCGACGTCGGGGCGCTCACGGTCGGCAGCCGGGCGGACCTGGTGCTGCTGGACGCGCCGTCCCACGTGCACCTGGCGTACCGGCCCGGCGTACCCCTTGTCGCCCGGACCTGGGCGAGGCCTCTGGTTTCGCACTGACCCGGCGCGGCAGGATGGCCGCATGAGCCGAAAGCGCGGGATCTGGTTGGCCGTCGGTGGGGTCCTGCTCGTGGTCGCCGTCGTGGGTGCGCTCGTGTTCCAGCCGTGGCTGCTGTTCATCGACGACGAGGTCGTCGAGGGTGAGGACGCCAGCGAGGTCGTCGGCACCGCCGAGGGCGGCCTGACCGACACGACCGTCCCCGAGGCGAGCGGTGAGCAGAAGACGCGTGTGGTGCTGGCGTCGGCCGAGTTCATCGACGCCGAGCACGGCACGTCGGGCACGGCCACGATCTACCGCCGCAGCGACGGCACCCGCTTCCTGCGGCTGCAGGACCTCGACACGTCCAACGGTCCCGACCTGCACGTGTGGATCACCGACCGCCGCAGCGGCGGCGACTGCGACGGGTGCTTCGGCTCGTGGGGCATCTACGACGACGGCGACCACGTCGAGCTCGGCGCGCTCAAGGGCAACCAGGGCAACCAGAGCTACGAGATCCCCGACGGCGCCGACCTCGCCGGCATGAAGTCCGTCGTGATCTGGTGCGACAAGTTCAACGTCGCCTTCGGCACGGCCGACATCACCTGAGCCTCACCCGCGCACCGCGGCCGCTGGGCCAGACTGGGCGCCGTGCAGCACCTCCGGATCACCTCGCCCCACGACCTCACTCCTGCGGTCCTCGACCTCCTCCGCCAGGATCCTGCGGTCACCGCGCTGTCCTACGTGCCCGACGCGGTCCTCGTGCCCGAGGGCGACCTCGTCGAGGCCGACCTGCCCCGCGAGGCGGTCAACGAGGTCGTCGACGCCCTCCGCGAGATCGGCGTCCAGCACGAGGGCGCGATCCACGTGATCCCGGTGGCGACCTGGATCTCCCGGCCCGCGCACGAAGCCGAGAAGCAGACGCCCGGCTCGTCGGCGGACGCCGTCGTCTGGGCGGAGGTCACCCAGCGCTCGTTCGACGAGTCCGAGCTGAACTGGACCTTCCTGACCTTCATGACCCTCGCCACGATGATCGCGAGCATCGCCATCGTGCTCGACTCGCAGATCCTGGTGATCGGGGCGATGGTGCTGGGCCCGGAGTTCCTGCCGGTCGCCGCCCTCGGCCTCGCGCTGGTACGACGCCGTCCGGCGCTGCTGCGCCACGCCGCCGTCACGCTGGTCGTCGGCTTCGCGGTCGCCATCGTGATGGTCACGCTGGCCGCACTCGCCGCCCGCGGCCTCGGCTGGATCACCGAGGACCAGGTCACCGCGCCCCGGCCGGGCACGGCCTTCATCTACACGCCCGACAAGTGGTCGTTCATCGTCGCGGTCATCGCGGCCGCGGCCGGCGCCCTGTCGCTGACCTCGGCCAAGGTCGGCGGCCTGTCCGGCGTCTTCATCTCCGTCACCACCATCCCGGCCGCCGGCAACGTCGCGCTGGGCATCGCCTTCGGCCTCCCCGACGAGATCGGGGGCAGCCTCCTGCAGCTGCTGGTCAACATCGCGGGCATGGCCGTCGCCGGCTGGGTCGCCCTGGCGTTCCAGCAGGCCGTGTGGTCCCGGATGTCCGCCCGTCGCGCCCACCTCGTCGCCCGCTTCCGCCGCGAGGCGTGAGGTCCTGCCTCGAGACGGGTGATGGCGGGGGATCGACGGCCGTTGGCGGGATCTCGCTCGCCCGTGCGGTCCACGGCCGGGAGGATGGAGCCATGAGCACCGAGCAGGCCGCCGCGATCGAGCCCGACACCAAGGACTGGACCTGGGTCCTCGCGGAGACCTGTCCCGAGTGCGGCTTCGACGCCGCCGCCGTGGACCGTACGACGCTCGGCCGGGAGATCCGCGACAACGCCGCCGCGTGGGCGGAGGTGCTCGGTGACCCGCGAGCGGGCAGCCGCCCGGAGCCGTCGGTCTGGTCGCCGACCGAGTACGGCTGCCACGTCCGCGACGTGAACCGCGTCTTCGCCGGCCGGCTCGAGCAGATGCTCACTCAGGACGACCCGCTGTTCGCGAACTGGGACCAGGACGAGACCGCCCGTGCCGACCGGTACGACGAGCAGCGAGCGGCGGACGTCGTACCTGACCTCGTGGCGGCGGCCGAGCTCGCCGCCGGATGGTACGACCGGGTCGGCGACGACGAGTGGGAGCGCCCCGGGCGGCGCAGCAACGGCAGCGTCTTCACGGTCGAGACCCTCGGCCGCTACCACCTGCACGACCTCGTGCACCACCGCTGGGACGTGCGCTGGTTGATGGGTCAATAGGGTTGGGTGGGTGAGGCACACCGAGTTCTGGACGCGCATGGACCACCACCTGGGTGCGGCGTACGCGCGGGTCTGGGCCTCGCAGTTCGTCATGTCGGCGCTCGGTGGCCGCACGGCGCAGGAGGCGCTGGACGGCGGCGTCCCGCCGAAGCAGGTCTGGCGCGCGGTCTGCGAGGCCCTCGAGCTGCCGGCGAGCGAGCGGTGACGGACCACCCCAGCCAGGCACAGCGTCGTACCGTCCGGGTCCTGGTCCTGACCCAGGCCGTCGGCGCCGTCGGCATCACCATCGGCATCGCGACCGCCTCGCTCCTGGCGCGCGACCTGTCCGGCTCCGAGACGCTGTCCGGCCTCGCGCAGACCGCGCAGGTGCTGGGCGCCGCGGTGATCTCGTTCCTCCTCGCGCCGCTCATGGCGCGCCGCGGGCGCCGTGCCGGACTGGTGACGGGCTATCTCGTCGGCGCCGGCGGGGGCGTCCTCGCGGTGGTCGCCGGTGTCGTCGGCTCGATGCCGCTGCTGCTGGCGGGGGCCGTGCTGCTCGGTGCCGGCACGGCCGCCAACAGCGCCGCCCGGTACGCCGCCACGGACCTCGCGACCGACGCGACCCGTGCCCGCTCGCTCTCGCTGGTGGTGTGGGCGACGACGATCGGCGCGGTCGCGGGGCCGAACCTGACGGGACCCGCCGGCTCCTTCGCCGACGCGGTGGACATCCCCGAGCTGACCGGACCGTTCGCCCTCGGTGCGGTCGGGATGGTGCTCGCCGCCCTCGTCGTCGGGGTGCTCCTGCGGCCGGACCCGCTGCTGCTCGCCCAGGAGCTGGCCGCCGCCGACGAGCGGGCCGGGCTCCGGCCGGCGATCGCCTCGACCGGTACGTCGTCGTGGGCCCGCGCGCTGGCCGCGGTCCGCGAGCGGCCGGTCCTCGGCTACGCCATCACCGGCCTCGCGCTCACGCACGCCACGATGATCGGCGTCATGGTGATGACCCCGCTGCACATGGAGCACGGCGGCTCGGGCCTGGAGGTCATCGGCATCGTCATCAGCGTCCACGTCCTCGGCATGTTCGCCTTCTCGCCGCTCGTCGGGATGCTGGCCGACCGCTTCGGGCGGCCCCCGGTGCTCGGGGCCGGGGGAGCGACCCTGCTGGTCGCCCTCCTGCTGTGTGCCTCGGCTCCCACGGGCATGTCGTGGCAGGTCACCGCCGGGCTGTTCCTGCTCGGCCTGGGCTGGTCGCTGTCGATGGTGGCGGCATCGACGATGGTGGCCGAGCACGCCCCGCTCGAGGCCCGCACCGACGTGCAGGGCACCTCGGACCTGGTGATGGGCCTGACCGCCGCGGTCGCCGGCGCGCTCGCGGGGATCATCGTCGGCGCCGCCGACTACCCGGCCCTCGCGCTCACCAGCCTGCTGCTCGTCGTGGGCGTCCTCGGGTCCGCGCTCCGGGCCGGGCAGCAGGTGGCGACGACACGCCGGACCGCCTAGCGCGACTTCGAACACGTGTTCGGCTAACGTCTGCCGTACGACGGTTCGGGGACATCCACCAGCCGTCCACAGGTACGACGCCGGGGCGAGTTGTCCACAACGACGGCACGACTGAACAGGTTGTGTCGGGAGCCCGCCCTAACGTCGCCGATGTACCTGGCCCACACGACACGAAGGACGGTAGGCACATGGCTGGAGACGACCGGCAGAAGGCGCTCGAGACGGCGCTGCTCAGCATCGAGAAGCAGTACGGCAAGGGCTCGGTCATGCGCCTGGGCGACGACTCGCGCGCCCCCCTGGACGTGATCCCCACCGGATCCATCGCGCTCGACGTGGCCCTCGGCATCGGCGGCCTCCCGCGCGGTCGTGTCGTGGAGATCTACGGCCCGGAGTCCAGTGGTAAGACCACGGTCGCGCTGCACGCGGTGGCCAGCGCCCAGGCCGCGGGCGGCATCGTGGCGTTCATCGACGCCGAGCACGCGCTCGACCCCGACTACGCGAAGGCCCTGGGCGTCGACACCGACGCGCTGCTGGTCTCGCAGCCCGACTCCGGTGAGCAGGCGCTGGAGATCGCGGACATGCTGATCCGCTCCGGCGCGCTCGACCTGATCGTCATCGACTCCGTCGCCGCGCTCGTGCCCCGTGCCGAGATCGAGGGCGAGATGGGCGACAGCCACGTCGGCCTCCAGGCCCGCCTCATGTCGCAGGCGCTGCGCAAGATGACCGGTGCGCTGAACAACTCCAAGACCACCGCGATCTTCATCAACCAGCTGCGCGAGAAGATCGGCGTGATGTTCGGTTCGCCGGAGACGACCACCGGTGGCCGGGCGCTGAAGTTCTACTCGTCGGTGCGCCTCGACGTGCGCCGCATCGAGACCCTCAAGGACGGCACCGACATGGTCGGCAACCGGACCCGGGTCAAGGTCGTGAAGAACAAGGTGGCCCCGCCGTTCAAGCAGGCCGAGTTCGACATCATGTACGGCAAGGGCATCTCCCGCGAGGGCGGCCTGATCGACGTGGGTGTCGAGGCGGGCCTGATCCGCAAGGCCGGCGCCTGGTACACCTACGAGGGCGACCAGCTGGGCCAGGGCAAGGAGAACGCCCGCAGCTTCCTCAAGGACAACCCCGACCTGGCCAACGAGCTGGAGAAGAAGATCCTCGAGAAGCTCGGCGTCACCCCGACCGTCGAGGGCGACTTCAACGACCTCTCCGACGAGCCGATCGGCGTCGACTCCTTCTGAGTTCGATGGGCCGAGCGTGTCGCCCGATCGACGACCGCGGACGGGCGCTCGCTCCGCTCGGCCCGCCCTTGGCCGTCGATGCGGCTTCGCCGCGGGGCGCCACGCTGCCGGCCACGCAGTTGACGTGGGCGGATGGCTGAGGCGGTCTGGCGGCACGATGTCGTCGTTCGGCCGAGCGGGTCGCCCGATCGAGAGGTGCCACGCTGCCGGCCACGCAGTTGACGTGAGTGGATGCTGAGGCCGTCTGGCGGCAAGACGCCGCCCCGAGCGCATCGCCCGACGGCGGCGCCTGCCGCGCCACCTGTCCGTCCGGGCGCCGCAGGCGCCGGACGGGTGGTCCGCGCGGCGATGTCGGGGTGCCGTCGGCGTGCGTCGCAGGGTTGCGTCGCGCAGCGAGGCAGGCGCCGACGGCGGGGTCCCCGCTCCGAGCCGTGCGGACCGGCCCGGCAGGAGCCGGAGGCGCCCGGACGGACCCCCGGACCGACCACCCGAGACCAGACAGGAGACAACGCGGATGCCCAGCGCAGCAGAGCCCCCGGCCGACCGGCCGGGGGAGGACGCCGACCCCGAGTCGGTCGCGCGCAAGATCCTGCTCGACCAGCTGAGCGTGCAGGCGCGCAGCCGGCACGAGCTGGCGGAGCGACTCGCCCGCCGTGACGTCCCCGAGGAGGTGGCGACCCGGCTGCTGGACCGGTTCGAGGAGGTCGGCCTCGTCGACGACGAGGCGTTCGCCCGGTCCTGGGTCGACAGCCGCCAGCGCACCCGCGGCCTGGGCCGCACCGCCCTCGCGGTCGAGCTGCGCCGCAAGGGCATCGCCGACGAGACGGCGAAGGCCGTGCTCGCCGAGGTCGACCCGGGCGAGGAGGAGGCGGCGGCGCGGACGTTGGTCCAGCGCAAGCTGCGCAGCATGCGCGGCGTCGAGCACCAGGTCGCCGCCCGGCGGCTGGTGGGGATGCTGGCGCGCAAGGGCTACTCCTCGGGCCTCGCGTACGCCGTCGTCCGCCAGGAGCTCGCGCTGCAGGACGACAGCGACGGCTGACTGCTCGTGACGGGCGGGGAGTCGTGTCGCAGAATGTGCCCGTGACCTCCGACGCCACCCCAGTCCCCGAACGGGAAGTCCTCTCCTACGAGCTGTTCGGCACCGCCGTCCGTGACCTCGCGCAACAGGTCGTCGACGACGGCTTCGAGCCCGACATCGTCCTCGCGATCGCCCGCGGCGGCCTCGGCCTGGCGATGGGCCTGGGCTACGCGCTGGACGTGAAGAACCTCTCCGCGGTCAACGTGGAGTTCTACACCGGCGTCAACGAGCGGCTCGACGTGCCGATGATGCTCCCGCCCACGCCGGCCGCGATCGACCTCACCGGCATGAAGGTGCTCATCGCCGACGACGTCGCCGACACGGGCAAGACGCTCGAGGTCGTCCGCGACTTCTTCGCCGACCACGTCGCCGAGGCCCGCACCGCGGTGATCTACGAGAAGCCGTGGACCGTCATCAACGCGCAGTACGTCTGGCGTCGTACCGACGCGTGGATCGACTTCCCGTGGTCCTCGACGCCGCCGCTGGTCGACCGCCGGGGTGGGCACGCCCACTAGTCTCACCGCATGGCTGCGTTCCCGGTCTCGGACCTGACCTCCCACCTCCGCATCGCGCCCGGCCCGGTCGACCTGTCGGCCATCGAGACCGACGCGGCACCGGGCTTCGACGGTGACAAGGCCGACGGGGAGAAGGCGCTGCAGGAGCTGGCGCCCGACCTGGAGGAGCTGCAGGAGCGGCTGTTCGCCGACGGCATGGCCGACGGGCGACGCTCGATCCTGCTGGTGCTGCAGGGCATGGACACCTCCGGCAAGGGCGGCACGCTCCGCTCGACGGTCGGCCTGATGGACCCCCAGGGCGTGCGGATCACGTCGTTCAAGGCGCCGACCGAGGAGGAGCGGAGGCACGACTTCCTCTGGCGGGTCACCAAGGCGCTGCCGCCCGAGGGCCTGGTCGGTGTGTTCGACCGCTCGCACTACGAGGACGTGCTGATCGCGCGGGTGCGCGAGCTCGCCCCGCCCGACGAGATCCGCCGTCGCTACGACGCCATCAACGACTGGGAGTCCGACCTGGCCGACCAGGGCACGACGGTCATCAAGTGCATGCTCCACATCTCGGCGGCCGAGCAGAAGAAGCGACTGCTGGCGCGGCTGGACGATCCGACCAAGCACTGGAAGTACAACCCGGGCGACGTCGACGAGCGCGAGCTGTGGCCGGCGTACCAGGAGGCCTACGAGCTCGCGATCGAGCGCACCAACACCGATGGTGCTCCGTGGCACGTGATCCCGGCCGACAAGAAGTGGTACCGCAACCTCGCCATCGGCACGCTGCTCCTCGACGCGCTGCGGTCCTTCGACCTGTCGTGGCCGGAGGCCGACTTCGACGTGGAGCACGAGAAGCAGCGGCTGCTCGACGAGAAGCCGCTGTGAGCACCGCATCGACGACCGGGCTCCCGCAGGTCCGGGTCACCCGCTACGTCACCCCGCTCCGCGAAGGTGGAAGCCTGCCGGGCATCGTCGAGGCCGACGACCTCGGCACCTACGTCTGCAAGTTCCGCGGCGCCGGCCAGGGGCCGCGGGTGCTGGTGGCCGAGGTGATCGTCGCCGGGCTGGCGCGGCTGCTCGACATCCCGACGCCGGACCAGGTGGTGCTCGACCTCGATCCCGACATCGCCCGCTACGAGGCCGACGAGGAGGTCCAGGACCTGCTCAACGCCAGTGCGGGGCTGAACCTCGGCATCGACTTCCTCCCCGGCTCGTTCGGCTACGACCCGAGCACGGAGCCCGACCCGGAGCTCGCCGGACGCGTCCTGTGGCTGGACGCGTTCACCGCGAACGTCGACCGCAGCTGGCGCAACCCCAACCTGCTCGTGTGGCGCGGCACGCTCCAGGCGATCGACCACGGTGCCTCGCTCTACTTCCACCACTCCTGGTCCGGCGGTCCCGGCGACCCGGAGCGCTTCGCGCGCCAGCCGTACGACACCAGCGAGCACATCCTGCGTGGGTACGCCGAGGAGGCCCGTGTGCAGGACGCCGGCCTCGCCGCACGGCTGGCCGACACAGCCCTCACCGCGGTCCTGGCCGACGTGAGCGACGACTGGCTGGAGCCGGTCCCGGGCGCGGAGACTCCCGACGCGCTGCGGGAGCGCTACGTGGCCTTCCTCGCCGCGCGACGCGACGGCGGACGCCCGTGGCGTCCCGAGGTCGCACGGTGAGCAGGGCGGACGCGTGACGTCGTACCAGACCTACCAGCCCTACCAGTACGTCACGCTGCGCTGCGTCCCGCGCGTGGAGCGCGAGGAGTTCGTCAACGTGGGCGTCGTCGTCTTCTGCCCCGGCGCCGACTTCCTCGGCGTCCGCTCGTCGGTGGACGCCGGGCGGATCCGCGCCCTCGACGCGGACGTCGACATCGCCGCGATCGAGGCCGCGCTCGCCGCGATCGGACGGGTCTGCAGCGGCGAGGCCCACGCCGGCTTCGGCGTCGGCGTGCGGGCGACGGCCTACGGCAGCCGCGCGGCCCGCGACGACGCGAGCACGCGCTTCGGCTTCCTGAAGGCGCCGCGCAGCACGGTGCTGCAGCCGGGCCCGGTCCACGGTGGCGTCACCGCGGACCCGGCCCGCACGCTCGAGCACCTGCTCGAGACGCTGGTGCTGTGAATCTCGCTGCGGCAGCTTGCTGCCGCCCCTTGCGGCGAAGACGCGCTCGCGCAGATCGTCAGACGGGGACGAGCTCGACCGCGCCCACCGCGTAGCGGGCGAGGATCGTGCGGGCGATCTCCGGGTGGGCGCCCATCGGCTCGGACACCGCCACCGCGCCGGCCTCGATCGCGAGCTCGGAGGCCCGGTCGACCAGGTTGCCGGGTGCGAGGAACAGCGACGCGACGGCGATGTGCCGGCGGCCCTCGGCGCGGAAGGCGCGCACGGCCTCGCCGGTGGCCGGCGGCGCGCTGGTCGCGTACGCCGCCGTCACGGGCAGCCGGTGGTGGGTGCCCCAGAGCCGCGCCAGGCGGGCGACCGCCTGGTTGGCCAGCGGGTCGGTGGTGCCGGCCGCGGCCAGGACGAGGGCGTCGAGCTCACGGACCCGGGCGGAGCGCAGCGCCTCGCGCAGCCGCTCGTCGAGCACCTCGAGGAAGCGCGCCTCGAGGCCGAGCACCTCGGTCGCGCGGATCTGCAGGCCGGGGTGGCGGGTGGTCGCCTCGGCGATCATCTCCGGGACGTCGACCTTCGCGTGGAAGGCCTCGACCAGCAGGAGCGGTACGACGACGATCTCGTCGAACCCGGCCTTCACCAGGCGGTCGACGACCGTGTGGAAGCCCGGCTTGGAGAGGTCGAGGAAGGCCTTCTCGATGCGCAGGTCCGGCCGCAGCGCCTTCGTCGCGTCGACGAGCGCCGTGATCGTGGCGGCCGAGCGCGGGTCGCGGCTGCCGTGGGCCAGGGCGATGAGTGCGGGAGCAGCCATCAGGAGTTACCCCTTTCGTCCCTGAGGGTGGGCCTGGTGCGGTCCGATGACGTCCTTGTCATGAGTGGATGCCGCACTCGGTCTTGTTGGTGCCGGCCCAGCGGCCGCTGCGCGGGTCCTCGCCGGGGGCGACGCGGCGGGTGCACGGCGCGCAGCCGATGGACGGGTAGCCGTCGTACACGAGCGGGTTGACGAGCACGCCGTTCTCGGCGATGTAGCGCTCGACCTGCTCGTCGCTCCAGCGGGCGATGGGGGAGACCTTGACCTTCTGCTTCTTGGCGTCCCAGCCGATCACCGGTGCGATCACCCGGTTGTGCGTCTCCGCCCGGCGCAGCCCGGTCGCCCAGGCGTCGTACTTGGCGAGCGAGTCGGCCAGCGGCTTGACCTTGCGCAGGGCGCAGCACAGGTCGGGGTCGCGCTTGTAGAGCTCGGCGCCGTACTCGGCGTCCTGCTCCGCGACCGTCTGCACGGGGGTGATCGAGATCAGGTTGACGTTCATCGTCGCCTGCACCGCGTCACGGGTGCCGATCGTCTCGACGAAGTGGTAGCCGGTGTCGAGGAAGACGACGTCGACGCCGGGGACGACCTTCTCGGCGAGGTGGGCCAGCACGGCGTCACCCATCGAGGAGGTGATGCAGAAGCGCTCGCCGAACGTGGCGGCAGCCCACTCGATGATCACCTCGGCGGGCGCGAGCTCGAGCTCGGCGCCCCAGTGGGAGACCAGCTCGCGCAGCTCCTCGGGGGAGCGGCCGTCGGTGTGGGCGCCGCGGAACGCGCGGGCGGCCCGGGTGGTGGCGGCGGTCATGAAGCACCTCCTTCAGGGGTGCGGGCGGACGGGGCGGCAGGCCCCAGGAACTGGAGACTGAAGGCCCGGAGGCAGCTGCGGCATTCCCAGCCGCCTGCTTCGCGGGGCCACAGGTCGGTGTCACCGCAGTAGGGGCAGTGGAACGGCGACGCGGCACGCGCGCTCCGACCGCTGCCCGGCTCGACCGACCCGTGTGCCATCAGACAGATTCCAAGGTCTTCTCGCCGCGCAGCAGCTCTTCGTCCGCGCGGTGGACCCACTCGTCGAACGCCTCGCCGTCGTTCCGGTCGGCGAGGTAGTTGGTGACGATGGTGGTGACGTAGTCGTCGAGGCCGACGCTGGTGACCTTGTGGGCGCGCAGCTTGCGGCCGAAGTTGGCGCGCAGCCCGGTCGCGCCACCCAGGTGCACCTGGAAGCCCTCGACCTGCTCGCCGTCGGAGAGCACCATCTGGCCCTTGAGCCCGATGTCGGCGACCTGGGTCCGGGCGCAGGCGTTCGGGCAGCCGTTCACGTTGATCGTGATCGGGGTGTCGAGGTCCGGGAAGCGCTTCTCGAGCTCGAGGGTGAGCAGGCGCGCCCGCTCCTTCGTGTCGACCAGCGCGAGCTTGCAGAACTCGATGCCGGTGCAGGCCATCGTGTTGCGGCGCCAGTTGGAGGGACGGGCGGTCAGGCCGATCGTGTCGAGGCGCTCGAGCAGGGCGTCGGTCTTGTCGCCGTCGACGCCGATCAGCACGATCTTCTGGTACGCCGTCAGGCGGGCACCCGCGACGCCGAACTCGTCCATCAGGTCGGCGAGCTGGACCAGGGCCGTGCCGGACACCCGCCCGGCCGAGGGGGCGAGCCCGACGTAGAAGAGGCCGTCCTTCTGCTCGTGCACGCCGATGTGGTCGCGGTGGCCGACCGGCGTCTCGGGCGAGGCCAGGGTCTCGAGCTTCTTGCCGAGGTACTCGTTCTCGAGGACCTCGCGGAACTTCTCCACACCCCAGTCGGCGACGAGGAACTTCAGGCGGGCGCGCGAGCGCAGGCGGCGGTAGCCGTAGTCGCGGAAGATTCCTGCGACGCCGGCCCACACGTCGGGGACCTCGTCGAGCGGGATCCACACGCCGAGCTTCTGGGCGAGCATCGGGTTGGTGGACAGCCCGCCGCCGACCCAGACGTCGAAGCCGGGGCCGAGCTCGGGGTGGACCGTGCCGACGAAGGAGACGTCGTTGGTCTCGGGGGACACATCCATGCTCGGGTGGCCGGTGACGGCGGTCTTGAACTTCCGCGGGAAGTTCGAGAAGTCCTTGTTGCCGATGTAACGACGCTCGATCTCCTCCAGCGCCGGCGTGCCGTCGATGATCTCGTCCTTGGCGACGCCGGCGACCGGCGAGCCGAGGAAGGGGCGAGGGGAGTCGCCGCAGGCCTCGAGGGAGTGCAGGCCGACCGCGTCGAGGCGCTCCCAGATCGCGGGGACGTTCTCGATCTCGATCCAGTGGTACTGGATGTTCTCGCGGTCGGTCACGTCCGCGGTGTCGCGGGCGAAGTCGACGCCGATCTCGCCGAGCGCGCGCACGGCAGCGGGCGAGAGGAGCTTGCCGTCCGAGCGGACCCGCAGCATGAAGTAGCGGTCGTCCAGCTCCTCCTCCTCGAGGGCGGCGGTCTCGTTGCCGAGGATGCCGGGCCGGCGCTGGGTGTAGAGGCCCATCCACCGGAACCGGCCGCGCAGGTCGGCCGGGTCGATCGAGTCGAAGCCGCGCTTGGAGTAGATGTAGAGGATCCGGTCCCGCACGTTGAGCGGGTCGTCGTCCTTCTTCGACTGCTCGTTCTTGTTGAGCGGCTCGGTGTAGCCGAGCGCCCACTGACCCTCGGCGCGCTTGGGGCGCGGGATCTCGGTGAGCTTTGCTCGCTCGGGCTTGAAGCGCAGGTCAGGCATGCGGAGAGGAGGTCCTTCGCTGATGGGCGCGCCGAGGAGGTCAGGCGCGCGGCTCGGGTGGATGCGGCGGCAACGTCAGCGGGGCCAACACATCATGCTGCGCGTGCGCCCGAAGTCCACGTGGCGTCGTACCACGAGGTGCGCGTGAGTGGCAGCAGTGACCATGTCAATGAGTCTCATCCCTCGGACGGCCCACCACCAAATCCCGATCTCATGATGCGGACGCGCGTCCCGAAATGTGGACACATCGCCCGCCTGGCCCCGTGGTTCACGCGGGACCTGCGACGCACGTCACACGAGGCGACGCCTGCCAACCCGCCAGCAGGTCCGGTGCACCCGGGCGCTCGGCCGGCGTCGGCGGGCACCACAAGGTCGTGTCTCGCCTTCCTGGTGGATGC
>DATLIG010000069.1:0-6543 GCA_035539555.1 Nocardioides sp. | reverse complement strand
GCCGTCCACGGCCCGGACAGCACGAGGGCCGCGAACGTCGATCGGCCGGGCCGCTGGGAGGAAGGGGTCGGCGGCGCGGCGAACGGCGGGAGGAACGGCGGTGCCGGCGGGGTCGGCGGCTGCGAGGACGGCGACGGGGGCAGGACCTGGGTCATGGCCTCCACTGTGGCGACGGGGCCTGTGAGCGCCCTGAGACACCGTTGAGCATTCACCCAGACTCCCGTTCATCTAGGGTCGGGGGCGTGTCCGACCCCCAGCCGAGCCCCGACGCCGGTGTGATCGCGCTCGTCCCGGCACGCGGCGGCAGCAAGCGGATCCCGCGCAAGAACGTCAAGCCGTTCCGCGGTGTCCCGCTGCTGACCCGGGTCGTGGAGACGCTCGTGGGCAGCGCGATCTTCGACCGGGTCGTGGTGTCGACCGACGACGACGAGATCGCCGCGATCGCCGAGGCGGCCGGGGCCGACGTGCCCTTCCGGCGCCCGGCCGAGCTGTCCGACGACCACACCGGGACCCGGCCGGTCATCCAGCACGCGATCACCGAGCTCACGGCTGCCGGGCAGCCGGTGACCGAGCTGTGCGTGGTCTACCCCGCGGCCGTCTTCGTCGGTGCTGCCGACCTGGCCGGTGGGCGGGAGCGGCTGCGCGCTTCCGGCGCCCAGTTCGTGATGTCCGCGGCGTCGTACGCGGCTCCGGTGCAGCGCGCCCTGACCGTCGGCGACGACGGCTGGATGCAGATGCTGTGGCCGGAGTTCGCGCTCACCCGCAGCCAGGACCTCGCCGAGGCCTACCACGACGCCGGGCAGTTCTACTGGGGCACGGTCGACGCCTGGATGACCGGCCCGTCGGTGCTCGCCGCGCGCACGGTGCCGTTCGTGCTGCCGCACTGGCGGGTGCAGGACATCGACACGCCCGAGGACTGGGAGCGCGCCGAGCTGATCCACCGGCTCGCCGAAGCGGAGGACTGAGGCACGTGGTCGTCCTGGTCCGGGCCGATGCGGGCCCGCGCATCGGCAGTGGCCACCTGGTCCGCCAGCTCGCCCTCGCCGACCGGCTCGCCGCCCGCGGCGCCGAGGTCGTCCTCGTCACCACGGGCGACGACCCGCGGATCACCGCCGCCGGGCACCGCAGCCTCACCGTCCCCGAGCAGGACGTGGCCGGCCGACCGTGGCCGGCTGCCGCCCAGCTCGCCGACGCCCGCGCCACCATCGAGCGCGCCGGGGGAGCGGTCGACGTGGTCGTCGTCGACCACTACGGCCTCGACCGCGTCTGGGAGGCGGAGGTACGCCGCATCGCGGACCGGGTCGTCGCCGTCGACGACCTCGCCGGGCGGCGTCGCGAGGTGGACCTGCTCGTCGACCACAACTGGTACGGCGCCGGCAGCGCCGGCCGCTACGACGGCACGGTGCCCGAGGGCTGCGAGCTGCTGCTCGGCCCGCGCTACGCGCTCCTGCACCCGGCCTATGCCGAGATGCGGCAGGCGTCCGCGCCCGCCGCGGTGCCCCCGCGCCGGTTGCTGGTCTCCTTCGGCGGCACCGACCCGGCCGGCGAGACCCGGACCGTGCTGGAGGCGCTCCGGGGGCGTGCCGGACTCGACGGCGTCGAGGTGGTGGTCGGCTCGCCCGCCGCGGTCGCCCCCGGTCTGGAGGAGCTCGTGGCCGCCGTACCGCGGGCGGAGCTGCACGTCGCGCTGCCCTCGCTCGCGCCGAGCCTGCAGCGGGCCGACCTCGCCATCGGCGCCAGCGGCACGGCGACGTGGGAGCGGATCTGCCTCCAGGTCCCGGCGATCGTCACGACCACGGCGCCGCACCAGTCGGGGGTGACCCGGGCGCTCGCCGAGGCGGGCCTGACGACCTGGGCGGGCCTGGTCGGCGAGGTCGGCGCCGCGGGCTACCGCGCGCTGCTCGACCGGGCCGCCGCTGGCGCGCTGCCGGTGCCGCCCCCGCTCGTCGACGGGTACGGCGCCGCGCGGGTCGCGCACGCCGTGCTCCCCGCGCAGCCGACCGCCCCCGACGACGGGATCCGGCTGCGTCGCGCCGGTCCGGCCGATGCGCCGGTCGTCGTGGCCCGCGGCGACGACCCGGACGCATGGGTCGCGGAGTGGAACCGATTCGAGGCCGATCTCGTCGTTCCGGACGTGGCGCTGGTCGTGGTCGAGGTCGAGGGCGTCCCCTCCGCCTGCCTCCGGGTGACCCGTGACGGCCCCGATGTGGACTCGACAAACCGTATCGATATACTCGACAAACGTGCCGCCGGGATCATGGACGACGTCCTCGATCGGTTAGTGTGGCCGTGCAGCGAAGGAGAGCCGACACGGCTCGCAGAGCTCGTGCCGGGACAGGGCGGGCGATGACGGATCAGGAACGAGGGAGCAGGATGTCGCGCTCCGCGCTCATTCTCGGAGCGCTGCCGGGTCAGGCGGACGCCATGCACCGGCTCCGTGCTGCCGGGTGGCGGGTCTACGCGTGCGGGCACGTCCGCGAGGGTGCCGGTGTCGAGGCGGCCGACGAGTTCTTCGTGGTCGACATCCTCGACCCCGCCGGTGTCGCTGCGCTCGCGAAGGAGCTCGCGGTCGACGTCGTCTACTCCGTCGGCTCCGACATCGCCATGCCGACCGTCGCCGCCGTCAGCGAGCAGCTCGGCCTGCCGCTCTTCCACTCCCCGGCCGTCACCGAGACGCTGCACCGCAAGGACCTCCTGCGGGCGTTCCTCACCAAGAACGGCCTCAGCCCGGTGCCCCACCAGGTGGTGCGCACCGCCGACGACCTCGTCGGCTTCGCCGCCTTCCCGGCGATCGTCAAGCCGGTCGACAGCCAGGGCCAGCGCGGCATCACGATCGTGGAGGGCCACGAGGAGGCCGTCGCTGCCCTTCCGGCGGCGCTGGCGGCCTCCCGCAACGGCGCTGCCGTCATCGAGCAGCTGCTCCAGGGTCCCGAGTTCTCCGTCCACGTCTTCGTCGTCGACGGCGTCGCCCACCTGCTGCTCGCCTCCGACCGCCACGTCTGGGAGGGCCCGCTCACCGGCATCCCCAGCAGCCACACGATGCCCTCGCGCGAGCTCGACGACGTGACGTCGGCGCAGGTCAAGGGCCTCATCGACGCGTTCGTCGCGGCCCTCGGCGTCACCAACGGACCGCTCTACTTCCAGATGATCCTCACCAGCGACGGCCCGCGGATCGTCGAGGTCGCCCCACGGCTCGACGGCTGCCACCTGTGGCGGCTGATCGAGGTGCACACCGGCTTCGACCTGATGCAGACCGTCTTCGACGTGCTCTCCGGCGGCGAGTGGCCCGGCGACCCGGTGCTGCCCACGGACGTGCACCACACCCTGCGCTTCCACCTGACCGACCCGAAGATCCCCTTCGAGCCGGCCGACCACAGCTTCGCCGACCTCGGCGAGGTCGTCTTCGAGGAGTTCCACACCGAGCCGGGCGAGCTGGCCCGCGACGTCAACGGTGCGGTCGCGCGGCTCGGCTACGCGATCACCCGCGACAACGACTGAGGACTCGCGCTTGAGGATCGTCGTCACCGGCGCGCGTGGCTTCCTCGGGGGCCACGCCGTCACCCACCTCCGCGGCCAGGGGTACGACGTCCTGCCGCTCGGGCGCGGTGACGACGGCGCCCTGCGGCGACTCGAGGGCCCTGACGGCCCCGGCCCCGCACTGCCCGAGCTGCTCGCCGGCGCCGACGCGGTGGTCCACCTCGCGGCCCGGAGCGTCGACAGCCTCGCGACCCCGCTGGCGTCGTACCTCCCGGCGAACGTGGCGCTGACCGAGGACCTCGTCCGCGCCGCCGTGGACGCGGGAGTCGGCCGGTTCGTGCTGGCCTCCTCGCGCCTGGTCTACCCCGGCCACCTCCGCGGCCCGATCCGCGAGGACGACCCCGAGGGGCCGGACACCTTCTACGGCCTGAGCAAGCGGATGGGCGAGGACGTGCTCGCGCTCTACGCCCGCACGGCCGGCATCAGCACGGTGGCGCTGCGCATCGCCCAGGTCGTCGGCCCCGGTGACGGTGGGCGCGGCGCGCTGCCGCGGCTCGCCGGGCAGGGCCTCACGGGGGGCCCGGTCACGGTGTCCGGCAAGGGCGCCGTGGTCCGCGACTTCGTCGACGTGCGCGACGTGGCGAGCGCCCTCGAGCTCGCCGCGACCCGCCCCGACCTGCCCAACCCGCTGGTCGCCAACATCGGCACCGGGGGCTTCTCGGTCGCCGAGATGGCCCGCGAGGTCGCCGCCCAGTGTGGGCTCGGCGAGGACGCGGTCGTCTTCGCGCCGGTCGAGCGCGAGGACACCTCGGAGTACCGGCTCGACACCACGCGCGCCCGCGACCTGCTGGGCTGGACGGCGTCGTACGGACTCTCCGAGATGGTGCGGGAGCGGGTGGCCCATGGCTGAGCAGACGGCCGTCCCCGCCGCCGCGACCACCACGCGGCCGGCGCCCGCCACCGCCGACGGCTACCGCCTCGGCCAGCGCCCGGCACTCGACGGCCTGCGCGCGATCGCCGTCGCGATGGTGCTCTACAACCACACGGCACTGCCCTACAGCGGCACCGCCGGAACGGTCGGCGTCACCGTCTTCTTCGTGCTGTCCGGCTTCCTGATCACCCGGCTGCTGCTGGAGGAGTGGGACACCCGCGACCAGATCTCGCTGCCGCGGTTCTACATCCGCCGTGCGCTGCGCCTGATGCCGGCGATGGTGCTCTACGTCGCCGTCACCGCCGCCGTCGCCGTCCGGTACGACGAGCGGCTGGAGCAGGTGCTCTGGGCCGGCCTCTACGTCACCAACATCGTGCGCACCCTCGGCGAGTACGTCACCCTCACCCCGCACACCTGGTCGCTGGCGATGGAGGAGCAGTTCTACCTCGTCTGGCCGGCCCTGCTGATCGGCCTGCTGACCCTGCTGAGGCTCAGCCGCCGCGGCCTCGCGCTCGCACTCGTCGCGATGATCGCGCTGTCGCTGGCCTACCGCTACTGGCTGATCGAGACCGGCGCGACCCTGCAGCGTCTGCACAACGACCCCTTGGTCGTCGCCTTCTCGCTGCTGGTCGGCTGCCTGCTCGCGGTCGTCGTCGCGTGGCGCGGCTGGCGCTTCCTCGGAGGCCTCGCCTTCGCCGCCTCCCTGACGGTCCTGGTCGCCCTGTGCGGGCAGGACAAGGGCGCGTGGGTCTACGGGCTGATGGTCCCCGTGACGACCCTCGCCTCCGCGGTCGCGATCCTGGTCGTCGTACGCGACGGACGAGGGCCGCGCTGGGTGCACGCCGTGCTCACCTGGGCGCCGCTGCGCGGGCTCGGCAAGATCTCCTACGGCCTCTACCTGTGGCACTACACGGTCTACTACGTCGTGAAGCAGGAGATCACCGGCCCCGACCAGGTCGCCACCCGGGTCGTCGTCGAGGTGCTGCTGTCGGTCGCGGTGGCGACCCTCTCCTACCACCTGCTCGAATCCAAGTTCCTCAAGCTGAAGGACAGTGCGCGATGGTCGACACGAGTACGGAGCTGAAGTCATGAGGATCGGTGGCATCCCGGTCGGCCGCGACGCCGACCCGTTCGTGATCGCGGAGATCTCGGGCAACCACCACGGCTCGCTCGACCGCGCCCTCGCGATCGTCGACTCGCTCGCCGGCTCCGGCGTGCACGCGGTGAAGCTGCAGACCTACACCGCGGACACGATGACGATCGACGTGGACCGCGAGGAGTTCACGATCCAGAACCCCGGCTCGCTCTGGTACGGCCGGACCCTGCACGACCTCTACTCCGAGGCGATGACGCCGTGGGAGTGGCACGAGCCGATCATGGCCCGCGCCCGGGAGCACGGCATGCTCTGCTTCAGCTCGCCCTTCGACCGCACCGCCGTCGACTTCCTGCTCGGTCTCGACGTGCCCTGCTTCAAGATCGCGTCCTCGGAGATCATCGACATCCCGCTGATCCGCTACACCGCGGCCACCGGGAAGCCGCTCATCATCTCGACCGGCATGGCGACCCTCGACGAGATCGAGGACGCCGTCGCCGCGGCCCGCGAGGGCGGCTGCGAGGACCTGGTGCTGCTCAAGTGCACCACCAGCTACCCCGCGCAGCCGGAGGACTCCCACCTGCTGACGATCCCCGACCTGCGCGAGCGGTTCGGCTGCGAGGTCGGCCTGTCCGACCACAGCCTGGGCGTGGGCGTCGCCGTCGCGGCCGTTGCGCTGGGTGCCGTCGTGCTCGAGAAGCACATCACGCTCGACCGCAACGACGGCGCCGTCGACAGCCCGTTCTCCCTCGAGCCGCCCGAGTTCGCGCAGCTGGTGAAGGAGACCGCCGCCGCACGGGTCGCCCTCGGCGAGGTCCGCTACCAGCCGACCGAGGCCGAGGAGGGCGCCCGCGGCCGCCGCCGCTCGCTCTACCTCGTCGAGGACGTCGCCGCCGGCGAGGTGCTCACCGAGCAGAACCTCCGCAGCATCCGCCCCGGCTCCGGCCTGCCGCCGAAGCACTGGGACGAGGTCCTGGGCCGCCGCGTCCGCGAGGCCGCCCCGCGCGGTACGCCGCTGACCTGGGACCTGCTCGAGGACTGA
>DATLIG010000068.1:0-5712 GCA_035539555.1 Nocardioides sp. | reverse complement strand
GAGTGAGCGCTCAGGCGTCGATGCTGCTCATGTCGCCGTACCGCTCGCCCGCGACGGCGTCACGCGGCACGGCCGTCTCCAGCGCGGCGAGGTCGTCAGTGGTGAGCTCCACGGCGACCGCGCCGACGTTCTCCTCCAGGTAGCGCACCCGCTTCGTGCCGGGGATCGGGGCGACGTCGTCGCCCTGCGCGAGCACCCAGGCCAGCGCCAGCTGGCCGGGGGTGCAGCCGTGCTCCGCGGCCAGCTCCTTGACCTTGTCCACGAGCGCGAGGTTGGCGGCGAGGTTGTCGCCCTCGAAACGAGGGAAGCGCCCGGTGGAACGCGCGTCGTCGGCCGCTCCTGTCGGGACGGCGCCGGTGAGCATGCCGCGACCGAGCGGCGAGTACGGAACCAGGCCGATGCCGAGCTCCCGGAGCACCGGCAGGATCTCGTCCTCGAGGTCGCGGGTGAACAGGGAGTACTCCGACTGCAGGGCCGTGATCGGGTGGACGGCGTGGGCCCGGCGGATCGTCTCGGCCGAGGCCTCGGAGAGGCCGAGGTGGCGCACCTTGCCGGCCTCGACGAGCTCCTTCATCGCGCCGACGGTCTCCTCGATCGGGACCGTCTTGTCGACGCGGTGCTGGTAGTAGAGGTCGATGTGGTCGACGCCGAGGCGCTCGAGCGAGGCATCGGCCGCCTTGCGGACGTAGTCGGGACGACCGTTGATGCCGATCCAGCTGCCGTCGGGGTTGCGCTCGTTGCCGAACTTGGTGGCGAGCTGGACCTCGTCCCGCCGGCCGGCGAGGGCCTTGCCGACGAGGCGCTCGTTGGTGAACGGGCCGTACATGTCCGCGGTGTCGAGGAAGGTGACGCCGAGGTCGAGCGCGCGGTGGATGGTCGCGATGCCGCCGGCCTCGTCGGGGGTCCCGTAGAACTCCGACATGCCCATGCAGCCGAGGCCGAGGGTGGAGACGGTGAGGGTGGACGTCGTACCGAGGGTGCGGGTGGGAAGTGTCATGACACCAGCCAACTCCTTGGAGCGCGCTCCAGGTCAAGCGCTCTGCTCGAGGACTTCCAGCTTGTGCTCGTAGATGCCGATCTTGTGGTCGATCGCGCCCAGGTGGGCGGTGACCTGGGCGAGCTCGCGCAGCACGCTCTCGCGGTGCGCATGCAGCAGTGCGAGGCGCTCCTCCTCGTTGCCGTCGCCCGCGCGGACCAGCGCGGCATAGCGGCGGACGTCGCGGATCGGCATGCCGGTGGCGCGGAGGCAGGTCACCAGCTTGATCCAGCGCAGGTCCGGCTCGTCGTACTGCCGGTGGCCGCTGGTGGAGCGGGGGACCGGGCGCAACAGCAGTCCGTCCTTCTCGTAGTAGCGCAGCGTGTCGGCGCTCAGGCCCAGCTCGTCGGCGGCGGCCGCGATCGTCACTCCCGTCATTCCCCGATCTTCCACCTTGGAGCGCACTCCAGGTCAAGCCTCCGGCGCGGCATGATGGAGGCGTGGTCCGCGCCTATGAGTTCGCCGACGCCTGGGAGGTCGCCGCCCCGGTCGACGTGGTGGCTGCCGTGCTCACCGACCTCGAGCACTACCCGCAGTGGTGGCCACAGGTGCGCGCGGTCGCGAAGCTCGGCCCGGACACCGCCTGGGTGCGCTGCCGATCCGCGCTGCCCTACACGCTCGACCTCGTCCTCGACGCCGTGTCCCGTACGCCGCCCGTGGTCGAGGTCGCCCTCAGCGGCGACCTGGACGGGTTCGCCCGGTTCGGGCTCACGCCGTCGGCAGCCGGCACCCGGCTGGACTTCCGGCAGGAGGTCACCGTCGGCGGGCTGCTCGCCCTGGCGTCGTACGTCGGCAGGCCGGTGCTGGCCTGGAACCATGCCCGGATGATGGCGGGCTGCCGCGACGGCCTCGCCCGGCGACTGTCAGTGGTGCGCGCCTGACAGCTTGCGCTGCCGGTGCCGCCACGGTTGGAGGGCCACCAGCAGGACCAGCCCGGTCAGCGCGCCGAGCGCCGCGCCCGTGGAGTTGTCGATGATGTCGGTGACGTCGCAGGCCCGGTCGATCCGGGCGAGCTCCAGTTGGGTCTTCTCGATCAGCGCGGAGTAGCCCGCCAGGGCGGCCACGCCGAGGGGCGCGAGCAGCCAACCGGCGCGCCAGCGACCCACGGCGAGCACGAGCAGGGCGCCGGCCGGCACGAACAGCACCGTGTTGAGCGCGCGCTGGCCGGACTGGAAGATCCAGAAGCCGTCGGGCGCCGGTCCGCCGATGTCCCAGGAGCAGGACGTCAGCCGGCCCTCCGCCGGCACGATGCCCGGGTTGGCCTCCGCGGGGACGAGGGTGACCAACCCGATGACCGCGACGGACCATGCGAAACCACCGATCGCGGCCGCGGAGACCCATCCGAGCGGGCGTACCAGGACGAGCCCCAGGAGGCCGCAGGCCCCGGCCGCGACGACGATGCCGAGCAGCATCACGCCCGTGCCCCCGAAGCCGACCATGGGGCAAGAGGCTATCGACCTCCTCCCAACCCCGCCGATTCGAGGCGGGCAGGCGGCGAGGGGCGCTCAGCCGGCGTGCGCGCGCTGCTTCGCGATGAACTTCGTCGCCATCTTGTTGACCAGCCCGGGGGCGAGCCGGCCGATGCGCCACGCGATCCGCGCCTGGCGCGGCTCGACCACGATCGCCTCGTCGGAGGCGACCGCGGCCAGCACGCGACGTGCGAGCTGGTCCGGGTCGACCGGACGCTTGACGCCCTGGCCCTCGAGGTAGAAGTCGCGTCCCTTGAACCGGCCGATCTCGCCCTTGTCGAGGATCGGGGTGTCGACAGCCGCCGGGCAGACCACGGTGACGCCGACGCCGTGCGCGGCGGCCTCGGTGCGCAGTGCGAGGGACATCCCGACGACGGCGTGCTTCGTCGTGACGTACGACGTCATCAGCCCTGCTGCCATCAGGCCACCCATCGACGCGGTGTTCACGATGTGCCCGCTGCCCTGAGCGATCATCCGCGGGTAGGCCGCGTGCACCCCGTGCACGACGCCGCGGATGTTGACGTCGATGATCGCGTTCCACTGCGTCAGCGTGAGGTCCTCGGTGTTGCCGAGGAAGGTGATCCCCGCGTTGTTGAACATCAGGTCCAGGCGCCCGCGCTCGGCGACGACCGCGTCGACGGCGGCCTGGACCTCGGACGCGGACGTGACGTCCACCGCGCGCGCCTCGGCCCGACCGGGGCCGGAGGCGCCGGCCGCGACGGACGAGGCGGCGGCGAGGTCGAGGTCGGCGCACACGACGTACGCCCCGTCACGGACCAGCGCCCGCACCAGTGCCGCGCCGATGCCGGAGCCGCCGCCGGTGACGATGGCGGTCGTGCCCGAGCGGGGTCTCGTGACGGTCGCAGCGCGACCTCCTCGACCACCGGGCGACGTCCTCACGCGAACGCCTTCTCGACGAGGCCGACGAGGTCGGGGTAGCGCTTGAGGTGCGCGCCGCCGTTGATGTCGAGGGTCTCGCCGGTGATCCAGCGGGAGTCGTCGGACAGCAGGAAGCGGATGGCGGCAGCGACCTCCTCCGGCTCGCCCGAACGCCCCAGTGCGGTGTTGTCGAGGTAGTCGTCGCGCACCGCCGGGATGTCCATCGCCGGGGCGGTCAACGGCGTGACCACCAGCCCGGGCGCGACCGCGTTGACCCGCACGCCACGCGGCCCGAGCTCGAGCGCGGTGACCTCGGTCAGGGCAACGAGGCCCGCCTTCGCCGCGCAGTACGCCGCCAGCCCCGTGCCCGGCTGCCGGGCGTTGAGCGACGACAGTGACACCAGCGAGCCGCCGTCGGCCACCCGCTGGCCCGCGTGCTTGAGCACCAGGAAGGCGCCGGTCAGGCAGACGTCGACGATGCGGCGCCACTCGGCCGCGTCGTGGTCGACGACGCGCGACAGCGTGCTGACGCCGGCGCAGTTGACGACGCCGTGGAAGGTGCCGTGCTCGGCGACGACGCCGTCGAGGAGGGCCGCGACCGAGGCCTCGTCGGTCACGTCCACGGGTGCGTCGCACGCCGTCCCCGGGAGGTCGGCGACGACCACCTCGTGACCGGCGTCTGCCAGCACCCGGGCGGTGGCCGCCCCGATCCCGGACGCGCCTCCGATGACGACCACTACCTGCTGGGACCTGTCCACCGCGGGACTCCTGACATTCGTCTGAATCTGTTGACACGTGTCAAATGACAGGCTTAACGTGACCCGCACCACATGGATCTGTCAACCCCCTGAAACTCGATTTCGTGGGTGTCAAGGGCTCGCCGGCGGGCCCGACGAAAGGAAGTACCGATGAGTGGTCCCACCGTCGCCGTGATCGGCGCGGGCATCAGCGGCCTGACGATGAGCAAGATGCTCGCCGACTACGGCGTGGACTTCACGACCTTCGAGTCGTCGGACCGGGTCGGTGGCAACTGGGCCTTCGGAAACCCGAACGGGCACAGCAGCGCCTACCGGTCGCTGCACATCGACACCTCGAAGCACCAGCTGTCCTTCCGGGACTTCCCGATGCCGGACGAGTACCCCGACTTCCCGCACCACACGCAGATCAAGGACTACCTCGACGCGTACGCCGACGCCTTCGACATCCGCCGGCGCATCGAGTTCGAGAACGGCGTGGTCAGCGCCGAGCGCCGCGCCGGGGGTGGCTGGGACATCACCGACCAGGCGGGACGCACGCGCCCCTTCGACGTGCTCCTGGTGGCGAACGGCCACCACTGGGACCCGCGCTTCGCCGCGTTCCCGGGCGAGTTCACCGGCGAGACGATCCATTCGCACGCCTACGTCGACCCGTGGACGCCGTTGCACCTGATGGACAAGCGGATCCTCGTCGTCGGGATCGGCAACAGCGCGGCGGACATCACCGTGGAGCTGTCGCAGAAGGCGATGCGCAACCAGGTCACCCTGTCGACGCGGAGCAGCGCGTGGATCGTGCCGAAGCTGATGTTCGGCAAGGCGGCCGACATGAACTACCGCACCAGCCCGCACCTGCCGTTGGCGTGGCAGCGCAAGCTGATGCAGATGGGCCAGGTGCTCACCGCCTCGGATCCCACGCTCTACGGCCTGCCGACGCCCAACCACAGGTTCTTCGAGGCGCACCCCACGCAGTCGGGAGAGCTGCCGTTGCGCCTGAAGTCCGGTGACGTGACCCCGAAGGGCAATGTCGCGCGCCTCGACGGCGAGACCGTGCACTTCGAGGACGGCACGAGCGCCGACTTCGACGTGATCATCCACGCCACCGGCTACAACATCACCTTCCCGTTCTTCGACCCCGCGTTCATCAGCGCCCCCGACAACGACATCCGGCTCTACAAGCGGGTCTTCCTGCCGGGCATCGACGACCTCGCCTTCGTCGGCTTCGCCCAGGCCACCCCGACGCTGTTCCCGTTCGTCGAGTGCCAGACCCGGATGGTCGCCGCCTGGCTCGTGGGCCGTTATGCGCCGCCGTCGATCGCCGAGATGGAGCGGGTGATCGACGAGGACACGCAGAAGTACACCGGCCACATGGTCCCGAGTGCCCGCCACACCCAGCAGCTCGACTACTTCGTCTACGAGCACGACCTCCGGGTCAAGGAGATCCCGGCCGGTCTCGCCCGGGCTGCCGGGGCGGCGGCGCGATGAGCGACGAGCGCCTCTGGGCGCGGATGGTCGACCGCCGCAGCGTCAACCGCGGCGACCAGCGCCGCGCGGCGCTGCTCGAGGCCCTCGACGA
>DATLIG010000067.1:0-3563 GCA_035539555.1 Nocardioides sp. | reverse complement strand
CCTCTGCGGCGCCCTGTTCCTCGACGGCCTGGACATCTCCATGGTCGGCGTGGCACTCCCCTCGATCGGCTCCGACCTCGGTATGTCGCCGTCGTCGCTGCAGTGGATCGTCAGCGGCTACGTCCTCGGGTACGGCGGCCTGCTGCTCGTCGGCGGCCGGACCGCCGACCTGCTCGGCCGACGCCGGGTGTTCCTCATCGCGCTCGCGGTGTTCGCCGCCGCCTCGTTGCTCGGCGGCCTGGTCAGCTCCGGTCCGCTGCTCATCGCGACCCGCTTCATCAAGGGTCTCGCCGCCGCGTTCACCGCGCCCACCGGCCTGTCGATCATCACGACGAACTTCGCCGAGGGCCCGGCCCGCAACAAGGCGCTGTCGATCTACACCGTCTTCGGTGCGGGCGGCTACTCCTCCGGCCTGCTCTTCGGTGGCCTGATGACCGGCGTCGGCTGGCGCTGGACCTTCCTGCTCCCCGTTCCGATCGCCCTGCTCGCGCTGGCCGCCGCGTGGGTGCTCGTGCCGCACGACGAACCGGCCGAGGAGGGCGGGCACGACCTGCTCGGCGCGCTGACCTCGGGCGCCGCGATGCTGCTGCTGGTCTACACGGTCGTCTCGGCCCCCGAAGCCGGCTGGAGCTCCGCCCGCACCGTGCTGTCCTTCGTCGGCGTGGCCGCCCTGTTCGCGGCCTTCGTCACGATCGAGCGCCGGATCGCGCACCCGCTCGTCCGGCTCGGGATCCTGCGCAAGGCCACCCTGGTGCGCGCCAGCATCGCGATCGTCGCGGTCGGCGGGTCCTACTTCAGCTGGCAGTTCATCGTCACGCTGTTCCTGCAGGACGGCCTCGGCTGGAGCCCGCTGGACCTGGCCCTCGCCCTCCTGCCGATCGGCCTGATGGTCACCCTGTCCGCTGTCTTCTCCGACAAGCTCGTCGACCGCTACGGCACCGCTCCGATCATCGCGGTGACGATGACGGTCATGGCCGTCGGCTACCTGCTGTTCCTGCTCCGGCTCGACACCGCGCCGTCCTACCTCGGCGTGCTGCTCCCACCGCTGCTGCTCATCGGCGCCGGCTGGATCGGCTTCCCCGCCATCAACATCCAGGCCACGAGCGGGATCGACGACGACGAGCAGGGGCTCGCCGCCGGCGTGCTGCAGACCTCGATGCAGGTCGGTGCCGCGATCGTCCTCGCGATCACCACGGCCATCATCACGTCGGGTACGGCGGGAGCGGACTCCCCCGCGGCCGCGCTCGACGGCTTCCAGCCGGGCCTGGCCTTCGCCACCGCCGTGTCCGCGCTGGGTGCGCTGGTCGCGATCGGTGGGCTGGTGCTCGACCGGCGCGGTCGTCGTACCACGGAGGACGTGGGCGAGCCGGAGCTCGTGACCGCGGCCTGAGCTCAGTCCCCTCCGCAGGCGACCCCGTCGCCGTCACCGTCCAGCCCGTGCGGGTCGGACCCGGTGACGGTGACGGGGCCGACGTCTGCGCAGTCCAGGTCGGGCGGGTAGCGCGGGACGCACGGGTCGTAGCCGGGCTCGCAGCTGCCGCCCTTGTCGCCGGTGTCCGCGAAGCCGCGCGGCTGCTCCTCCGGCTGGGGTGTGGGCTTCTTGCAGGTGATGTCGGCGGCCGCCTCGTCGGCGGTGATGTACCGGTCCTCGCGCGGGTGCCGGCCGTAGCCGTCGCGCGAGTCGTAGCGGGCGATGGCCAAGCCCTTGCGGATCATCCGCAGGCCGACGTCGAGGTCACCGACCTCGACGTAGCGCAGCAGGCGGCCGTACTTGTCGTGGTCCTCGTCGGACTCGACCAGGGTGACCTCCTTGCCGAGGACCAGCCGCTTCATCGCGGACTGGGCCGGGCCGAAGCCGCACTCGCCCCGCTCGGGGGTGTCGATCCCGACGACGCGCACGGTGTCGCCGCTGTCGAGGTCGATGGTGTCGCCGTCGACGACGTGGGTGACGACGTACGTCGGCTCCTCGGCGACCGGCTCGACGCTCGGGGACGTCTCCGTGGGCCCGGTGGTGGCGGTCTCGGTGACGGTCTGCGTGACGACCGGGTCACCGGCCGTCGGTGCCGCGTCATCGAGCTCACAGCCGGCGAGCGCGACGGCCAGCCCGACCGCGAGTGCCGCCCACCCCATCCGCATGCCTGACATCTCCACCTCCCGGTCCCCGGACCGTACGGCCGGGAGGCGGAGATGTCCGGCGAATGGCGGAACTCAGCCGACGCCGGCCTGCGCCTCCGCGGTGACGGTGACACCCTCGGCGAACTCGACCACCTGCTCGGCGGTCAGGCCCAGCGACTTCCAGGCCTGGACGACGACGCGGTGGGCCCCGTCGTCGTACGTCAGCGTCCAGGTGCCGCCCTCGCTGGTGCGCAGCCAGCCGTCGAGCCCGCCGACCTTCACCGGGTCGCCCTCGGGCGGCGTGGTGACCGACGAGGACTCGAGCATCACGACGAGCTTGTCCTGGAACACGTCGAGGCCGCTCGTGTCGCCGGCGCGCGCGATGTTGAGGTTGAACGGGGTCGCGCCCTCCAGCACGAAGCCCTCGGGCACCTTGGTGACCACGAAGCCGGGCTGCTGGGCGCCGGTGTAGGCGACGAGCTGCGCGGTGGCGTCCGGGGTCGGGCTGGGCTGGGCGATCGTCGGTGGCTGGTCGGACGTGGTGCCCTGGTTGCTGACGACGAGGGTGACGCCGACGGCCGTGACGGCGGCGACGCCGATGCCGGCCGTGAAGCGGCGGGCCGCCCGGCGCCGGGCCGCGCCGCGGGCGCGGAGCAGGTCGCGTCGTACCGTCTCGTCGGGCGTCGCGGACGGCTGGGTGTCGAGCCGCTGGAGGCGGCCGGTGAGATCGTCGAGGTCGGTCATGCGAGGTCTCCTTCGAGAGGGGGCGGAGGGACCGGGGCGAGCTCCGGGAGCACCTCGCGCAGGCGGGCCAGGCCGCGAGCCGTCTGGCTCTTGACCGTGCCCTCGCTGCAGCCGAGGACCTCCGCGGCGTCCTCGACGCTCAGGTCGAGGACGTGGCGCAGCACGACGGCCGCCCGCATGCGGGGAGCCAGCGCGCCGAGCGCCGCGAGCAGCGCGGCATCCACCGGCTCCTCGGCAGGCGCACCCGCCCGGTCGGGGAGCTCGGCGGTCGCCGTCTCCCGGGAGACCGACGGTCGCCGGCGGTGGTCGATGAAGCTGTTGACGAGGACCCGACGGGCGTAGGCCGCCGCTCCCCCTCGCTTCGTCGCCCGCCCCCAGGCGAGGTACATCCGCACCAGGGTCCCCTGGACCAGGTCCTCGGCCAGGTGGTGGTCGCCGGCGGTCAGCACCGTCGCCGTCCCGAGCAACCTGCGCCGGTTGCTCCGGACGAACTCCTCGAACTCCGCGTCGCGGGGCTTCGGTCTCATGTCCCTCTCACGAGTGGGAGGCCCCGCGGGGTTGCATCCCGCGGAAACGGCGTCAGCCGTAGTGGCAGACGTAGCCGAGCGTCTCGACGACCTCGATGTCGAACGACGAGTCGCCCGGGACGCTGAAGGACTCGCCCGCGGCGTACTCGGTCCACTCGTCCTCGCCGGCCAGCTTGA
>DATLIG010000066.1:0-7200 GCA_035539555.1 Nocardioides sp. | reverse complement strand
GCACTCACCGCAGCCGAGCGTGCCTCCGCCGAGAAGGCCGCCCTCGCCGCGGTCGGCAGCGGCACCGTCGTCGACGTCGACCCCAGCGACGACCCGGGCGTCGCCTACGAGGCCGAGGTCCGCGACGCCAAGGGCGTCGAGTGGGACGTCGACCTGGCTGCCGACTTCACCGTGGTCGCGAAGAACGCCGACCGGTGAACGTCGCGCCGAACCGGCCGAACGTGGAGTAGCGTTCCATCGTGGACGCAGGCCGACAGGAGGACGCGATGAGCGACGTCAACGTGGAGCAGTTCGAGGGCTTCTCGGAGAACCACTACCAGCACGGGATGCACACGCTGGCGTGGATCTCCCTGTGGACGATCATCGTGCTCGGCGTGGGCGCCGGCGTCTTCGGCTTCATCTGGGGCGTCACGCACTGACCTCCACGGCCGCGCCGCGGGAGGCCTGGTCCCCGTGGCGCACCGTCATCGCCTTCGGCCTGGTCAGCCTCGCGGCCGACATGGTCTACGAGGGGATGCGGTCCATCTCGGGTCCCTTCCTCGGTGCGCTCGGCGCCTCGGCACTGGTGGTCGGCATCGTCACCGGCGCCGGCGAGGCCATGGCCCTGCTGCTGCGTCTTGCCACCGGCCCGTGGGCGGACCGCAGCGGCCGGCACTGGCGGCTGACGGTCGTCGGCTACGCCCTGACCGCGGTCTGCGTGCCGCTGCTGGCGATCGCCCCGGCGCTGGGCACGGCGGGGGTCGCCGTCGCCGCGGCGCTGATCCTCGCCGAGCGGGCCGGGAAGGCGGTGCGGAGTCCTGCGAAGTCCGCACTGCTGGCCAGGGTCGCGGCCGGAGGGAGCCTCGGCCGGGCATTCGGCGTGCACAAGGCGCTCGACCAGGTGGGCGCCTTCGCCGGACCGTTGGTCGTGGCCGGGGTCACCGCGCTGACCGGCGTGCTGTGGCCGGGCTTCGCGGTGCTCGCCGTCCCGGGCGCGCTGTCCCTGCTGCTGCTCGCGCAGGTGGCGCGGCGCTCGCCCGGCATCACTGTTCCCGAGGAGGCGGTCGAGGATCCGGCTGACGCCCCCGCCGTCCAGCGGCGCGGACTGTCCGCGGTGCTGGCCGTCGACCTGCCGCCCGCATTCCACGCCTTCGCCGGCGGCTCGGCGCTGATGACCGCGGGCCTGATGACCTTCGGCGTCATCTCGTTCCGCTTCGTCGAGGACGGCCTGGTGCCGCTCGCGGTGGCTCCGGTCGTCTACGCACTGGCGATGGCCACCGCGGCTCTGGCCGCGCTCGGGACCGGCTACCTGTTCGACCGCCGGGGAGCGCGGGTCCTTCTCGTCGTACCCGTGCTCGTCGCGGCGATCCCCGGCCTGGTCTTCGCCGACCGGTTGTGGATCGTGCTCGTGGGCGTCGCGCTCTGGGGAGTCGCCACGGGCATCCTCGACTCCACGGTGAAGGCGCAGGTCGCGGCCGTCGTCCCGGGCCCCCGCCGCGCGACCGGGTACGGCGTCTTCGCGGCCGTGCAGGGTCTCGGCGCCCTCGTCGGCGGTGCCGTGGCCGGTGCCCTCGTGACCCATCACGCGACCACGCTGGCGGTGCTCGTCGCCGGAGCGCAGGCGGTGGCGCTGGTGGTCCTGCTGGCGACCGTCCGCGTCAGGGCCTGACGCCTCCGGCGGCGTTGGTCCGCTCGACGAGGTCGTCGACGACGGCGGCGATGCTCCCGCCGCTGCGCTCGTACGCCGCGCGCTGCCGGACCGACCCGCCCTCGGAGAGCACCCGGGCCACGGCGTCCTGGACGAGCCCGGCGTCGCCGTGGGCCTCGAGTGGCTCGCGCACCGTGAGGAGCAGGTGCTCCAGCACCTCCCGCGCCGGTCGGACCTCGCCGCTCAGCGGGTCGAGCAGCCTGTCGGCCAGGCCGAACCGGGCAGCACGCCACCGCGCGGCCCGGAGCAGCTCGGCCCGCCACGGGACACCCTGGACCGCGCCATCGCCGACGTCCGCGGCGTGGGCGACCAGGCCCCGGACCAGCGCGGCGACGAGCACGGCGTCGTCGGGATCGGTGCAGACATCGGCGATCCGCACCTCGACCGTCGGATGGGAGCGGGCGAGTCGCGCGTCGTAGTAGAGCATGCCCTCGTCGAGCGCGGCGCCCGAGGCGATGAGGCGGCGGCTGACCTCGCGGTAGGTCGCCAGCGAGCCGAAGCGCTCGACCGGTCCGGCGCTCGGCCACTGCGACCACGAGTGGGAGCGCCAGGAGGCGTAGCGGGTGTCCCGCCCGTGGTAGAAGGGCGAGTTCGCGCTGATCGCCAGGATGACCGGCAGCCACGGCGTGAGGGCGTCGATCACGGCGACACCCTCCTCGTCCGAGGTGACGTGGACGTGCACGTGCATGCCGCAGGTGCCGCCCGGGCGGGCCACCTCGCCGAAGGTCTCGACCATGGCGAGGTAGCGGTCGTCCCTGGTGGTCCGCGGCTCGCCGCTGGGCAGCGGTACGGCGCCGGAGGCGGCCGTGAGGAGTCCGACGCCGGCCGCGGCGTCCGCGGCGGCCCTGCGCCCTGCGACGAGGTCCTCCCGCAGTGCCGCGAGGTCGGCCGTCGGCTGGGTCCTCGTCTCCAGCTGGTGCCGGAACAGCTCGTGGTCCAGCTGGCCGGTGGTCCCGATGCCGTGCTCGGCGGCGTACTTCAGCACCTGCTGGGAGCGCGGCGACGCCGCCCTGCTCCTCGGGTCGATGATCAGCAGCTCCTCCTCGACCCCCACCGTCCGGAGCTGCATGCTGGGGATGTACCCCCGTCGCCGGTGCTCAGTCGGACCGGCGCCGCCTCAGTCGCGGGCGGTGAGGATGAGCGGGTCGCCGTCGGTGATCGCGACGGTGTGCTCGGCGTGGGCGCCGCGCGAGCCGTCGGCGCTGCGGATGGTCCAGCCGTCGGGGTCGAAGACGATCTCGTCGGTGGTGTGCAGGAACCACGGCTCGATGGCGATCACCAGGCCGGGGCGGAGCTTGAGGCCGCGGCCGGCGCGGCCGTCGTTGGCGACATGCGGCTCTCCGTGCATCGTGCGGCCGACGCCGTGGCCGCCGAACTGGAGGTTGACCTTGAGTCCGGCCTCGTGGGCGACGCTGCCGATGGCGAACGAGATGTCGCCGAGCTTGTTGCCGGCGCGAGCGGCGGCGATGCCGGCGGCGAGCGCCTTCTCGGTGGTCTCGATGAGCCGGGCGTCCTCCTCGCGGGGCGTGCCCACGATGACCGAGAGGGCCGAGTCGGAGACCCAGCCGTCGACGGACGCGGCGAAGTCGACCGAGAGCAGGTCGCCGTCCTGGAGGACGTAGTCGAACGGCAGGCCGTGCAGGACTGCGTCGTTCACCGACGTGCAGAGCACCTTGCCGAACGGGCTGGCGCCGAACGACGGGTGGTAGTCGATGTAGCAGGACTCGGCGCCGGCGTCCTTGATCATCTGGTGGGCCAGCTCGTCGAGCTCGAGCAGGTTGACCCCGACGGCGGCCTTCTCGGACAGGGCCTTGATCACCGAGGCGACGAAGCGCCCGGCCGGGCGCATCTGCTCGATCTGGGTCGGGGTGCGCAGCTCGATCACAGGGCGAGCCTACTGACCCGACGAGACGTCTCCGGCATCGACGACGACCGCGCTGTGGCTCGAGGCGTCGTTCGCGTCGAAGACGATGCCGTCGAGGTGATCCCCGGAGTAGACGTGGACCCAGCCCGCGAGGGACTTCGACTCCCCGGGCGCGAGGTCGACGCTGTAGCCGGAGCGCGCGGCGTCGGTGACGCTCGCGCTGTCCCACTCCCCGTCGACCACCGACTTGACCGTGATGTCGTCCAGGGTGATCGAGCGACGGCCCTCGTTCCTGGCCTCGAACGTGAACGTGCAGCGGTCGGTCTCCTTGCCGCACTCCAGCGAGGTGACGGTGACGACGAGGTCACCGCCGTCGGTCTCGAACTCCTCGCCGACCTCGGCGCTCGGGTCCGGCGGCTCGACGAAGTCGAGCAGGTCGCCGAGGTAGCGCCACACGACGAAGGTGATCACGGCGGAGAGCACGAGGGCGATCGAGGAGAGCGCGATGCCGACGCTGGCCTTGAACGAACCTTCCCCGGTCCGTCGCGCCGTGCGCTGCCCCAGGATGCCCAGGACCACGCCCACGACGGCGGCGACCATGCCGATCACGTTGATGAGCGGCAGGAACGCGGCGACCACCACGACGATCCCGATCACGAGGGAGGCGGTCGCCTTGCCATTGGTCGGGGGTCCCGCCGGCGGTGGCGGGTACGACGGGGTCGGCGCGCTCATCCGGTCGACCTATTCCGCGGACGGCTCGTCGCCGGTGCCGGCCGCCGCCTCGTGCCCCTGCTCCCACGCCGGCCGGGCGTCGACGACGACGGCGCTGTGGCTGGAGGCGTCGTTGGCGTCGAAGACGATGCCGTCGAGCCTTCCGGAGCCGGGGCTCACGCTGCCGGTCAGCGAGCTGTCGGCTCCGGCCTCCACCGTGATCGAGCCGTAGCCGTCGTCGGGATCGGCCGGGTCCGACACGTCGGCGCTGGCCCAGTCGCCGTCGACCACGGACTTCACCGTGATGTCGTTGAGCGAGACGGCGTGGTCGCCGTGGTTCTCGATGTCGAAGGCGAACGTGCAGGAGACGTCGCCCGGCTGGCCATGGCCGGACTCCGTGGGCAGGCACTCCAGGGACGTGACCTTGATGCGGAGGTCGCCGTCGTCCGTGGTGAACCACTCGCCGACCTCGGCGCTGGCCTCGGGCGGCTCCACCGAGTCGAAGAGGTCGCCGAGGTAGAGCCAGGCGCCGCGGAGGAACATCACGAGGAGCACGCCGCCGACGACGGCGCCGCTCACCACGGCCACCACCACGGCGGTCACGGCCGCCCGGTTGCGACGGCGTCGTGGGGGAGCGGCGAAGGGGCCACCCGGGCCGGCCGGCATCGGCGGTGGCGGCGGAGGAGGAGGGTACGACGAGGTGGGGTCGCTCACGTCCGGAAACCTCTCCGCCGCGCCCGCTGCCCAAACGGCTGCGGACGCGGCGGTCGGAGGGAGCGTCGGATCAGTTCGCCGGCTTGTCCGCGCCGACGACCCACATCGCGAAGAACTGCGAGCCACCGCCGTACGCATGGCCGAGGGCCTTGCGGGCGCCGTCGACCTGGTGCTCGCCGGCCGCCCCGCGGACCTGGAGCGCGGCCTCGCCGAAGCGGAGCATGCCGGACGCGCCGATCGGGTTGGACGAGAGGACGCCGCCCGAGCAGTTGACCGGGATCCGGCCGGTCATCGCGGTCTCGCCGGCCTCGGTGAGCTTCCAGCCCTCGCCCTCGGCGGCGAAGCCGAGGTTCTCGAGCCACATCGGCTCGAACCAGGAGAACGGCACGTAGATCTCGGCCGCGTCGATCTCGTCGATCGGCGAGGTGATCCCCGCCTGCTTCCACAGCGCCGCGGCCGCGTCGCGACCCGCCTGCGGGTTGACCTGGTCACGCTCGGCGGCCGTGGTGGCCTCCGACCGCATCACGGTGCCGTGGATCCACGCCGGGTTCGGCGACGACTTCGCGGTGTCCTCGTCGACGATCACCAGCGCACAGGCGCCGTCGCTCGAAGGACAGGTCTCGTCGTACCGGATCGGGTCCCAGAGCATCTGCGAGGCCAGCACCGACTCGACCGTGGTGCCCTCGTTGTGCAGGTGGGCGTAGGGGTTCTTCAGCGCGTTGTTGCGGTCCTTGGCCGCGACGATCGCGCCGATGTGCGTGGGCGCCTGCGAGCGGCGGATGTAGGAGCGCACGTGCGGGGCGAAGTAGCCGCCGGCGCCCGCGTGGACGGGCATGTTGAACGGCAGTGGCACGGAGAGCGCCCACATCGCGTTGGACTCGGACTGCTTCTCGTAGGCGACCGTCAGCACCCGCTTGTGCACGCCGGCCTGGACCAGCGACGAGGCGACGATGGCGGTCGAGCCGCCGACCGAGCCGGCCGTGTGGACGCGCAGGAGCGGCTTGCCGGCCGCGCCGAGCGCCTCGGCGAGGAAGAGCTCGGGCATCATCACGCCCTCGAACAGGTCCGGCGCCTTGCCGACGACGATCGCGTCGATGTCGTCGAGCGTCAGGTTGGCGTCGAGGAGCGCGCGGTCGATGGCCTCGCGGCACAGGCCCGCCATGGAGACGTCCTCGCGCTTGGCGCGGTGGTGCGTCTGGCCGACGCCGATGATCGCTGCGGGCTGCTTGCCCATCAGATGGTTCCTTCCAGGGTGCAGACGAGGTTCTGCTGCAGGGCGGGTCCGCTGGTGGCGTGGGCGAGGGCCTTGTCGGCCTCGCCGGACCAGATCCGCTTCGCGGCCTCACCGACGCGGATGCCGCCACCCGAGAACATCGGGTTGCTGGCGAGCGCGCCTCCGGACGGGTTGATGGCGACGTCGTCGCCGAGCCCGAGCTCCTTGCGCAGGATGAGCTCCTGGTGGCTGAACGGCGCGTGCAGCTCGGCCACCTCGACGCCGCCGAGGTCGAGCGCGGCACCGGCCCGCTGGGCCGACGGGGAGCGGGTCAGGTCGCGGACGCCCATGCCCATCGGATCGACGTTGTGCGCGATGCCGGTGAGCCAGGCGGGGCGGTCGCGGACCTCGCGGGCCCTGGCGCCCGCGGCGAGGACCAGCGCGGCGACCCCGTCGGTGACGGGGGAGCAGTCGTGCTTGCGCAGCGGGTCGGCGTACATCGGGCGCGCGAGGAGCTCCTCGACCGACGAGCCGCCCTTGCGGATGGCGTACTCGTTCTTCTCGGCGTCGGTCAGCGAGCGGTTCGCGACCTCCGCCATGGCGCGCTCGTCCCAGACGCCGGCGTCGATGCCCGCGCGGGCCTGCAGACCGGCCAGGGACACGGTGTCGGGCCACAGGGGCGTCATCGTGTACGGCTCGAGCTGGAGGGCGAGGGTCCGGCGCAGGACGCCGGCCGAGCTCTTGCCGAAGGCGTAGACGAGGGCGGTGTCGACCTCTCCCGTCTGGATCTTGATCCAGGCCTCGTACATCGCCCAGGCAAGGTCCATCTCGACGTGCGACTCGTTGACCGGCGGGATCACGCCGATGGCGTCGACGGCCTGGACGAACGAGAACGAACGGCCGGCGAGGTAGTCGGAGGATCCGGAGCACCAGAACCCGACGTCCTTGCGGGTCCAGCCGGTCTGCTCGTAGAGCTCCTTGAAGACCGGGACGAGGAGCTCGACGCAGGTC
>DATLIG010000065.1:0-11916 GCA_035539555.1 Nocardioides sp. | reverse complement strand
ACTTGATCGCGGCGACCTTGTCGGACTGCCGCTCCCCCTCGACGCCGTCGAGCAGCTTCTCCGCGCGCTTGAGCATCTGCTGCGCCGCGCTGGCCGTGGTCGCCTTCGCACGCCTCTTGTTGGCCTGGTCGGTGAGCGTCTTGGCCTTGTTCTGCGCGTTCATCATCTCGCGCTTGCGGCGGGCCTCGTCGGTCTCACGCTGGGTCAGGTAGTTCTTCCAGCCCATGTTGTAGACGTCGATGACGGCCCGGTTGGCGTCGAGGTGGTAGACCTTGTTGACGGTCTCCTCGAGCAGGTTGTTGTCGTGGGAGATCACGATGAAGCCGCCCTTGTAGGACTTCATCCAGTCGCGCAGCCACAGGATCGAGTCGGCGTCGAGGTGGTTGGTCGGCTCGTCGAGGATGAGCACCTCGGCGCTCGAGAACAGGATCCGGGCCAGCTCGACACGGCGGCGCTGGCCACCCGAGAGGGTGCCGAGCGGCTGCTCCATCAGGCGGTCCGGGATGCCGAGGCTCTGCGCGATCTGGAGCGCCTCCGTCTCGGCGGCGTACCCACCGCCGGCGTCGAGCTCGTCCTGCGCGCGCTGGAACTTGCGGAACGCCTTGTCCCGCTCGTTCGGGTCGTCGGAGGCCATCGCGACCTCGGCGGCCCGCAGGCGTCGTACGGCGTCGTCGAGCCCGCGCGCGGACAGGATCCGGTCGCGGACGATGACCTCCGGGTCACCGACGCGGGGGTCCTGCGGGAGGTAGCCGAGCTCCCCGTTGTTGCTGACGGTGCCGTTGGCGGGCAGGACGTCGCCGGCGAGGACCTTGGTGAGGGTCGTCTTTCCGGCGCCGTTGCGGCCGACGAGGCCGACCTTGTCGCCGGGGCCGACGCGGAAGCTGACGTTCTCCATGAGGAGGCGCGCACCGACGCGGACCTCGAGCTGGTGCGCAGTGATCATGACGGGGCCGATTCTCCCACCGCGGCTCTCGCTCCCCCTAAACCGCGACGCTGTGTCATAGGGTGCACAGCGTGGTGCGATTCAATCCGAAGGCCCGCCTCGACCGATCTCGGGTTCGTGATGCCGGCAGTGGCGGTGGCGGCGGCATGGGGGGCGGCGGACTCGGCGGCGGCGGGATGCGGCTCCCGATCCCGACCGGCAAGGGCGGCATCGGCGGGATCATCCTGCTCGTCGTGCTGTTCGTGATCGGCAAGGCACTGGGCATCGACCTCGGCCTCGGCGGCGACGGCGGGACCGGCGGACTCGGCTCGGTGTACTCCCCGGCCCGGCTCAGCGACGCCGAGGACGGCGCCGACCGCTACGCGAACTGCACGACCGGAGAGGACGCCAACAACAGCCAGGACTGCGCCCGGGTCGCGATCGAGAACTCGCTGACCGACTACTGGAAGTCCGAGCTGGGCGGCAAGTTCCGCGCGGAGCAGGCCATGGTCACGTTCACCGGCTCGGTGAACACCGGATGCGGCGGCGCCACCAGCGACGTCGGCCCGTTCTACTGCCCCTCGGACGAGACGATCTACCTCGACACCACCTTCTTCGACGACGTCCTGGAGGGCCAGCTCGGCGGCCCCGACGGCAGCTTCGTCGAGTTCTACGTGCTGGCCCACGAGTACGGCCACCACATCTCCAACCTCCTCGGCTACATGACCGAGGCCAGCCGCCGCGGCCAGAACGGGCCGCAGAGCGGCAGCGTGCGCCTCGAGCTCCAGGCCGACTGCTACGCCGGGCTGTGGGCCAACCACGCCGAGACCACCGAGGACGCCGCCGGTGAGCCGCTGATCGAAGGCCTCACCCAGGACGACATCGACCAGGCGATCGAGGCGGCGAAGGCCGTCGGCGACGACTACATCCAGAAGCGCAGCGGGGGTCGCGTCGACGAGGAGGCATGGACCCACGGCTCCTCGGAGCAGCGCAAGAAGTGGTTCATGGTCGGCTACGAGCAGGGCGACCTGGACGCCTGCGACACGTTCTCGGTCGACCGCGTCTGACGCGGGAGCGCCTCCCGGCGCGCTGCCGCCTCTGCTCCGGAGTTGTTGCGGTTTGGTCCCAAACCGCAACGATCCAGCCCGAAGAGCTGCGGTCTGGGACCAAACCGCAACAGTTCTACCGACCCGCGCTCACAGCTCGAGCAAGGCCTCCATGTGCCCGAAGGTGCGCTGCAGCGTGCGCAGGTGCGGTGCGACCGCCGGGTGCCGGTACTTCGCGGCCAGCGCCCCCTCGCCGGTGGCGACCCGGGCCAGCGCCCACTCCGCCCGGCTGAGCGCGGTGTAGACCGCGACCACACGAGCGCCCAGCACAACGGTGTCGCGGTCGGCGATGCCGGCCGGAAGCCCGAGGAGGTAGGCGTCGAGCAGGGGCTCGAACTCCTCGCGTGAGGACAGCGACAGGTAGCCCAGGTCACCGCCGACCGGGCCGTGTCCCAGCGTCCCCCAGTCGATGGCGAGGGCGTCGTCGTCCTCGCGGCCCGGCAGGTTGAGCACGGTCGGGTCGCCGTGCTGCGGGACCTGCGGCAGGCCGTCGAGCAGTGTCAGCATCACCTCGCGGCGGGTCCACAGGTGCTCGGCGATGTCGGCCACCGTGGTCCGAGCGAGGGTCGGCCACCCGCCGCGACGCGCCACGCGATCGATCCGGTTGCGCAGCAGATCAGTCGCGAGGAAGGTCGGGTGCCCGATCGGGGCGCCGGCGAAGCGACCGACCGAGAGGGCCAGGAACAGGCCACTCGAGGCGGCGTCCTCGACCCAGTCGCGGGTGATCGTGATCCCGTCGTCGTCCTCCTCGACGGAGGCGCCCGCGGCGCGCAGCCCCGGCGTACTCCGGGTCAGGCCGGTCTCGAGCACGTCGGCCTCGCGGCGCCAGTAGGCGACATGAGCGCGCTCCGAGAGGATCCCGGGGTCGCCCGGCTCCGGCTTGCCGAGGCGTTTGACCACGACCGGACGGCCACCGAGGGCGGTGCGCCAGACACCGACGGTGGACGTCCCGGACCCTCCCGGGAGCGCCACCCACTCGGGCTCGGGCTGCCACATGGGGCCGAAACTAGTGGATGGGACGGCTCATCTAGTGGATGTCACGCTCCCGGAACCGCCACCACGCCACCAGAAGCAGCACCGCGGCGACCGCGCTCAGCGTCGTGGCACTCCCCCAGCTCCACGGCTCGGAGGGCACCGCAGGCACGTGCGTGTACGGCGACAGGTCGATCACCCACGTCGGCAGCTCGAGCAGGTCCCCCATCAGCGCGAGCACCATGAACGCCGCCGGCCACACCCACGCGAGCACCGTCCACCGGGTGCCCCAGGCGAGGGACAGGACCGCCAGCGCGCCCACGACCCACGCCGCGGGGACCCAGGCGAGGGCCGCGACCAGGAGATTGCCGATCCCGGGTCCGTCGGCGGCGACGTACCCGATCCAGAGGCCGAGGCCGGTCATGACCAGCAGCAGCGCGGTGCCGGCGAGCGCGACCAGGAGCGTCGCGCCGAACCACGCACTCCGGCTGGTGCCGGTGGCGAGCACCAGCTCGGCGCGCCCGTCGGTCTCGTCGCGCGAGGTGTGGGCGACGACGGTCGCGGCGAAGTAGGTCAGCACGACGGCGACGATCGACAGGATGGCTGCGACGAGCTCACCGCCGAGCTCGTCGATGATCGACTGGGCCGTCTGCGAGTCGAGCAGGTCGCCGATGCCGGGCGCGATCATGCCGAAGACGACGCCCATCACGCCGGCGGCCGCCATCCACAGCACGAGGGTGGTGCCGCTGGTGCGGAGGGCGAGCGTGAACGCGTCGGCGAGCCGCGGTGAACCGCTGGCGGGCCCGGGCCGCGCGGCGACCAGGCCGGAGCCGAGGTCCCGGCGCGCCCGGAGCGCGACCGCCACAGCACCGAGGGCGAGCGCCAGCACGGGATAGGCCGCGAGGAGCCACCACCGCGTGGCGGCGTACGCGCCCACCTGCGTGTTCCAGCCGAGGGGCGAGAGCCAGCTGAGCCACTCCGGACCGGTGTCGCCGGCGGCGCGCAGCACGAAGAGGACGCCGATCGCGCCGGCCGCGAATCCGGCGCAGGTGCGGGCGCTGGCGGAGATCTGTGCCGTGACCGCCGCGATGCCCGCGGCGACCAGGCCGGTCCCCGCCCACAGGCCGCCGAAGGCAACCGACCCGGCCAGCGGGAGCCCACTGGCGGTGTTGCCGAGCGCCGTCAGCACACCGAGCGCGAGCGCGAGCAGGACCGTCTCGACGGCCACCGCGGCGAGAGGGGCGTTGCGGCCGACGGCCGTCCCGCCGACCAGCTCGGTCCGTCCGCTCTCCTCCTCGACCCGGGTGTGGCGGCGCACGACCACGACGAAGAGCACGGCCACGAAGACGGCGTACAGGACCGTCATCTTGGTCATCGCGAGCTCGCCCTCGCTCGTCACGTCGAGGACGGGTCCGTAGAGCGCGACGATCGCCGGGCTGGCGTTGAGCGCCTCGGCGGCGTGCACGCGGTCGGCCTGGGCGGCGTACAGGCTCGGTGTCGCGGCGGCGGACGCGACGCTCATCATCACCAGCACCGCGATCCAGACCCCGGTGAGGACCCGGTCGCGGCGCAGGGCGAGGCCGAGCAGCAGCCGCCACCCGGCGGTCGTGCTCATCGGCCGGCGCCCGCGCGGTCGCGGTAGGCGTCCAGGAAGAGCTCCTCCAGGCTGGGCGGACTGCTGGTCAGGCTGGTGATGCCGGCTGCCGTCAGGTCCGCGAGCACGCCGGGGAGGGCGTCGGCGTCGACGGTGCAGGTGAGCTGGGCGCCGTCGACCGCGACGTCGTGGACACCGGACCGCCCGGACAGGTCGGGTACGGCGCCGGAGAGTCCGGCCACCAGCCGGGTCCGCTGGAGGTGACGCAGCGAGGCGAGCGTGCCCGTCTCGACGACCCGGCCCTCGCGGATGATCGTCACCCGGTCGGCCAACCGCTCGACCTCGCTGAGGATGTGGCTCGACAGCAGGACCGTGGCGCCGCGGGCGGTCTGCTCGGCGACGCAGTCGTTGAAGACCCGCTCCATCAGCGGATCGAGACCGGAGGTCGGCTCGTCGAGGATGAACAGGTCCGGGTCGGTCGCGAAGGCCGCCACGAGGGCGACCTTCTGCCGGTTGCCCTTGGAGTACGCGCGACCGCGCTTGGTCGGGTCGAGGGCGAACCGCTCCACCATCTCGTCGCGGCGGGAGGTCCGCGGGTCCGCGCCCCGCATCCGGATCAGCAGGTCGAGGGTCTCGCCGCCGCTCAGGTTCGGCCACAGGCTGACGTCGCCGGGCACGTAGGCCAGCCGACGGTGCAGAGTGGCCGCGTCGGCCCACGGGTCGCCGCCAAGAAGCCGGACATCGCCCGAGTCCTTGCGGAGCAGGCCCAGCAGGACCCGGATCGTCGTGGACTTCCCGGCGCCGTTCGGGCCCAGGAACCCGTGCACCTCCCCCGGCGCGACCGACAGGTCGAGCCCGTCGAGGGCGCGGAAGCTGCCGAAGGTCTTGACCAGGTCGCGGATCTCGATGACAGCGGAGTCGGTCATGCCGCCATCATGACACTACTTTCACTAATTTGTGAAACATGTGAGACTGGGGCCATGTCGACCGAGGACCAGCGCGCCGACTTCGTCGAGCGGATGGGCGGCGCCCTCACCAGTGCCGGCCTCGCCCGGCTGCCCTCCCGCGTGTTCTCCGCCCTCCTCGTGGACGACGACGGCCGGATGACCGCCGCCGAGCTCGCCACGGCGCTCAGCGTCAGCCCGGCCGCGATCTCGGGTGCGGTGCGCTACCTCGACGGCGTCGGCATGATCCGCCGCGAGCGCGAGCGCGGCTCCCGGCGCGACGTGTTCGTGGTCGAGGAGGACGCCTGGCACGGGATGATCGCGCGGGTCGACCAGGTCTACGGTCCGCTCATCGCCGCCGCCGACCGCGGCATCACCGGCCTGCCGGCCGACGACCCCGCCCACCGGCGCCTGGTCCTCGCCCGGGAGTTCCTCGCCTTCGTGCTCGAGGAGATGTCCGGCCTCGACCAGCGGTGGGCCGTACGACGCGAGCAGCTCGGGCTCGACCCGTAGCTCGACCCGTCGGCCATCGGCGGGAACGCGCGCGGGAGGATGGCCCCGTGCAGATCCAGGTCGACGACCCCCGCCGTCCCGACGTGCTCGCGCTCCTCGAGGAGCACCTCGCCGACATGTACGCCACCTCGCCCCCCGAGAGCGTGCACGCCCTCGACCCGGACGCCCTGGCGGTGCCCGCCATCACCTTCTGGACCGCCCGCGACGGCGACCTCCTGCTCGGGTGCGTCGCGCTCAAGACGCTCTCCGGCGACCACGCGGAGATCAAGTCGATGCGCACCGCGACCGCCGCCCGCCGCCGAGGCGTGGCGGGCGTCCTGCTCGACCACGTGCTCACCGAGGCCCGCGGCCGCGGGCACGCGCGGATCAGCCTCGAGACCGGGGCCGAGGACTACTTCGTCGCCGCCCGGACCCTGTACGCCACCCGCGGGTTCAGCGAGTGCGGCCCCTTCGAGGGCTACGCGCCGGACCCCAACAGCATCTTCATGACCCTGGCCCTCTGAGCCCCGCCGCGCCCGGGTCGGCGTTCTCGACGTCGATCACCAGCGACTCCGCGTCGCGGACCACCTGCTCCAGCACCGCACGCCGCGGATCGGGTACGGCGAACCACGGGCCCACGACGTCCACCGACGCCAGCCGCCGGTCGGCCAGCACCTCCGCCACCGCCGCCCGGTCGCCGCCGGCGACGACGACCTCGACACCCTCCAGCACCCGGACCGCGTGGTCGGCGGCGGCCTCGAAGGCATCGCGCGCCTGGTTGGCCCGGCGCCGGGCGAACCGCTGCTGGGACTGGCCCCCGGCCTTGGTGCGGCCCTGGACATGACGCTGGCCCGTCTTCGACGCGACCACCGCACCCCGCTCGATGCGGGCCACCGCGAAGCCGCCCTTGCGCACGAGCAGCACTCCCCAGCCGGGTGGCGCCGTGGCCGCATCGGCGAAGGCGACGGGATCGGGCGGGCCGTCGTACACGGTGGAGAAGGGGTGGCGCGCGGCGAACCGCGACCCGTCCGGAGCAGTGCCCCGGAGCGCGCCGTCCGCGACCTCGAGCCGTGCCGCGCCGTGCGACGCCTCGAAGTTGGCGAGCCAGCGCGGCCAGCGAGCGACGGGGACGAGGACCTCGGGCACGGGGCGACGGTACCGACACCCGCACAACGAGAACGTGTTCTAGTCTGCTGCCATGGCCCGGATGCACCCCACTGCGCACGTCGGGATCGACTTCGTCGACACCGCACCCCACCGCTACGTCAACAGCGTCGACCTGGCGATCACGCCGGAGCAGCTGTTCGAGGTGCTCGGCGACGCCGACGCGTGGCCGCGATGGGCGAGCGTGATCACGAAGGTCGTCTGGACCACCCCGGAGCCGCGCGGCGTGGGGACCCGTCGGACGGTCACCATGCGCGGTGGCCTCGTCGGCGACGAGGAGTTCCTCGCCTGGCAGCCGCCGACGATGATGTCCTTCCGGTTCAACGAGGCGTCGACGCGGACCGTCAAGGCCTTCGCCGAGCGGTACGACGTCGTCGCGACCCGCGAGGGATGCCGGCTCACGTGGACCCTCGCGCTCGACGTGCGCGGGCCGTCCCGACTGGGGATGCCGCTGGGGAAGCCGCTGATGAACGCCGCCTTCGGGAGGTTCCTGAAGAACCTTCGGAAGTACACCGACGAACGGTTCGCCTGAGTCCTACGATCGGGGCATGCTCCCCCGTCGTCGCCTGACCGTGGCGTTCCTCCTGGTCGCGTTGGCCGCACTTCCCGTGCCCACCGGCCACGCCTCGGCGGCGACGACCTGGACGCCGTCGTACACGTGGTCCGGCACGCCGTCGCCCGTCGTGCTGCTCCTGCCGCAACGGATGGTGAGGCTGCGGCCGACGACCTTCTGCTGGACCGCGCCACCGGAGACCTCGGGCGAGGGCGAGATCGGCTCGGCGCTCTGCAGCGACGGCATCGAACCCGCACGGGCCGACCTCGCGAAGGTCGCGCGCAACCGTGCGATCCGCTTCTGGTTCGGCCGGCCGGGCTGGCGCTGGAGCGCGACCCTCACCAGCTTCGCGCACCCACGCCGCGACGGCTGTCGCGTGCGCCGGGTGCCGACCCGGGTCACCCCGCAGCGCTTCGACCTCGCACCACCGCGTCTCCGCGGCACCTACCGGGTCCGCCTGTCCGGGCGCGGGCCCGAGGGCGACGTGCTGGTCGCCTTCTCGTGGCGCTACGGGAGCCGGCCGGGCCGCTGCTCCTGACCGGCTTCCACCGAAGGACGCCGGGCGCACGTTGCTGCGGCCGTACCCGCCTCAGACGTTGAAGCCGAGGGCGCGCAGCTGCTCGCGGCCGTCGGGGGTGATCTTGTCGGGACCCCACGGCGGCATCCAGACCCAGTTGATCGCGACGTCGTTGACCAGGCCCTCGAGGGCACTGTTGGTCTGGTCGGTGATCACGTCGGTCAGCGGACAGGCCGCCGAGGTGAGCGTCATGTCGAGGACGAGGTTGGTGCCCTCGTCGACGTGCATGCCGTAGACGAGGCCGAGGTCGACGACGTTGATCCCGAGCTCGGGGTCGACGACGTCCTTCATCGCCTCCTCGATGTCGGCGAGCGCGACGTTCGAGGACGCATTGGTGCTCGCCTCCGCGAGCCCCGCGGCCTCAGGGACGTGCGGCAGGTCGCCGTGGTCGTGGCCGTGGCCATGACCGTGGTGGCTGTGGTCGTGCCCGTCGTGGGAGTGGTCGTGGGTGTGCTCGCTCATGCCTTCTCGTCTCCGTCTGCTCCGCTGGCGACCGCTCCGCTGCTGACACGGGCCGTCGCGTCCTTCCATGCCATCCACGACAGCAGCGCGCACTTCACGCGCGCCGGGAACTTCGCCACGCCGGCGAAGGCGATGCCGTCCTCGAGGACGTCCTCGTCCGGCTCCACCGTGCCCTTGCCCTGCATCAGGGTGAGGAACTCCTGGTGGATCTCCATCGCCTCGTCGACGCTCTTGCCGACCACGAGGTCGTGGAGCACCGACGCGGACGCCTGGGAGATCGAGCAGCCGACGGCGTCGTACGACACGTCCTCGACGACACCGTCGTGGAGGTGGACGCGCAAGGTCACCTCGTCGCCGCAGGTGGGGTTGACGTGGTGGACCTCGGCCGTGTGGTCGGGGTGGGCCTCGCGCAGGCCCTTGCCGTGGGGGTTCTTGTAGTGGTCGAGGATGATCTCCTGGTAGAGCGCGTCCAGGTCCTGACCGTGTGCGGTGGTCATCGTCAGTCCAACTTGAAGTACGAGCGGGTGTATTCCAGCGCCTCGACGAGAGCGTCGATCTCCCGCGGCTCGGTGTAGAGGTACGACGACATCCGCGTCGAGCTCTGCACGCCGAAGCGGGCGTGGGCGGGCTTCGCGCAGTGGTGGCCGGCGCGTACGGCGACGCCGCGGCTGTCCAGCACCTGCGCGATGTCGTGCGGGTGCACGCCGTCGAGCTCGAACGAGATCGCGCCACCGCGGGATGCGGCGTCCAGCGGGCCGAGGACCGTCAGGCCCTTCACCGACTGCAGGCCCTCGAGCGCGTAGCCGGTGATGGCCTGCTCGTGCCGGTGGATCGCGTCCATGCCGATGTGACCGAGGTAGTCGACCGCCGCACCCAGGCCGATGGCCTCGACGATCGGCGGGGTGCCGGCCTCGAACTTGTGCGGGATGCCGGCGTACGTCGACGCCTCCATCCGCACCGTCTCGATCATCTCGCCGCCGCCGAGGAAGGGCGGCAGCGCGTCGAGCACCGCACGCGAGCCCCACAGGACCCCGATGCCGGTCGGGCCGACGACCTTGTGGCCGGTGAAGGCGACCAGGTCGGGGCGCTCCTCGGCCGGCATCGCGGCGATGTCGATCGGCAGCTGCGGCGCGGCCTGCGAGGCGTCGACGACCACGATCGCGCCGACGGCGTGCGCCTTGCGGGTGATCTCGGCGATCGGGTTGATCGTGCCGAGCATGTTCGACACCCACGTCAGCGAGACGACCTTGGTGCGCTCGTTGATCAGCTCGTCGATCGCCGACAGGTCCAGCCGGCCGTCGTCGGTCAGACCGAACCAGCGCAGCGTCGCGCCCGTGCGCTGCGTGAGCAGCTGCCACGGCACGATGTTGGAGTGGTGCTCCATCTCGGTGATGACGACCTCGTCGCCGGGACCGACCTGCCGGTCCCCGGCCCAGGCCAGCGTGTTGGCGACCAGGTTGAGCGCCTCGGAGGCGTTCTTGGTGAAGATGACCTCGTCGCGGTCCGGCGCGCCGATGAAGCCCGCGACCCGGTCGCGGGCCGCCTCGAAGGCCTCGGTGGACTCCGCGCCGAGCTGGTGCATCGCCCGCGCGATGTTCGCGTTGTGCCGCTCGAGGTGGTCGACCATCGTGTCGATGACGACCTGCGGCTTCTGCGAGGTGTTCGCGCTGTCGAGGTAGACCAGGGGCAACCCGCCCGCGAGCGTGCGCTCGAGGATCGGGAAGTCCTTGCGGATGACCGCCAGCTCGGGGAGCAGGCCTTCGAGGGACATGGTCAGACCGCCGCCTCGAGGAAGCGCTCGTAGCCGTTCGCCTCCAGCTCGTCGGCGAGCTCGGGGCCGCCGGACTCGGCGATCCGGCCGTCGACGAACACGTGCACGACGTCGGGCTTCACGTAGCGCAGGATCCGCGTGTAGTGCGTGATGAGCAGCAGGCCCTTGCCCTCGCGGCCGGCGTAGGTGTTGATGCCGTCGGAGACCACCTTGAGCGCGTCGATGTCGAGGCCGGAGTCGATCTCGTCGAGGATCGCGAACTTGGGGTCGAGCAGGTCGAGCTGGGCGATCTCGGCGCGCTTCTTCTCACCACCGGAGAAGCCCTCGTTGACCGAGCGGCTGGAGAACTGGGTGTCGAGCTTCATCCGGTCGAGGGCGCCGTTGACGTCCTTGACCCACGTGCGCAGCTTGGGCGCCTCGCCGTCGATGGCGGTCTTGGCAGTGCGCAGGAAGTTCGCCATCGAGACGCCGGGGACCTCGACGGGGTACTGCATCGCCAGGAACAGCCCGGCGCGGGCGCGCTCGTCGACGCTCATCTCGAGCACGTTCTCGCCGTCGAGGAGGACCTCGCCACCGGTGATCGTGTACTTCGGGTGCCCCGCGATGGAGTACGCCGTCGTGGACTTGCCCGAGCCGTTGGGGCCCATGATCGCGTGGGTCTCGCCGTCCTTGATGGTCAGCGTGACGCCCTTGAGGATCTCCTTGGCGCCGTCCTCGGTGTCGACGGACACGTGCAGGTTGTTGATCTCGAGCGTGCTCATGCGGGGGTGACTCCATTCAGGGTCGTGGTGACGTCGACGTAGATCTCGCCGTCACGCACTTCGACGGGGAAGGTGGCGACGGGCTCGGTCGCCGGGAAGGTGGTGGGCTTGCCGGTGCGCAGGTCGAAGGTCGACCCGTGCAGCCAGCACTCGATGGCGCAGTCCGCGACCTCGCCCTCGCTGAGCGAGACGGCCGCGTGGGAGCACAGGTCCTGCAGGGCGAAGACCTCGTCGCCGTCACGGGCGATCGCGACGTCGTACCGGTCGACGGTGACCGCGAGGGCCTCGTCGGTCGGCACGTCGGCGAGGGACGCCACTCGCTCGAAGCTCACGAGGCGACCTCGCGCAGGACGTTCTTGGCCAGCTCGGCCTCGACGGTGGTGAGGAGCTTCTCCTCGATCTCCGGGACGTCGATCTTGCGGATCAGGTCGTTGAAGAAGCCGTGCACCACCAGGCGCTGCGCCTCCTTCTCGGAGACCCCGCGCGAGCGCAGGTAGAACAGCTGCTCGTCGTCGAAGCGGGCGGTCGCGGAGGCGTGGCCCGCTCCTTCGATCTCACCGGTCTCGATCTCCAGGTTGGGGACCGAGTCGGCCTGGCA
>DATLIG010000064.1:0-14892 GCA_035539555.1 Nocardioides sp. | reverse complement strand
CCTCGGGCCGCCGCCCCGGGAAGGTCCCCGTGCCGTCCCCAGGCGGTCGGGACCGCGACATCCTCCACAGGTTCCGTCGGGGCGGCGGCCCGAGGTCATGGCCGAGCCGCACGATCTCGGGCATGACCTCGATGCCCCGTCCCGTCCTGCGCGCCCTGCTCGGCGCACTCGTCCTGCTCTGCCTTGCCCTGCCCCCCGCCCGCGCCGAGCAGCTCGGCCCCGGACACGCGTCCTCACCGGGCTTCTCGGGCTATGTCACCCGCGCCGGCCACGAGCTGGGCATCGCCCGGATCCCCGGCGGCCCCTTCGGCATCTGCCTCGACACCGGAAGCCGTCGCTGGCCCTCGGCCGCCGGCTCGCCCGTCCGCGTCACGGAGCCCGTGACCGCCTACCTGCTCTCCCGGCACCTCGACCGCGCCCGGAGCGACGGCGAGCTCGCGGCCGCGTTGTGGTGGGCCGTGGGGCGGCTGCGCGGGTTGAACGCCGAACCGGAGCGGATGTCGCGGCGGTTGGCCGAACTGGGCCGTGAGGCGCCCGCCCTCCGTGACCGAGTCCTGCGCCGTGCCAGGGCACTGCTCGCCGACGCGCACCGCTTCGCCCCGCTCCCGACCGGGTACGCCGCCCGCCCACCCGCGTTGTCCACCGACGGCCCGTCCGGGTCGGTCACCGACATCGGACTGCGGTCGGCCCGCGGCCACTGGACGCCCGGCGTCACCGTGCGGATCGACCTCTCCGGCGCCGCCTTCGCCGACGGGAGCACCAGCCGGACGGTGCGCACCGGCACCGGCCCGGTGGCGTTCTCCTGGCTGCGTGAGGGCGCCCGCGAGGTGGTCGTGCGCGTCCGCTACACCGGCGTGCCCGAGCACCACTACCTCCGCTACCGGCTCGGCGCCCGCTACCAGCGGGTGGCCACGTCCGCGGGCTCCCGCACCTTGGGCACCTCGGCCCGCACCGCACGCCTCAGCACGCCGGCGCTCTCCACGCAGGTCAACCGCCAGCGCTCCCGCGTGGGCGACGTGCTGGTCGACGCCGTGACCGTGACCGGCAGCCGGGACGGCCGGCTGCGCGGCGAGTGGATCCTGCTCGGGCCGGTGGCGCCCGACCAAGGCCTGCGCTGCCGGGCCGCACGCTGGTCCGGCGCGCCGGTCGCGGGTCGCGGCACCTTCGTCACCGACGGCGACAGCATCCTCGGCGTCGGCCGCGTCCGGGTCCGTCGCGGCGGTTGCTACACCTACCGCGAGCGCCTGCTGGCCTCAGCGACGTCGACGGGAGCGCCGTGGACGCCCGCCGGCCTGGTCGAGGAGACCTCGCTGGCCGCGCCGCACCAGCCCGCCGTGCCCGAGCACCCGCAGGTCGACACCGGCGCCCGCTGGACCGCCGGGTCGCGGGTGCCCGCGCCGGAGCATGCGGCCCGGGTCGTCGTACCGTCGGCACGGATCGCGGCGGGCCTGTCCGCTGTCGGCTTCCGCGGGGCGGTCCTCCCGGCTCCGCACCGTCGCAGCAGCGCGGGCGTGTGGGACGGCAGCGTGCCGCTGTCATCGCTGGTCGGTACGACGCTGCTGGCCGGTCACGTCTCCGACGTCCGGGACCGGCCCGGTGCGTTCCACGGCCTGCGCCGGGTGCGGGTCGGCCACCGGATCACGACGACCGACACCAGCGGCGTCGTGCGCCACTGGCGGGTCGTCCGGATCGGTTCGGTCGATCGCCGGCGCCTACCGCGCAGCCTGTTCCAGCAGGGCGTCGCCCGACGGCTGGTCCTCGTCACCTGCACCGACCGGGTGATTCGGCCGAACGGTGGCTTCCACTACCGCCGCAACCTCGTGGTCCAGGCGGTCCCGTGGTGAGGGATCAGAAGATGATCTCGCCCGACTTGCGCCGCGACCGGAGCAGCTGGATCGCCTCGTCGAGGATGACCTCGGCCTCCTTGTCGGAGCGGCGCTCCTTCACGTAGGCGAGGTGCGTCTTGTAGGGCTCGATCTTCGGCGCCGGCGGCGCGTTGTCGGAGTCCAGACCGGCCGGGAGCCCGCACTTGGGGCAGTCCCACGAGTCCGGCACGGTCGCCTCGACCGAGAAGGTGATCACCGAGCGGTGGCTGTTCGCGCAGAAGTAGGTCACCGCCTGTCGGGGCGCTGCCTCACCACGCTCGGCCTCGCCCATCGGTCCTGCACCGACGCGACTACCACGGATCGCGTTCCCACCACCAGCCAACGGATTCTCTCCTCAAGCAGTTCCATCGACCCGGAGCCAGGGTCGGTTGGAGTCGATCAGTTCTGATAGGCGAGCAGCAGTCCGAGCGCGATGACGCACGCGAACCAGATGACGCCGATGCCGACCGTGAACCGGTCGAGGTTGCGCTCGGCGATCGAGGAGCCGCCGAGCGAGCTCGACACACCGCCACCGAACATGTCCGAGAGTCCGCCGCCACGACCCTTGTGCAGCAACACCAGAAGGATGAGCAACAGGCTCGTGATCACGAGCAGCACAGTGAGAAGCGTCGACAACACGCGGGGAATCCTACGTCAGACCCGGCGCTACCCGAGCACCGGCATGTCGTAGAACCGGCAGATGCCGCCGAACTCGTCGGCCTCGAGGCTGGCACCGCCCACCAGCGCGCCGTCGACGTCGGCCTTGGCCATGATGCCGGCGACGTTCGCAGCCTTCACCGAACCGCCGTAGAGGATGCGAACGGAGTCGGCCGCCTCGTCGCCGTACGACTCCCGCACCTGTCCGCGGATGGCCTCGCAGACCTCCTGCGCGTCGTCCGGGGTGGCGACCTCGCCGGTGCCGATCGCCCAGACCGGCTCGTAGGCGATGACGAGCCCGGCGACCTGCTTCTTCGAGAGGCCGGCGAGGGAGCCCTCGACCTGCGCCATCGTGTACGGCACGTGCTCGCCGGCCTGGCGGACCTCGAGGCCCTCGCCGACGCAGACGATCGGGGTGATCTTCTCCCCCAGCGCGGCCTTCGCCTTGGCGTTGACGACCGCGTCCGTCTCACCGTGGTACTGGCGCCGCTCGGAGTGGCCGACCACGACGTAGGAGCAGCCGAGCTTCGCGAGCATGGCCGCGGAGATCTCGCCCGTGTAGGCGCCGCCGCCGTGCTCGGAGACGTCCTGGGCGCCGTACCGGATGGAGAGGCGGTCACCGTCGACGAGTGTCTGCACCGAGCGGATGTCCGTGAACGGGGGGATGACCGCCACCTCGACCTTGCCGTAGTCGTGGCGCTTGTCGGACAGGGTCCACGCGAGCTTCTGGACCAGCACCACCGCCTCGGCGTGGTTGAGGTTCATCTTCCAGTTGCCCGCCATCAGCGGAGTACGAGTCATTGCTGCTCCTTCAGGGTCTGGGGCACAGCCCCAGCGGGGTCCACGGGGACGGAGCCCCCGTGCGTCAGTGCTCCAGGACCGTGATGCCGGGCAGTTCCTTGCCCTCGAGGTACTCGAGGCTGGCGCCACCACCGGTCGAGATGTGGCCGAAGGCCGCCTCGTCGAAGCCGAGGGCGCGGACAGCGGCAGCGGAGTCGCCACCGCCGACGACCGAGAGCCCGTCGACGTGGGTGAGGGCCTCGGCGACCGCGCGCGTGCCCTCGGCGAAGGCAGGCTGCTCGAACACGCCCATCGGACCGTTCCAGAACACGGTGCGGGCATCGGCGAGCGCGGCAGCGAAGGCCTTGCCGGACTCGGGGCCGATGTCGAGCCCGAGGGAGTCCGCCGGGATGTCCGTGGCCGCCACGACCCGGGCCGAGGCCTCGTCCCCGAAGCTGTCGGCGACCACGATGTCGGTCGGGAGGACGATCTCGACGCCGAGCTCCTTCGCCCGCGCCTGGTAGGACCGCACGGTGTCGAGCTGGTCCTCCTCGAGCAGGCTCTGGCCGACCTCCAGGCCGTCGGCCTTGAGGAAGGTGAACACCATGCCGCCACCGATCAGCAGCTTGTCGGCCTTGCCGAGCAGGTTGTCGATCACGCCGAGCTTGTCGGAGACCTTCGAGCCCCCGAGGACGACGACATAGGGCCGCGCCGGCTCGACGGTCAACCGCCGGAGCACGTCGATCTCGGTGGCGACCAGGCCGCCCATCGCGTGCGGAAGCCGCTGCGCGACGTCGTACACGCTGGCCTGCTTGCGGTGCACGACGCCGAAGCCGTCGGAGACGAAGGCGTCGGCGAGCGCCGCCAGCTGGTCGGCGAAGGCGCCGCGCTCGTCGTCGTCCTTGCTCGTCTCGCCCGCGTTGAAGCGGACGTTCTCCAGCAGCGCGACCTGGCCGTCGGCCAGCGCCGCGACCGTCTCCTGCGCCGAGGCCCCCACGGTGTCGGTCGCGAACGCGACCGGCGTGCCGAGGAGCTCGGAGAGGCGGGCCGCCACCGGCGCCAGGGAGTACGCCGGGTCCGGCGCCCCCTTCGGCCGGCCCAGGTGGGCCGTCACGACCACCCGGGCGCCGGCGTCGGCCAGTGCCTTGATGGTCGGCACGCTCGCGCGGATCCGCCCGTCATCGGTGATGGTGGTGCCGTCCAGCGGCACGTTGAGGTCCGATCGGACGAGGACGCGCTTGCCGCTGACCTCGCCAAGTCCCTTGAACTCCGTCACAAGCGTCAGAGCGTAGCGGCTCAGAGCGTGGCGCCGACGTGGGTGATCAGGTCGGCGAGGCGGTTGGAGTAGCCCCACTCGTTGTCGTACCAGCCGGCGACCTTGACCTGGTTGCCGATCACCTTGGTGAGCGGCGCGTCGAAGATGCAGGAGGCCGGGTTGGTCACGATGTCCGAGGAGACGATCGGATCGGTCGAGTAGACGAGGAACCGGCCGTCGGCGGCCGCCTTGACGATCTCGTTGACCTCGTCGACCGAGGTCTCGCGGGAGGCCTCGAACGACAGGTCGGTGAGCGATCCGGTCGGCGTGGGGACGCGCAGGGCGTAGCCGTCCAGCTTGCCCTTGAGCTCGGGAAGGACGAGGCCGATCGCCTTCGCGGCGCCCGTCGACGTCGGGATGATGTTCAGGGCAGCAGCCCGGGCGCGGCGCAGGTCCTTGTGGATGTTGTCCTGCAGGTTCTGGTCGGCGGTGTAGGCGTGGACCGTCGTCATCAGGCCCCGCTCGATGCCGAGGCCGTCGTTGAGCGCCTTCGCCATCGGGCCGAGGCAGTTGGTCGTACACGAGGCGTTCGAGATCACCGTGTGCGCAGCAGCGTCGTAGAGGTCGTGGTTGACGCCCATGACGATCGTGATGTCCTCGTTGGAGGCCGGCGCCGAGATGATGACCTTCTTCGCGCCGCCGCCGTCGACGTGGGCCCGGGCCTTGGTCGCGTCGGTGAAGAAGCCGGTCGACTCGACGACGACGTCGACGCCCAGGTCGCCCCAGCCGAGGGCGGCGGGGTCGCGCTCCGCGAACGCCTTGATCTTCGTGCCGCCCACGACGATCGCGTCGTCGGTCGCCGACACCTCGGCGTCGAGCGGGCCGAGGATGGAGTCGTACTTCAGCAGGTGGGCGAGCGTCGCGTTGTCGGTGAGGTCGTTGACACCGACGATCTCGATGTCTGCCCCGCTGGCTCGCACTGCGCGGAAGAAGTTGCGGCCGATCCGGCCGAATCCGTTGATGCCTACGCGGACAGTCACCGTTGGTGCTCCTCTTGTGTCAGCTGGGTGAGTCAGGGTGTGACGCAGATCATGCGTCCACTGACGACCCTAGCCGCGGCAGCCTGAGCGGCGCCGCCCCCCGTCCGCGATACGGGCAGGTAACAACACAAAGCAACACGAAACAACATTTCGGGCAGGGCGCAGTGCCACCACCACGGTCGCGGACGTCGTCGTCCGCACGGGCGACTCAGGCGTCGCCGGCGAGCATCTCCGGCGTCAGCGACGCCTCGGTGTCGGGGATGCCGAGGTCCTCGGCACGCTTGTCGGCCATCGCCAGGAGTCGGCGTATCCGCCCGGCGATCGCGTCCTTGGTGAGCACCGGTTCGTGCAGCTGGCCGAGCTCCTCGAGCGAGGCCTGCTTGTGCTGCAGGCGCAGCTCCCCTGCCATTCGCAGGTGGTCGGGGACCTCCTCGCCGAGGATCTCCATCGCCCGCTCGACGCGGGCGCCGGCCGTCACGGCCGCGCGCGCGGAGCGGCGGAGGTTGGCGTCGTCGAAGTTCGCGAGCCGGTTGGCGGTGGCGCGGACCTCACGCCGCATCCGCCGCTCCTCCCACGCCATCAGGGTCTCGTGGGCGCCGAGCCGGGTGAGCAGCTGGCCGATCGCATCACCGTCGCGGATGACGACCCGGTCGACGCCGCGCACCTCGCGGGCCTTGGCCTGGATGCCCAGCCGGCGCGCGACCCCGACGAGCGCGAGGGCCGCCTCGGAGCCCGGGCAGGTGACCTCCAGCGACGACGAGCGGCCGGGCTCGGTCAGCGAGCCGTGTGCCAGGAAGGCACCGCGCCAGGCGGCGACCGCATCGCAGGCACCGCCGGAGACGACCGCCGGGGGAAGGCCACGCACCGGGCGGCCACGCTGGTCGAGCAGACCGGTCTGGCGAGCGAGCGCCTCGCCGTCCTTGGCGACGCGCACGATGTAGCGGCTGCCCTTGCGCAGCCCGTTGCCCTGCACCATCACGACGTCCGAGGACTGGCCGTAGATCTCGGAGATGTCCTTGCGCAGGCGCCGCGCGGCAGCACCCGTGTCCAGCTCGGCCTCGACGACGATCCGGCCACCGACGATGTGCAGTCCGCCCGCGAACCGCAGGGTGGAGGCGACCTCAGCCTTGCGACAACACACCTTGGTGACCGGGGTACTGGCCAGTTCCGCCTTCACCTGTGCCGTCATCGCCATGCGCCCGATCCTGCCACGTTGGTCAACAACCCTCGACGGCGACGACGACGTGATGATCGCGACGGTGACTTCCCTAGCGGGAGCTGAAGATCCGGGAGTACGCCGCCGCCAGCTTCCACGCGTCGTGCCGCGGCGTACCGTCGTCGGCCGCGACGTCGTCGACGACCAGGCGGGCGCCCAGGGCGTGGACCATCTCCTCCAGCTCGTGCAGGTCCCCCCCGACCGAGCCACGGTCGACGAGGACGGTGTGGATACCGAGGTCGGGCGCGTGCTCGGCGAGGACGCGGAGGTGGTCGGCCGGGCCGAAGCCGGGCGTCTCCCCCTCCTCCCCCTCGAGATTGAGTACGACGACCAGGCGGGCCTTCGTGCGCACCAGCGCCTCGCGCAGGTCCGGCACCAGCAGGTGCGGCAGGACGGAGGTGAACCAGGACCCCGGACCGAGCACCGCCCAGTCGGCAGCGGTGATCGCGTCGATCACGGCCGGACTCACCTCGGGGGCCACCGGATCGAGTGCGATCGAGTCGATCACGCCGTCGGTCGTCGCGACCTCGACCTGCCCGCGTACGGACGTCAGCGCGTCGGGATCACCGGGGACCAGACCGCGGACCTCGGCGGTGATGTCCATCGGGGTGAGCGCCATCGGCAGCACGCGGCCACGGGCGCCGAGCAGCCGGCCGACCCAGTCGAGGGCGTCGACGTGGTCGCCGAGCAGCTCCCAGAGGCCGACGATCAGCAGGTTGCCGACGACGTGGCCCCGCATCTCGCCGTCGCCCTCGAAGCGGTGCTGCAGGACGCGGGCCCAGGTGTCGCCCCAGTCGTCGTCACCGCAGAGCGCGGCGAGGGCCATCCGCAGGTCGCCGGGAGGGAGCACCCCGAACTCCCCACGGAGGCGTCCCGACGAGCCGCCGTTGTCGGCGACGGTGACGACGGCCGTGAGCGCGTCGAGGGTCAGGTCGTCGAGCAGGTGCCGGAGGGCGCTGAGCGATGCGTGCAGGCCGTGGCCGCCCCCGAGCGCCACCACCGCCTGGGCGCGCTGGTCACTCACGGCCGAGGTCGCGGTGGATCGCGCGGGCGACGTAGCCCTGGTCGAGCAGCCGACGGGTGATCTCCTCGGTCATCGCCACGCTGCGGTGCTTGCCGCCCGTGCAGCCGATGGCGACGCGCATGAACCGCTTCCCCTCGCGGAGGTAGCCCTCGGCCACCACGGTGAGGAGCGGGACGTAGGCGTCGAGGAACTCCTCGGCGCCGGGCCGGCCGAGCACGTAGCTGGAGACCTCGGCGTCCTGGCCGGTGCGCGGGCGGAGCTCGGGCACCCAGTGCGGGTTCGGCAGGAAGCGCATGTCGGCGACGTAGTCGGCGTCGACGGGGATGCCGTACTTGAAGCCGAAGCTGATCACGCTCACCCGCAGCCGGGTGGTCTCGGCGTTGCCGAACGCGTCGGCGATCCGGTCGGTCAGCTGGTGCACGTTGAGGTTGCTGGTGTCGATGACGAGGTCGGCCTCGGAGCGGAGGTCGCCGAGGACCACGCGCTCGCGCTGCAGGCCGTCGAGCAGGCGACCGCCGTGCTGCAGCGGGTGCGGACGGCGCGCGGCCTCCTGCCGCCGGACCAGCACCTCGTCGACGGCGTCGAGGAACACCAGCGTGGTGTCGCGGCCGGTGGCGCCGTGGGCCAGGACGCTGCGCAGGCCCTGGAAGAAGTCGCCGGAGCGGACGTCGACGACGACGGCCACCGGCTGCGCCGGGCCGTGGCTCTCGTCGACCAGCCGCACCACGTCGGCCAGCAGGCTCGGGGGGAGGTTGTCGACCACGAAGAAGCCGAGGTCCTCCAGCTCCTTGGCGGCGGTGCTGCGGCCTGCGCCGGTCATGCCGGTCACCACCACGAGCGGCCCGGGCGTGCTCTCACTCATGGACGTCATTGTGGTGCAGGCTTCCGCGAGGCCGCCTTCTGGGCAGCCGCGCCCGTGTCCTCGCGGTCCAGCGCGTCCTTGATCGCCGTGGCCGTGCGCGGACCCACCCCGGGCACGGCGGCGATCTCCTCGACGGTGGCGGCGCGCAGCTTGCGCAGCGAGCCGAAGTGCCGCAGCAGCGTCTTGCGGCGCACCTCGCCCAGACCGGGCACACCGTCGAGCACGCTCTCGACCATGGACTTCGAGCGCCGGTTGCGGTGATGGGTGATCGCGAAGCGGTGCGCCTCGTCGCGCACCCGCTGGAGGAGGTAGAGGCCCTCCGAGGTGCGCGGCAGGATCACCGGGTCCTCCTCGCCGGGCAGCCACACCTCCTCGAGCCGCTTGGCCAGGCCGCAGACCGGGATGTCGTCGATACCGAGCTCGTCGAGCGCGCGCTGGGCGGCCGCGACCTGGGGCGCGCCCCCGTCGACGACCACCAGGCCGGGCGCGTAGGCGAACTTCCTCGGCCGGCCGGTGTCCGGGTCGACCAGCATCGGGCCGCTGCCGGTCTCGGGATCTCCGGGCTTCAGCTCCGAGCGCGCCTGCTCGTCGAGCAGGCGCCGGAAGCGGCGGGTGATCACCTCGTGCATCGCCGCGACGTCGTCGGAGCCCTCCTGGTCACGGATCACGAAGCGGCGGTACTCCCCCTTGCGGGACAGGCCGTCCTCGAACACCACCATCGAGGCCACGATCTCGGTGCCCTGCATGTGCGAGACGTCGTAGCACTCGATGCGCAGGGGCGCCTCCTCGAGCTCGAGCGCCTCGGCGATCTCGGCGAGTGCGAGGTTGCGCGTGGTCAGGTCGCTGGCCCGCTTGGTCTTGTGCAGCGCGAGCGACTCGGTCGCGTTGCGCGCGACGGTCTCCTGCAGGGTCTTCTTGTCGCCGCGTTGCGGCACCCGGATCTCCACCCGCGACCCGCGCAGGTCGGACAGCAGCTGCTCCCACGTCGCCGCCTCCGGCGGCAGCTCGGGAACGAGGATTTCCCTGGGGACGGCGTCGCGGGCGTCCTCGGCCGCCACGCCGGCGTAGAGCTGGAGCAGGAAGTGCTCGACCAGCGACGAGGTGTCGCCGTCGTCGGTCCGGTCGGCGACCCAGCCGCGCTGGCCGCGGATCCGGCCCCCGCGGACGTAGAACACCTGGACCGCGACCTCGAGCGGGTCCTCGGCGATGGCGATCACGTCGGCGTCCGAGCCGTCGCCGAACACGACGGCCTGCTTCTCCAGCGCCTTCTGCATCGCGCCCAGGTCGTCGCGCAGGCGTGCCGCCTTCTCGAAGTCCAGGGCGTCGCTGGCGGCGTACATCTCCTGCTCGATCCGCTTCATGAACGGGCGGGTGCGCCCGGCCATGAACTCGCAGAAGTCGTCGACGATCGCGCGGTGGTCGTCGGGCGAGATGTTGCCGACGCACGGCGCGGAGCACTTGTCGATGTAGCCGAGCAGGCAGGGCCGGCCGATCTGGCTGGACCGCTTGAACACACCGTTGCTGCACGAGCGCATCGGGAAGACGCGGAGCAGGATGTCGACGGTCTCGCGGATCGCCCAGGCGTGGCTGTAGGGCCCGAAGTAGCGGGTGCCGCGCCGCTTGGCGCCCCGGCCCACCATCACCCGGGGGAACTCCTCGGAGACCGTCACCGCGAGCCAGGGGTACGACTTGTCGTCGCGGTACTTCACGTTGAAGCGCGGGTCGAACTCCTTGATCCAGGAGTACTCCAGCTGCAGCGCCTCGACCTCGGTCTTCACGACCGTCCACTCGACCGACGCCGCCGTGGTGACCATCGTGGCCGTCCGCGGATGCAGGTTGCCGATGTCCTGGAAGTACGACGACAGGCGGGGTCGCAGGCTCTTGGCCTTGCCGACGTAGACGACCCGGCCCTTCGCGTCGCGGAACCGGTAGACGCCCGGCTCCGTCGGGATCTCCCCCGGCTTGGGCCGGTAGGTCAACGGGTCGGGCACGTCCTCCAGCCTACGGATCGACACCGACAGTGCTTTACTTGGCAATGTCAGGTGGTTTACTTCACTTATGGGTTGTCGCGACTCCTACGGTTACCCCCTGACCACCAGCCGGCCGGCGGCCGACGCCTACGTCGACGGCGTGCGCGACCTGCTGTGCCTGCGCTCCGGCGCCGCCGCCCGCTTCGCCACGGCGATCGCGCTCGATCCGACCTTCGCGCTCGGCCACGCGACGCTGGCGCTGCTCGGGCACGAGATGTGCGTGCAGGTCGACGTGCGCGCCCGCCTCACCGACGCCAGGCTGCACGCCCAGCGCGCCACGGAGCGGGAGCGCAGCCACGTCCACGCCGTCGACCGGCACCTCCAGGGCGATCCGGGTCCGCTGGTGGCCCACCTGGCGTCGTACCCGAGGGATGCGGTGCTGCTCTCGGTGGCGATGCCGACGATCGCCTTCGCGGGCGTCACCGACCTGCCCGAGCAGGCATGGCGGATCGTCGAGACCGCCGCACCGGCCTACGGCGACGACGCCTGGATCAACGGGCTGATGGCCTTCGTGCGGCAGGAGCAGCGCCGCTTCGACGACGCGATGGACCTCGCCTGCCGCTCGCTCGCCGCGGAGCCGTCGGGCGGGCACGCCGCCCATGCGCGGGCGCACGCCCACTACGAGACCGGCGACCATGCAGCCGGCCTGGCCTGGATGGACGCCTGGGTCCTCGGCGACGGCGCCGCGACCGACAGCCTCACCCACTTCTCCTGGCATGCAGCGCTGCACGAACTCTCGCTCGGCGACGTCGCCGCCGTACGCCACCGCTACGACACGCAGCTCCAACCGCGTCACGCCGTCGGCTGCCGCGCACTGGTCGACACCGGCTCGCTGCTGTTCCGCTGGGCGCTGACACCTGGTGACGCCGTCGTACCCCCGCTCGACGAGGTCGTCGCCCTCACCGGCACCGGCGTCCTCGAGCAGCCGTCGACGGCGTTCCTCGGACTGCATGCCGCGGTCGCCCTGCTCGCGGTGGACGACGCCGCCGGCCTCGACCGGTTGGCCCGGTGGTGCGACGGCCACGGCGGGGCCACCCATCGCGAGGTGGTCGCACCACTCGCCCGTGCGCTGCGGCTGATGGCGGCCGGGCGGTGGAGCGAGGGCGCCGACCAGCTGGGGGCGCTCTCGCCGCAGGTGTGGCGGCTCGGCGGCTCCGACGCCCAGCGCGAGATCGTCGAGGAGGCGCGGATCGCCGGCCTGCTCCGCGCGCACCGGTACGACGACGCGCGGGTCCTGCTCGATGCGCGACTCGACCGCCGGCCCGCCGTCCGCGACGAGCGGTGGCGGGACGAGGCGGCCGAGGCAGCTCAGGCCGCGAGGATCTTGTCGTCCTGAACGTCGATCTCGACGGGTGCCAGTGCGGACGGCGCCGGGCCACCCTCGACCTCGCCCGACTCCAGTGAGTACGACGATCCGTGGTTGGCGCACATGATCGTGCCGTCCTCGACGGACGTGACCAGCAGCCCCTGGTGGGTGCAGACCGCCGTGAACGCCTTGAACGTGCCTTCCGTCGGCTGGGTGATCACCAGCTTCTGCTCGGTGAGGATGATCCCGCCACCGACCGGCACCTCGCTCGCCGTCGCCAGCTCGGCGCCGGCGTCGACGGTCGGCGTGGAGCCGCCGTCGTCACCGGTCCCGGCGCAGCCGGCGAGCGCGGCGGCGACCCCCAGGGCGCCGAGGCCGGAGAACACGATGCGTCGGTGGACGACGGGAGCCGTCACGCCTTCACCACCTGGTCCCCGTCGACCTTGACCGCCACCTCGGCGAGCGGCGCGGTGGCCGGCCCGCCCTCCACCGAGCCGTCCTCGGCGGAGAACGAGCTGCTGTGGCACGGGCAGTGGATGGTGCCGTCGGAGACCGACTCGACGAGGCAGCCCTGGTGCGTGCAGATCGCGGTGAACGCCTTGAACTCGCCGTCGCTGGGCTGGGTCACGACCAGCTGGTCGTCCTTCAGCACGACACCTCCGCCCACGGGCACGTCCGCGGTGGCGACCAGCCCGCCGGCCGCCGGCGCATCGCTCGTCGCGCCGTCGGCCGTCTCGGTGGTCGCCGCCGACGTCGGGGCGCTGGTCGGGTCGCTGGTCGGGTCACTGCTCGCGAGGTCGCTCGCCGTGGCGTCTGCGTCGTCGCCGCAGGCAGCGAGGAGAGGGACGCCGACGCCGAGGGTCGCTGCTCCGGTCAGTGCACGTCGCCTGCTCAGGGGGGCCGTCATGGGACGCAGGTTACGGGCCCTTCCTGAGGGCAGGCTATGAGCTCCTGGCGGCCTTGCGGGGTGCCCGCGTCGCCGCCTTCTTCGCAGCGGTCTTCTTCGCAGCGGTCGTCTTCGCCGGTGCCTTCCTGGCTGCGGCCTTCTTGGCCGGGACCTCCACCTTGGGCGCCCGCTTCGGCGCTCCGGGCTGCTGGGCACCGCGCCCGTCCAACAAGGGCTTGAGGAACTGGCCGGTGTAGCTGGCCGCGACCGCGACGACGTCCTCGGGAGTCCCCTCCGCGACGACCGTGCCGCCGCGCGAGCCGCCTTCGGGCCCCATGTCGATGAGCCAGTCGGCGGTCTTGATGACGTCCAGGTTGTGCTCGATCACCAGCACCGTGTTGCCCTTGTCGACCAGGCTCGACAGCACCCCGAGCAGCTTGCGGATGTCCTCGAAGTGCAACCCGGTCGTGGGCTCGTCGAGCACGTAGACCGTGCGTCCCGTGGAGCGCTTCTGCAGCTCGGCCGCGAGCTTGACCCGCTGCGCCTCACCGCCGGAGAGCGTGGTCGCGGGCTGGCCGAGCCGGACGTAGCCCAGGCCGACCTCGACGAGGGTCTTCATGTGCCGCGCGATCGCCGGCACCGCCGCGAAGAACTCCAGCGCCTCCTCGATCGGCATGTCGAGGATCTCGGCGATGGTCTTGCCCTTGTAGTGGACCTCGAGCGTCTCGCGGTTGTAGCGCGCACCGTGGCAGACCTCGCACGGGACGTAGACGTCGGGCAGGAAGTTCATCTCGATCTTGATCGTGCCGTCTCCGGCGCACGCCTCGCAGCGCCCGCCCTTGACGTTGAACGAGAACCGGCCCTGCTGGTAGCCGCGCATCTTCGCCTCGGGCGTCTGCGCGAACAGCTTGCGGACGTGGTCGAAGACACCCGTGTACGTCGCCGGGTTGGACCGCGGCGTCCGGCCGATCGGCGACTGGTCGACGTGGATCACCTTGTCGACGTGCTCGAGGCCGGTGATCTTCTGGTGCCGCCCCGGGATGGCGCGGGCGTTGTAGATCTGCTTGGCCAGCGAGGTGTAGAGGATGTCGTTGACCAGCGTCGACTTGCCCGAGCCGGACACGCCGGTGACCGCGCAGAAGACGCCGAGCGGGAAGCTGACGTCGACGTTCTTGAGGTTGTGCTCCTTGGCGCCGAGCACCTTGAGCTCGCGGCCGACGGTCCGCGGGCGCCGCACGGCGGGGACCGGGATCTCGCGACGGCCGGAGAGGTACTGGCCCGTCATCGAGTCGGGGTGCTCCAGCAGGCCCTTGACCGTCCCGGAGTGGACGACCTGGCCCCCGTGCTCGCCGGCGCCGGGGCCGATGTCGACGACCCAGTCGGCGACCCGGATCGTGTCCTCGTCGTGCTCGACGACGATCAGGGTGTTGCCGAGGTCCTTCAACCGGACCAGCGTCTCGATGAGCTTCTGGTTGTCGCGCTGGTGCAGGCCGATCGACGGCTCGTCGAGGACGTAGAGCACGCCGACCAGGCCGGCGCCGATCTGCGTCGCCAGGCGGATCCGCTGCGCCTCGCCGCCGGACAGAGAGCCGGACGGCCGGTCGAGCGAGAGGTAGTCGAGGCCGACGTCGAGCAGGAAGTTGAGCCGCTCCTGGATCTCCTTGAGCACCCGCTCGCCGATCTGGCGCTCGCGGGCGGACAGGTCCAGGTCGGCGAGGTACGCCGCCGCCTCGTTGATCGGCAGCGCGCACACCTCGGCGATGTTCTTGCCACCGCCGTTGGGACCGTCCTTGGGACCGAGGGTGACCGCCATCGACACCGGCTTGAGCCGGCTGCCGTGGCACACGGGGCACGGGACCTCGCGCATGAAGCCCTCGAAGCGCTCGCGGCTCGTGTCGGACTCGGCCTCCTTGTGGCGCCGCTCGACATAGGGACGGACGCCCTCGAAGGCGGCGTAGTAGGCGCGCTGGC
>DATLIG010000063.1:0-4868 GCA_035539555.1 Nocardioides sp. | reverse complement strand
GGGCTGGACCGCCCTCACGCGTCGGCGGCTGCCATCGCCTCCCGCAGTGCGCTGAGCCCGCGCGAGGTGTGGCTCTTGACGGTGCCCTCCGAGATGCCGAGCTCGGCCGCCGTCTCGGCGACCGAGAGGCCGAGCCAGTGGCGCAGCAGCACGGCGGCCCGCTGCTGGGCGGGCAGGTGCTGGAGCGCCGCGATGAGCGAGTCGCGCTCCTCGACGGCGACCCCCGGGGCCGCTGCCACCTCCGGCACGGAGTCTGTCGGCGTCTCGTGCCGCACCGGGCGACGGGAGGCGTCGATCGCCGCGTTGAGCAGGACCTTGCGGGCGTAGGCGTCCTCGGTGCCGTGCCGGGTGATCCGCGGCCACGCGACGTACAGCTTGACCAGCGCGGTCTGGGTGAGGTCGTCGGCCTGGTGCCAGTCGCCGCACATGCCGTAGGCGATCCGGCGCAGCTGGTCGCGGCGGCTGGTCGCGAACTCGACGTACGCCGCCTCGCGCTCCGCGCGCCTCATCGCAGGCCCTCGCTGCCGCCCTGCTCGTTGGTGGCGTACTTGTCGCGCGCGTAGGAGAGGAACGCGTCCAGTGTCGTGATCCGGTCGTCCTTGCGGTACGGAATCGCCTCGGTGCCACCGTCGGGCGCCTTCCGGACCGCGAGGAAGTAGGTGTAGCCGTCGCGGACCACCTCGGCCACGACCGTCGGCTCCCCGGCGGGTGCGAAGTTCTCGCCGAGACCGGGATCGGCGATCTGCTCGACGACCCGCACCCCGGGAAGCCCCCGGACGCGCCAGCGCTCGTCGAGCCGGACCCATGCTCGGTCGGCCGCTCCGTCGTCCTCACCGACGGTCAGCTGCTGCTCGGCCCACTCCCGCAGGGTCAGGCCCTGCGCGGGCAGCGGGGTCCAGCTGACGCTGCTGTCGGCCGTCGCCGCGAGGGCGTAGTACTCCTCGCCGTCGAGCCCCACGTGGACGATCTCGGCCTCGGCGCCCGTGCTGGCCGTGAAGTGTGCCCGCTCGACCACGTCGGCTCCCTCGGGCACCTTCACGGCGCCGTCGAGGCCGATGTACAGCGGGACCACCTGGCCCTCCCCGCGGGGCGGCCCGCCGTCGCTGGTCGCCGTGGCCGACGGCGAACGGGTCGGCTCGCCGGCGGTGTGGCCGTCGCGGCCGCGCGAGGTGCCGCCGTCGTCGAACGCGAGCGCAGCGGTGCCGCCGACGACCACCGCCACGGCCAGCCCGGCGGCCCCCACGACGAGCCGGCGGCGTCGTACGGCCCGGCGGCCGGACACGAGCGTGCCGGGGATGTCGAAGGCCGGGTCGGGAGCCTGGCTGAGCTCGGCGTCGAGCCGTTCGATGAGGTCCTGCATCGGGTCGCCTCCGGGTGCGTCTGGGTCGATGGTCCGTCATGAGGGGATACGCCGCCCACCGCCGATCGGTTGTCACGGTAGGTTGAGAAAAGTCGACCCGCACCCGCACTGCCGCAGGAGCCCACCAGCATGCCCATCGCCACCCCTGAGAAGTACGCCGAGATGCTCGACGCCGCCAAGGCCGGCGCCTTCGCGTTCCCCGCGATCAACGTCTCCTCGTCCCAGACGCTCAACGCGGCCCTCAAGGGCTTCGCGGACGCCGGCTCCGACGGCATCATCCAGATCTCGACCGGTGGCGCGGAGTACCTCTCCGGCCCCACGGTCAAGGACATGGTCACCGGCTCCGTCGCGTTCGCCGCGTACGCCGCCGAGGTCGCCAAGGGCTACCCGGTCAACATCGCGCTGCACACCGACCACTGCCCCAAGGACAAGCTGGACGGCTTCGTGCGGCCGCTGCTCGACATCTCCGCCGAGCGGGTCGCCCGCGGCGAGGCGCCGCTGTTCCAGTCGCACATGTGGGACGGCTCCGCCGTACCGCTCGACGAGAACCTGCAGATCGCCGAGGAGTTGCTCGCGAAGGCCGCCGCCGCCCGGATCATCCTCGAGATCGAGGTGGGCGTGGTCGGCGGCGAGGAGGACGGTGTCGACGGCGGCATGGGCGAGCACCTCTACACGACCCCCGAGGACGCGCTCGCGACCGTGCGCGCGCTCGGCGTCGGCGAGAACGGCCGCTACCTGACCGCACTGACCTTCGGCAACGTGCACGGCGTCTACAAGCCCGGCAACGTCAAGCTCCGCCCGGAGATCCTCCGCGACGCACAGGCCGCCGTCGTCAAGGAGCTGGGTCTGCCCGAGGGCTCGAAGCCGTTCGACCTCGTCTTCCACGGGGGCTCCGGCTCGACCGCCGAGGAGATCGGCGCGGCGGTCGACTACGGCGTCGTGAAGATGAACGTCGACACCGACACCCAATACGCCTTCACCCGCCCGGTGGCCGCCCACATGTTCGACAACTACGACGGCGTCCTCAAGGTCGACGGCGAGGTCGGCAACAAGAAGGCCTACGACCCCCGCGCCTGGGGCAAGGCCGCCGAGGCGGGCATGGCCGCCCGCGTCGTCGAGGCGTGCGAGAACCTCCGCGCGGCCGGGAAGACCGTCGGCTGACGGTGGCCGCCGCTTCCCTTCCCACCACCGCCGACGTCGACCGCGCGGCCGGGCTGCTGGGGTCGGTGATCCCGCCGACCCCGCTGCAGCGGGCCGACCGGCTCTCCGCGCTGACCGGTCTCGACGTCTGGCTCAAGCGTGAGGACCTCACGCCGGTGCGCTCCTACAAGGCGCGCGGCGCCTACACGGTCCTCGCCGGGTTGACCGACGAGGAGCGGGCCCGCGGCGTGACCTGTGCGAGCGCCGGCAACCATGCCCAGGGCGTCGCCTTCGCCTGCGCCCGCGCGGGCGTGCACGCGACCATCTTCCTGCCGCGCACCACGCCCCGCCAGAAGCGCGACCGCGTCGCGGCGCTGGGCGGTGAGCAGGTCGAGGTGGTCATCGCCGGTGAGGCGTACGACGACGCGGCGATCGCCGCCGCGGACTTCGCCGCCGCGTCCGGGGCGACCGCCATCCCGGCGTTCGACCATCCCGGCATCATCGCGGGGCAGGGGACCGTGGCCGCCGAGATCCTCTCCCAGTCGGCCGACCTCGGCTGGCAGCCCGATGCGCTGGTGCTGCCGGTCGGTGGCGCCGGCCTGATCGCCGGCTGCCTGACCGTGCTCGCCGAGCGGGTGCCGGGCGTCAAGGTGATCGCCGCGGAGCCGTCCGGCGCCGCCTCGCTCGCCGCGGCCCTGGCCGCGGGCGGCCCCGTCGAGCTGGAGCACGTCGACCCGTTCGTCGACGGTGCGTCCGTACGACGGGTGGGGGACCTGACCTACCAGGCGGTGTCCGGTGCCCGGTCGTCGGTCGACCTCTCGCTCGTCTCGGTGCCCGAGGGCCTGATCTGCGTCGAGATGCTCGCGCTCTACCAGGTCGACGGCATCATCGCCGAGCCCGCCGGCGCGCTCGCGGCGTCCGCACTGCGCCTCGACGACACGGTCGCCGGGCTCGAGCCCGGGAGCAAGGTCGTCGTGGTCGTCTCGGGCGGCAACAACGACGTCTCGCGCTACGCCGACATCGTCGAGCGCGCGCTGGTCTACGAGGGCCTCAAGCACTACTTCCTGATCGAGTTCCCGCAGGAGCCGGGCGCGCTGCGCCGCTTCCTCGACGAGGTGCTCGGGCCGGACGACGACATCACCCTGTTCGAGTACACCAAGCGCAACAACCGGGAGACCGGGCCCGCGCTGGTCGGTCTCGAGATGCAGCACCGTGACGACCTCGCCGGGTTGCTGGAGCGGATGGAGGCCTCGCGGCTGCGGGTCCAGGAAGTGCCGCCGGACAGCCCGCTGTTCGGTTTCATCCTCGATTGACTCCTCCGTCGAGGACGCGCGCGGACGGCCGGCGCGCGGTGCGCACCCGACAGGGCCGTGACCGGTTCCGAGAACAGCGCAACGGGACTTCTCCGAAATCGCGTGACGTACGCGCCCCGGATCCGTCAGGGGAGGTGTACGTGTCTCGGACAAGGAGATCCCATGCGGACCAACCAGCTGACCCACAAGCACCGTGCGTCGCAGCCCATCCCCGTTGCCGACCGGCCCGACGCGACCCGCGCGCACCGGGCTGCTCGCCCCAGCGACCTGCCGATCGCCGCGATCCTCGGCATCCTGCTCGTCCTCGTGGCCGTCTACTTCACCGTCCGGGGTTGAGGTGCGTCTGTGGCTGACGTCGTTGGCGGCGGTCGTCGACGCCCTGGTCGTCGACCCGCTGCGGCGCGCTCGTCGGCGCTGACTCACCGGCCCCCGGGCCACCACCAGCGTCGCCGCCCGTGCTCGGGCGCGACCGCGTCCCGCGGCTCGAACAGCCGGCCGCGCTGGACCCGCCCGACGATCCGGTAGCGGATCGCCGGGTCCAGCTCGCGTGCCTGCTGCCACATCGGCTCCGCGCCGGGCTCCTGCGTCGCCCGCACCAGGCCGGCCCGCTCCAGGTGGCGCAGGTGCTTGCGGATCGACGCCGGCACGATCCCGGCCTCCTCGGAGAGCTGGGCGACCGTCTTGGGCGTGTCGACCGCCAGGTAGACCCACCAGACCCGGGGACCCAGACGAGGGACTCCCCGCGGCAGGTCCCCGGGCATCGGTCGGTCAGCCCAGGAGCTCGTCGTACGCCGTCGGGCTGGAGTCGCGCAGGAACGCCGAGCAGCGCTCCCACTCCTCGGTCTCGCCGATGGCGCGGGCCGCGATCGCGAGCAGGCCGAGCGCGCGCAGGAAGCCCCGGTTGGGCTCGTGCTCCCACGGCACGGGGCCGTTGCCCTTCCAGCCGTTGCGGCGCAGCAGGTCGAGCGAGCGGTGGTAGCCGACACGGGCGTAGGCGTAGACCGTGACGTCGTCGGCGCCCTCGTCGCGCGCCTGCTCGGCGAGGCTCGCCCAGG
>DATLIG010000062.1:0-16977 GCA_035539555.1 Nocardioides sp. | reverse complement strand
TGCTGGACCCGGTGATCGCCGCCAGGCCGCCGACGCCCGAGACGTAGAGCCGCGCAGCGTCGTCGCCGTGGAGCTCCTCGACGACCGCGCCGAAGATCGCCGAGCCCCGGCGCTGCAGCGCCCCGGCCAGCTGCCGGCTGTCCTCGGCCACGTGCCGGCCGAGATCCGGGGAGCCGAGGTCGCGCGGCGCGAGGTTGCGGACTGCGTCGGCGATGACGTCGTCGTCGTACAGGTCGGCCTGGGTCAGCAGCAGGACGACGGTCCGGCCGAGGTGGTCGCGGACGCCGCCGCGCTCGTCGTCGGTCCAGCGGGGCAGCTGCGCCTCGAGCGCCGACCGCGCCTCCTCGTCGAGAGGATCCGGCGCGTCGACCGGCGGGCACACGACGTCCTTGCCGGCCACGATGATCATTCCGGTCGCGTACGTGCTGGCCCTGCGGGGGGCGCTCGCGTCCTCGCCGCGGGTGTCGCGCACCATCAGCAGGATCTTGCGTCGCTCGCCGGGGCGCTCCAGTGGGAAGACCCAGGTGATCGCCATGGACGTCGGTTCCTGCGCCTCGAGGTCCTCGGCAGGGCTCGCGTTCATCCAGGCGGCCCGTTGCGGGGTCCAGAGCCCGGCACGGAAGCCGTGGGAGTCAAGGAGCGCCTGCTGGTCGACGAGCATCCACTTCAGCCAGCGCAGGAACCGCGTCTTGCCGACGTGCGTCGGGCCGATCAGGGTGATCAGGACGTCGACGGTGTCGCTGCGCAGCATCTGTGGCGGGAGCCGGGTCGGGTGGGGGCAGAGCGGGCAGAGCGGGTCCTCGCGAGGCTGGTCGTTGCCCTCGGGCGGCCGGAAGTACGGCTGGCCGGCGTCACTGCTCGCGACCTCGGCCACCGGGAAGGACTCCAGACAGGTGGGGCAGCGCAGCGCGTCGTCCAGCGGACGGTGCTTGCCCTCGATCCAGACGGCCATCAGTCTGCCTCCTCGATGGTCCGGATGCCCTTGGCCAGGGCCACCGCGTCCTTCTGGGACTGGTCGGTGTGGGCCCAGACGTAGACGCTGACCTTCCCGTTCCCGACCTCCACCACCCGGCGGGCAACGTGCGCGCTCCATCCGGAGAAGATCTCGCACACCGACGTCTCAGCGTCCGTCGCACGGTCCCCGGTCGCCGTGCCCTCCTCGCAGTCCCAGTCACTCACGGCGTCGGTGGCGACGCCCGGCTCGACCCAAGGACTGATCATGCCGACGACGCCGTCGCTGTCCTCGCCCCCCTCGGGTGTGAAGACGGCGTAGGCGAGCGCGCTGTCGGGGTTCCGCTCGTCCGTCGTGTCGAGGTGGACGGCTCCCGCGGGCGCGGGGATGCAGACCCGGCTGGCCGCGATCCGGACCGGCGACGTCGCCTTCCCGCCGATCTCGAGCTCGGTGACGTCGATGCAGGACGCGTCGCTGGCCGTGACTCCGTCCACGAGCGCCCGCACCGCGGCGGCGGCACGCGCCCGTTCCGCGGCGGGGCAGTCGTCGTAGACGGCGACCACCGTCGCGGCGAGGCGGTCCCGTACGTCGAGAGCGACCTGGCCGCGGACCGCCTTGCCGAGCTCGTAGAGCTCGGCGTCGACGGTGCTGTCGGCGACGAGGCGTCGCCACGTCGCGTGGTCGGTGACGATGCGAACGGCGGGGCTGGCCGGCTGCTCGACGACGAAGCGGACCTTGCTGGCCCGCCCGTCGAGCTCCTCGCGGATCTTGAGGGTGCGGCTGGCGGCGAGGGTGCCGTGCTTCTCGGGAGAGCGTGCGACCACGCCGACCTCGCGGATGCACGAGACCTCGGAGTTCAGCAGGGTCGCGGAGGAGATGCCGTGGCCGACCGCACGCACGCCCCAGCCGTTGTCCCTGACGAGCGCGGCGTGCGGCGAGTCGCCGGTTGCGACCGCCCAGCCGCCGTCGGCCGGCAGGCACAGCCGTCGTGACGCCGGGGTCAGCCTGAGGGCGTTGGCGCAGGTGGCCCGGGGACCGGTCGGCGTCCGGCCGTCGGCGACCTGGTCGTTCAGGTCGAGGAAGGGCACGATCGGCGCTGCCAGGATCAGCAGCACCACCACCCACAGTCCGTGTCGAATCGGGAAGGGGGCCGGGGCGCCCTTGGCCTGCGGGGTCGTCACGACGTCCTCCTTGTGCGGCGAGCCACGATCGAGTGGACCTGGAGTCCCCCGACCAGCCAGGCGACAGCCCACAAGCCGCTGACCGCGGCGAGGTGCCGATCCGTCCACGCGGCCGGATCCGGGTCGAGCTGCGGGCAGGTGATCGCGACCAGCCAGCTGAGCGGGTAGTAGAGCAGGGGGATCAGCAACAGCGCGACCGACCAGCCGGCCCAGGTCGCGACGTACACTCCCGCTCCGCCCAGCTGGCGTCCGACCGCCATGACCGCGGGATGCAGCACGACCAGCGCGGCCGCGCCGATCGCGAAGCCCTCCTGCAGGTCGGGGCGACCCTCGAAGGGCGATGCCGGCACCTGGAACGCCGACAGGGCGAGTCCTGCCGAGGCGAGCCACAGCAGGACGAGACCGGCGGCCACCGGCGAGGGCCAGTCCGCCCCGGTGGATGGCCGGGACGGCGGGCGGGGCGCCGGCGTGCGCTTCGGCCGGTCGGCCACCGCTCTTGCGCGCTCAGTCTCCCGTCGGAGCCTGCGTGCCTCGCGTTCCGCCTGCGCGTCGTCGCGCCTCTTCTGGCGCAGCCGCGCCGCGGTGGCCTTCTCGGCTGCCCGTGCTGCGTCGCGCGCGGCCTGCTCGTCAGCGGCCTGTTGTGCGGCGGCGCGCTCCGCGGCGGCCTGCTCGTCCGCGGCGGCCGCCTCGGCCCGCCGTCGCTGGTCCGCCTCGCTGACGACGCGGGCACCGGCCCAGCGCCGATAGGGGTCGAGCCGGCCCGGCACCGGGATGGGCGACTCCACCGCAAGCGGGTCATCACCGAGGCACTCCGGCAACCGGCGGGCCTCGGCCCCCGGGGCATCGCGCTCGGGGACGGTTCCCCACGCCGGGCGGGAACGCGGGTCGAGTCCGAGCCGGTCCTGCATCTCCGCCACCCGGGCGAAGACCGCCGTCCGCTCGATTTCGCCCGGCTTCACCAGGATCAGCTCGAGGAAAGCGCGGAGCGAGGCGCTGCCGAGCTGCCCGATCGCCTCCTGCACCGGCCCGCTGTCCGCGTGGTACTGGACCTTGCCGGTGTCCACGAGCGTGGCGAACCCGCAGACCTCGCTGCGCTGGATCTTGCACCTCTCGGTCGCCGTGGTGAAGTGGCACGCGCGGCTGTTGCTGCCGTGGGCGATGCCGTGCTGTGCGCACAGGCGCTCGAGCCCCTTGCTGGTGAGGAACGCGGTGTCGTCCAGCTGGCGCCAGGGGACCCGGCCGGTGATCGCCTCGACCAGGGTGACCGCCAGTCCGAACAGGTCGGACCGGAGGTCGGCCAGGACCCGGCCGTGACCGGCGAGGGCAGCGATCAGGTTCGGCGGCTGGTAGGCCACGTGCCCGAGCCGCTGCTCGCGGACACCCTCGAGGGCGCCGGCGGTCTTGAAGTCGGGGACGTCGGCGTGGGAGAAGTCGATCAGGACGGCGTACACGGCGTCGTTGCCCTGCTGGAGCCTGCCGCGTCGCTTCAGCTCGTCGACGTCGTGGTTGAACATGAAGTTGGCCGGGTGGGGATCGCGGTGGACGACCTGGAACTGGTCGGCCAGGAGCTCCATCGAGCGTGCTCCACAGACCGCGACGACCTCGAGCAGCTCGTCGAACCGGGCGCGGGTGCGCTCGTCCTGCTGGGAGCGGGGCGGCAGCGAGCCCATCAGGTCGAGCAGGGTGGCGTCGTACCTCTCCAGCAGGAACGGCCTGACGTCGTCGGGCTCCTCGACGGGCCGCGCGAGCCACGCGACGGGGTACCCGGACGACAGCCAGTCGTAGATGCGCGCGAGCACCTTCTGCTCGCGGACGGCCTGCTCCGGGTCGGGCGCGGGGCGGTTGTCCAGCTGGGGGTCGCGGACCTTGTAGAACACGGGCAGCGCCCCGGCCGGCGGCTCGCCGAGGAAGGAGACGGGCCAGCCGCGCCTGTCCTTCGGTACGTCGGTCCAGTCGACCTTCCGGTCGGGGTAGAGCGACCGGTCGCTGAAGGTGTGCTCGCGGACCTCGGGGCTGTCGTGCGTCACCGGTCACCTCGCCCGTGGATCACGGCGTCGACGTCCTCGCTGGTGAGCACCTTGTGGTCGAACAGGGCCTCGGTGATGCGGACGTAGAGCGTCTTGAGGGTGATCTCGTCCTCCAGGTAGGCCTCGTAGTCGGTGGGGGCGAGGATGGACGCCGCGCTGAAGAGGCCCTCGTACTGGTCGAAGCCGCGGTCCACCCAGGAGGTGTCCGGCTTGGTGAGGTTCGCGCGGTGCGCCGCGAGCAGCGCATCGCGCCGGGCGGCGCCCCGCGGCGCCTGGAACACGGTCGTCCGGGTGACGTCGACGGCGTCCTTCACCGAGCGCATGCTGTGCCCGTCGCCGAGGAGCAGCAGTGCACGGAGCAGGGGCGTGCGCATCCGCTTGCGGTCGTTGGCCCGCAGCGCCGCCTGGTAGTCCCAGGCGAGCTCGGTCTGGATCCGGAACAGCTCGGGGTCGGCGATCTCGGTGAACGGCAGCTCGTCGCCGATCGGGCTGCCTCCGAACATGAGGTCGACGCCCCGGATCACGTGGACCACCAGCAGCGGCAGCGTGGCGTGGGTGGGCGGGTGCCACAGCTCCACGTGGTCGCCCTCCAGGGCGGTCGCCCAGGTATGCGGTCCCAGGGTGCTCCGGCGCAGCTGCCGGGCGGAGCGCACGACCTCGAGGGACCAGTCGTCGGGGCGCGCGCTGGTCGGGCAGGTCGCGATGCGCAGCATCCCGTCGGTCTCGCCGCCGTCGGCGTCGGCGTTCGTCCAGGGGAAGCGTCGAGTGTCCAGCACCAGCATCTGGCGCGGCAGGACGGCGAGGGGGGTGCCGGCCGCGTCCTCCTCGGCCAGCGAGTAGCGGACGACGCCGGCCGGCGGCTCGGCGGCGTCCGAGATGCTGCGGCCGATCGACACGAGGGTGGCGCCGCCCGAACGCGCGACGGCGTTGGCGATGCGGCCCGCGAGCTTCTCGCCCAGGCCTGGACTGGTGATCCGCACCGTGGTCTCGACCGTGCTCCCGGCTTGGAGCGTGAACTCAGGCATGGATGGGCTCCTGTCGGGTGGAGGGCGGGGCCAGCGTGCGCCGGACCCAGTCCGCGGCCCCCGCCGCGTCCTGGCCGGCCGGGACGAGGACGGTCCGACGGAGGTGGTCGACGGTCAGGCGCCGCACGGCCGGGTCCGCGACGGTGCGCCACGGCTGCCGGGCCGTCGCGTCACGGGTGGGCACGGCGACGGTCGGCTCCGCCTCGGGCACGATCGTGTGCGACGGAGGCGGGACGACGCGCGCCGCGGTCCGGGGCGGCAGGGTGGGGTTGCTGTGGCGGACCCCGCCCGCGTAGCCGATGCTGCGGGCGGCGGCCAGCCACTCGCGGCCGTGCGGGCGGACCCCGGCGCGGTGCAGCCCGCGCTCGAACACCAGCGCGTGGCCGATCTCGTGGAGGATGGTCTGGCGCACCATCTCGCGGGTCCACAGCGGCACCAGGAGCCGGCTCATGCTGATGGTCTTGTCGGCGGAGCGGCACAGGCCGCCGCGCTTGCGCGCACTGTCGAACGTGAACCGCCAGCCCAGGCCGGGCAGGTGCTCCTCGATCAGCTGCTCGGCCAGCGCGCGACACTCGGCAAGGTCCACCACGTCTGCCACCCCCTCGTCGGTGCGGTCACCGGTCGCGCCATGGTCCGGCGCGAGCACGGTGGCGGCCACAACAGCTTGTGGCCGCGGGTGCCGACGTCCTGCTGCCCAGGTCACCACTCCAGTCCCTCCGGCGTGGGCGGACGGGTACCTGCGGAGAACACCGGCACCGGGTTCGCCCAGCCGTGGGCGCGGGCGGCCGGGGAGCCGGAGGAGAAGGTGACGATCGGCCGGGGGCGGCGGAAGCCTCGTCCCGTCCGCAACGAGCGCAGGAGCAGACGCCGCACCACGCGCCGCCGGAGCGTGTCGGTGAACGCCCGGTGGGCGGCCGGGGCCTGCAGCCGCTCGATCTCGGCGACCGGCACCCGGACGAAGACGTGGTCGTGCACATGGGTCACGCCGAACAGGTCGTGACAAGTCGCCAGCACCGCGTCCACGGCGAGCAGCCCGGGGTCGCTCCGCTGCCCGTCGCGCCGTCGGTCGGAACCCCAGGACAGGGTCCGCACGACGACGCCGACGACGACGACCAGGACCACCCACCAGCTCATGTGCAGCATCGTCCGACCTCCCCCCGGGATCGATCACAAGGACATGTGCCGTCACTCGACCCTGACGCGTGCCGTGTCCCGGCGGCACACGGCGTCGCCGGTGGTGACACAGGGCCCACCGTTCCGGACCGAGCACGATCCGCTGCCTGTCCCGTCGGGCAGGGTGCAGGTGTAGGAGCCGAACGAGCATGTCGTGTTGCCCACGCCCCCGCTCATGGAGACCGTGCACGAACCACTCGACGAGGACGACGAGGACGACGAGGAGGAGGTCCGCGGTGACGAGGTCGGTCGGGGAGTCGGCTCGGCGTCCCGCGTCGCCCCTCCCCCACCGCTCCCGCCCGACCGTGGGCTGTCGCCGGTGCGCGGGCGGCCGCTCGGCGCCGCGCCGGTCGACGGCGCCGGGGCTGCGGTCGACGGTGTGCTCGTCCCAGCGTCCGTCGGAAGGTCCTGCGGCTTCACTGGTGCCGTCGCGGTGCTGGACGGCACGGTGAGCGAGAGGTCCGGGTTCGACGGCGTGCCGCCGGACGCAGAGCCGTCCGGAGAGCCTCCCGCGCAACCGCCGAGGACGAGTGCGACCACCGCCGTGACGGTGATGAGTCGGAGCCTGCTCATCGCGTCCTCTCGAGCCAGGAGATACCAGCCATCGCGAGGGCGAGGCTAGTGGGCGCGGCGGCCTGCCGCGCCCCGAATGCGGGTGTCTTTACCCGGCAGCTCACCGCGGGCACGAGTACGACGTCTCGAGCTGGGGCCCGATGGCGTCCATCACCTGCTGGACCACCGGGACGGCCGCGTTCTCGTGCGTGGAGTACGGCAGGTACACCTGTGCGGCGACGACCCAGCGGCTGTCGACGACCGCGACCAGCCACGAGCGCGTGTGGAATTCGGTGCTGCCGTCCTCGCCGGTGACCTGCTGATCGGCAGTGCCGGTCTTGGTCGCGAGGGAGCGGCCGTGCGGGTCGAGCCGGGCTGCACTGCCCTCGGTGGCGCCCCGGCGCATGGCGCCGAGGAGGTCCTCGGCCAGGCCGGGGTCGAGCACCTGCTGCGCGATCGGCGCCGCCACGTCGAGCACCTCGAGCCGGCCGTTGCTGCAGGAGCCAACGGTCACCCGCGGCTGGCGGGCCCGCCGGCCGTCCGCGCTCGCGACGAGGACCTCGGCCACCGTGGCCATGCCGAGCGTGGTGGCGCGCACGTCCTGCTGACCGATCGCGGCCCGGGCCAGCTCTGGCGGCAGGAGTGGTGCGTCGAGACCGAGGTCCAGGTCGAGAGCGCTGGTGTCGGGTGCCTCGAAGCCCAGGGGCGAGCCCGACCCGAAGTAGTCGCGCCCGATCCGGGCCAGCCCCGCCTGGCCGACCCGCAGGGCGGCGTACCCGGTCACGGTGTTGCACGACAGCGCGAGGGCCGTCTCGACCGAGGGGTCGGGGCAGCGCATGCCCCCGATGTTCCGCAGGGACTCGCCGCCCGCGTCGAGCGCTTCGAGCGGGGCGTCGTCGGTGTCGATCCGCTCGATCAGCGCCGCCGCGAGGGTGAGCATCTTCAACGTCGACCCGGGTGCGCCCTCCGCCGTGTGCTCGGCGAAGGTCGAGGCGTGCGCACGGACCCGGCCGTCCTCGGCGTCGAGGACGGTGACCGAGGCCTCCAGCCCGTCGACCGCGCTCGTGGCGGCGGCCTGGAGGGTGCTGTCGATGCTGGTCAGCACGTCCGCCGGGTGGCACGGCAGCGGCCGCAGGGCGACGGCGAGGCGCTCGGCGAGACTGGTCCGGCCGCCGCAGGTGAGCACGATGCTCATCGTGCGCTCGAGGCCGGACGCGGTCCGCGTGCTCCGGGAGTACTGCCCGGCGATCGCGAAGCCTGGCCGCGGTTCCCGTTCGTGCCCGGTCGAGTCGGACAGGGGAAGGCCGTCGCTGGTCAGCAGGGACCCCCGCGGAAGGCGGTACGACGCCGCGAGGGTCGGCGTCGCCGGGGACAGCACGAGGGTGAGCCCGGTCGCGGCCACCGTCAGGCAGACGACGGGCGCGCCCGTCCGGACCAGCAGCGTCGAGGCGTCGCTGTGCGGCGCGAGCTCGGCACGAGCGCCGGCCGTGGCCCCCGCCGCGAGTCCGACGACGAGCGCGGTCTGGAGCACGCTCGACCCGGTCAGTGCCAGCACGGGCATGCTGATCCCGGTCACGACGACCACGCCGAGGGCGCCGAGCGCGGCCCACGCTGCCTGCGCCACGGCCAGCACCAGCCACGCCCGGGCAACGATCGCGCGGACGCCGGGCGCCTGCGCGATCGAGAGGTGCAGGACCAGCAGGCCGGCGAGCACGGCGCCGACGACGAGCACCATCGGGAGGATGCCGAGAGCGGCTCCGGTCGCCGCGACGACGAGGTCGTGCCGATCCGCGGGGATGTAGCCGCCCGGGTAGGACCCCGGGTCGGCGAACAGCCCGGCCCGCCGCAACCAATAGTGGGCCATCCCGATCTGCGTCCCGTCGGGCGGGTCCAGGAGCACCGCGAACCGGTCCTGCGCGCGGTCCCTGGTCGCCGGGACGGCGAGAAGGAGCAGCAGCAGGCCGACAGTCGAGGCGGCCGCCCAGCGGATCCGGCGCAGGGCGGCGGACGGCCGCGTGCCGACAGCGGTCAGGGAGGCCGCCACCGCGCACCCGAGGAGGGTCAACGCCGCCGGGCCCTGGTCGGCGAACAGGAGGGGCGCGACGTACGCGGCGGCCAAGGCCCACAGGACGAGCCGCCGCCAGCCGCGGGTGGTCGCGAGGAGTCCGGCGACAAGCGCGGCGACCACCGCGAGGCGGGTCAGCTCGCCGAGCTGCACCGTTGCGACGCCGAGGTCGACGCTGCCCGTGCGCCAGGCCAGGTAGCCCGCGGTCAGCGGGGGTGCCGCGTGGCGCACGGCGATCGAGGCGAGCAGCAGCGTGACGGCGACCGGGAAGCCGAGCTGCGGCAGCCGGGCCCCCTGCGCGGGCACCGAGCGGACCGCGGTGGCGGTACCGATCAGGACCACGACCTCGAGACCGGTGAGCGCGAGCACCTCCCCGGTGGGGACGCCGAGCCGCAGGGCGACGACCGCGGCGGTCGTGCCGACCACCCCGAGGAGGCCGACCGGCCAGGCCGCGGCGACCGGCACCAGCAGGACGACGAGCCACACCGCCACCGCCGGCCCGAGGACCACCGGCCAGGAGAGGCTGGGCGCGGTCGTCAGGGCGGCGACCACCCCCGTCACGACGGCCCAGAACAACGCGGTCTGCGTGTGGATGCCGGCCATCTCAGTGCACCTTGACGGTGACCGCCGCGGCCAGCTCGAGGACGTCTCCGGAGCGGAGACGATCGCCCACGAAGGCCGGCGTCCGCACCCCACCGCGGACCAGCGCGGTGCCGTTGCGCCCGGGCGCCGCGACGACCTCGACCTCGTGGGTGCCCTCGACGCAGGTGAGCACGAGGTGCAGGCCGCTCACCTCGACCAGGTGGACGGGCACCCGCAGGTCGTTGCCCGTCGCCCGCCCTACGCGGGCACGGGTGCTCGGCGCGACGATCGTGGACGCCACGGCCACGCCGCTGATGACGAGGTCGAGGATCGCGCCGTAGCTCTCGGTCTGCGGCATCCCGTCGTAGGCCGCGACCTCCGTGACCGGGTAGCCGACGTCGGTGACCGGGTAGCCCAGATCGGCGACGAGGTCCCGGTGGCGGGGGCCCTCGGCACGCACTGCGCGCTCCGGTGCGCTGGCCGCGCCGTCGGCGACGCTGTCGGCCTCCGGGTCAGGTCGGACCAGCACAGCAGGGCCCGGGAAGATCCGGTACCGCAGCTCGTCGGGTCGCATCCGCGGCCAGGTCTTCCCGTTCGTCCTCAAGGCGTGCAGGGGGCCGGCCTTGTTCAGCCGCTTCAGGACCTGCTCGACGAACTCGGGCGAGTGGGTGGTGACGCGGTCGTGGTAGACCGGCGGCAGCTCGATCACGATCGGGTCGAGGTAGCGGTTGTCACCGATCCAGTAGCACTGGGCGAGCACCTGGGCGGTGAGCTCCTGGAGCTCGTCGCCCGGCTGGGTGCGCCGGCCGCGGCCGGCCAGCTGGATCACCCAGAACACGAGGTTGCGCAGGTCGTCGAGGCGGAACACGAACCAGAGAACCACGACGACGAGGAGCAGCAGGGGCAGGGACAGGTCCATCGGCGGACTCCTTCCAGAGGTCTGCGCCGATGGTCGCGAGGTGGGACCGCCGTCGGCACATTCCGTTGTGGGCCCGACGAGCTCGGCAAGGAGGTGCTCGTCGCGTCGTGCGGCGACGTGGCGGAGCGCCCACGCCGGTGGGCGCGGGCTGGGCGCGCGGTGGTGCTGGCCGTGCCGGCGGCGTACTGTCGAGGCGCTGAGGACCTCTCGAGTCTCGCCACCCAGGGCGTCACCGTCCTTGGTCGGACCGTCCCCGTCGGTGAGGTGTGGAGATGCAGCTGTTCGAGAGCTCCGACCTCGAGCTGACCGAGGAGTTCCTTGCCGCCAGCTATGCGCCGATGCGGATCACCAGCGCCGACGGCAAGGCCGACGCCCGCATCTCGCGGGTCGCGTCCGAGACGATCACGATCGACCGCGTCGCCTTCGACTTCGAGATGTCGTACGACGTCGAGCCGCTGGGCCGGATCGGGCTGTGTGACATCGAGACCGGCGCGATCGTCGACCACGGTCCGGACGGCGGCGAGAAGGAGGCCTTCGGTCCCGGCGAGCTGTTCGTCCTGGCGCCCCCGGACCAGGACTACGGCGGCACCGTCGACCACGCCCGCTACACGGTGACGATGGTGGACGCCGCGCTGCTCGGCGAGCTGGCGCAGACGGCCGACCGTGACGCCGTGGTGCGGCTCCTCGACCATCGGCCCGTCGACGACGCGGCGGCCCGCCGGGTTCGCGCCGCGGTCGACCACCTGGGCCACGCGGTGCTGTCCGACCCGGTGGCCGCAGCGAGCCCGCTGCTGCTGGGCGCGGCCGCCCGCTACGTCGCGGCCCAGGTCCTGGCCGCCTTCCCCAGCACCGCCCTCCTCGACGCCCGTACGACGGACAGCCGCGACGCCCACCCGACCGCCCTGCGCCGCGCGGTCGCGTTCATCGAGGACAACGCCCACCTCGACCTCACCCCCGCCCGGGTCGCCGCCTCGGCCCACGTCAGCGTCCGCTCGCTCCAGCTCGCCTTCCGGCGCCACCTCGACACCACGCCGATGGCCTACCTCCGCGACGTCCGGATGGCGCGGGTCCGACGCGAGCTCGTCGAGGGCGACGGCAGCATCGGCGTCGCAGAGATCGCGACCCGGTGGGGCTTCCTCCACCAGGGTCACTTCGGGCAGGCCTACCGTCGCGCCTACGGCGAGACGCCGGGCACGACCCTGCGCCGCGGGCGCCCTGCGCGCCGCGGATAGCAAGTCGGCGCTCGTCGGATACCGACGGTCGGCAGGCCCGCCTAGCGTCGACGGGGAGCGTGAACGTCCCACGCCGGAGAGGTGTGCGACATGACCTTGGAATCCACCCTGCCCCCGCCCGATCAGCCGGGCGCGGCGGACGCGGGCCCCGGCGGCCAGCCGCCCAGCCCCTTGGAGCTGGCGAGGATGCTGCATCGTCCGGCGGCCGGCGATGCCAGCAAGCAGCTCGAGTGCCTCGCCTGCGAGCGGATCACGCCGCACGAGCTCGGCCCCGCGACGTACGGCCGTGACGGAACGCTCCTCGTGCAGTGGTGGACCTGCGCGGAGTGCCGGGAGGGCCGCACCGTCGGCTGAGCCGGAACGAGGCTGGGGCGGCCCCTTCGTGTGTGATCGGAGGGTCCGGGTACCTCCGGGGTCCATCGACCCCGAGGAGTGATTCCCCGTGAACGACGAGGTGTTGAAGGCCTATCTGCAGCACCACTGGGTCGGCTCCACGGCCGGGGTGCATGCGTTCCGGCGCGTGGGCCGCAACCACGCGGACCCCGATGCGGCTGCTGAGATCCGCGACCTCGCGGGCGAGGTGGAAGCCGATCGCCAGGCGCTGCGCGAGGTGATGCGCTCGGTCGGCGTCCAGCCGAGCCTGGCCGGGACGACCGGCGCCCGCGTCGGCGAGCTGCTCGGTCGCCTGAAGCCCAACGGGCACCTGTTCACCCGGGCGCCGCTCACCGACGTGATCGAGCTGGAGACCCTGCGGTTGGCCGTCACGGGCAAGAAGGCGGGGTTCGAGGTGCTGCGGGCCGCGGCCGACGACGACCCCCGTCTCGACCCCTACCGGCTCGACCGGCTCCTCGAACGTGCCGACGAGCACGTGCGGGTCCTGGAGCGCCTGCACGTGCGGGTGTCCCGCGAGCGCATCCTCGAGCGCGCGTCGTGAAGGTCGCCGCCCCGGTGCCGGCCTCGCCCGACGGCGCCCACGCGGTCCTGCGGGTGCCGCTGCGCCCGTGACGCGGTCGCAGGATCAGGAGCGGCCGGCGCCGGCGAGGCGGAGTGCGAGGTCGGCGTAGTAGTCGCCGATCTGGTCGGGGCTCCACTCGCCGTCCTCGCGGTACCACCGGGCGATGTCGATGCCCATCGACGCCAGTGCCGTCGCGGCCAGGGCCGGGTCGGGGGTGTCGAAGGCGCCCGTGGCGACACCGGCCGCGACGACGGCCCGCAGCTCGCGGTCGATCCCGGTGCGCAGGACGTCGATCTCGGCGCGGTGCTCGTCGCTCAGCGCGGCGAGCTCGTAGTTGAGGATGCGCGCCATCGTGTGGTGCTCGACGTGGAACATCGCGAACGCGCGCGCGACGGTGGCGAGCTGCTCGACCGGGTCGGTCGTGCGTGCCCGCGCCTCGCGGACGACGTCGAGGGTCGCCTGGTGCCCCTCGAGCGAGATGACGTGGAGCAGCTCCTCCTTGGACTTGTGGTGCACGTACACGGCGGCCGGGCTCATGCCGGCCGCGCCCGCGATGTCGCGGGTGGTGGTGCCGTGGAAGCCCTTCTCGGAGAAGGCGGCCACCGCGGCCTCGAGCAGCCGCGCGCGCGTCGTCTCGGCGCGGGACGGAGCGGCCATCGTCGTACCTCCTCGGGACGGGTCTTGACGGAGCGGTGGCCCGCCGGGCACAGTGGAGGCTATCACTAAGCAAGCGCTTAGTCACTACGAGGCGAGGACGGCACGTGAGCACGAGGTTCGAGGGGAAGACCGCGATCGTCACCGGCGCCAGCCGGGGGATCGGACTGGCGATCGCGGAGCGGCTCGTCGCCGACGGCGCGCGGGTCGTGGTGACCGGCCGCAAGGAGGCCACGCTGGCGGAGGCGGTCGAGGCGCTCGGTGGGCCCGAGGTGGCCCTCGGGGTCGCCGGCCACGCCGACGACGGCGAGCACCAGGCGGAGGTCGTCGAGCGGGCCATCGCGACCTTCGGCAGCGCCGACTTCCTCGTCAACAACACCGGCATCAACCCGACCTACGGCCCGCTGATGGAGATCGACCTCGCCGTCGCCCGCAAGATCGTCGACACCAACTGCGTCGCGGCCGTCGCGTGGGCGCAGCAGATGCACCGCCAGTGGCTCGGCGAGCACGGCGGCGCGATCGTCAACGTCGCCTCGGTCGCCGGCCTGCGCCCGGCCCCGGGCATCGCGTTCTACGGCGCCAGCAAGGCGATGCTGATCCACCTGACCCAGGAGCTCGCCGTCGAGCTCGGCCCCGACATCCGGGTCAACGCGGTCGCCCCCGCGGTGGTGAAGACCCGCTTCGCGACGGCGCTCTACGAGGGGCGCGAGGACGAGGTCGCCGCCGCCTACCCGCTCAAGCGGCTCGGCGTCCCGGAGGACATCGGCAGTGTCGTCGCCTTCCTGCTCAGCGGTGACGCCGGCTGGATGACCGGCCAGACCCTCGTCGTCGACGGAGGCGTGCTGCTCGGCGGTGGCGTGTGAGCGCCACCGACCTGCCCGGCCTGGACCTCGCGCGCCTCGTCGGCTGGTTGCCGGGCGTCCTCCCCGACGCGGGCACCGACCTGGCGGCCGAGCTGGTCGCGGGCGGCAAGTCCAACCTGACCTACGCCGTCACCGACGGTACGACGACCTGGATCCTGCGACGTCCGCCGCTCGGCCACGTCCTCGCCACGGCCCACGACATGGGGCGCGAGTACCGCGTGATGTCGGCACTCCAGGGCACCGGCGTGCCCGTCCCGCGGACCTACGCCTTCTGCGACGACACCGACGTCCTCGGCGCGCCCTTCTACCTGATGGAGCGGGTCGCCGGCACGCCCTACCGCCGGGCCGCCGAGCTCGAGACGCTCGGCGCGGCGCGGACCCGGCGCATCTCGACGCAGCTGGTCGACGCGCTCAGCTCGCTCCACGCGATCGACCCAGCGGCCGTCGGGCTCGCGGACTTCGGCCGGCCCGCGGGCTTCCTCGGCCGGCAGGTCGCGCTGTGGAGGAAGCAGCTGGCGGCGTCGTACACGAGGGACCTGCCGGCGGCGGACGAGCTGCACGCCCTGCTCGCCGCCGATGTCCCGGACGAGTCGGCCGCGGGGATCGTGCACGGCGACTTCCGCCTCGACAACGTCCTCGTCGACGAGCACGACCGGGCCACCGCCGTGCTCGACTGGGAGATGGCGACGCTCGGTGACCCGCTGACCGACCTCGCGCTGATGCTGACCTACCACCGTCTGGGCGCGACGATCGGCGAGGCGGTCACCGACGCCGCGAGCGCGCCCGGCTTCCTCTCCGAGGACGAGATCGTCGCGCAGTACGCCGCCGGCAGCGAGCGCGACCTCTCCCGTTTCGGGTGGTACCTCGGGCTGGCCGCCTTCAAGCTGGCCGCCATCCTCGAGGGCATCCACTACCGCCACCTCGCCGGCCAGACCGTCGGTGAGGGCTTCGCCGACATCGGCGAGGCGATCCACCCCCTGCTCGATGCCGGGCTCACCGCAATCAAGGAGAAGTGACCGATGGACTTCGGATTCGACGCCCGCACCGAGGAGCTGCGCGCCACGATGCTCGCCTTCATGGACGAGGTCGTGCACCCCGCCGAGGCGGTCTTCCACGAGCAGCTGGAGCAGCTGGACGACCGCTGGGACTGGGACTCCGCGCCGGTCATCGGTGAGCTGCGCGCCGAGGCCCGCAAGCGCGGCCTGTGGAACCTCTTCCTCCCCGGCGAGCACGCCGGCGTCGAGGGCGCCGGCCTCACCAACCTGCAGTACGCCGCCCTTGCGGAGATCTCCGGCCGCAGCATCCACCTCGCCCCCGCCGCGATGAACTGCGCCGCCCCCGACACCGGCAACATGGAGGTGCTGCACCTCTTCGGCACCGACGCGCAGAAGGAGGAGTGGCTCGAGCCGCTCCTCGACGGCGAGATCCGCTCCGCCTTCGCGATGACCGAGCCCGACGTCGCGTCCTCGGACGCCACCAACATCGGCATGTCGATCGAGCGCGACGGCGACGAGTACGTGCTCAACGGCCGCAAGTGGTGGATCACCGGCGCGATGAACTCGAACTGCAAGGTCTTCATCGTGATGGGCAAGACCGACCCGTCGGCCGACCGGCACCGCCAGCAGTCGATGGTCATCGTCCCGCGCGACACCCCCGGCCTGGAGGTCGTGCGCGGCATGGAGGTCTACGGGTACGACGACCACGAGCACGGCGGCCACGCCGAGCTCCGGTTCACCGACGTGCGGGTCCCGGTGGCCAACCTGATCGGCGAGGAGGGCGGCGGCTTCGGTATCGCCCAGGCCCGCCTGGGCCCGGGCCGGATCCACCACTGCATGCGCTCGATCGGCATCGCCGAGCGTGCCATCGAGATGATGTGCGAGCGGGCCGAGTCGCGGGTCGCCTTCGGTCGTCCGATCGCCGACCAGGGCACGGTGCGCACCTGGATCGCCGAGTCGCGGGTCAAGCTCGAGCAGCTGCGCCTGCTGGTGCTGAAGACCGCGTGGCTGATGGACACCGTCGGCAACAAGGGCGCCCACACCGAGATCCAGGCGATCAAGATCGCCACCCCCGAGACGGTGCAGTGGATCCTCGACAAGGCGATCCAGGTGCACGGCGCCGGCGGCCTCTCGCAGGACTTCCCGCTGGCCAACATGTACGCCGGGATCCGCACGCTGCGCTTCGCCGACGGTCCCGACGAGGTCCACAAGAACGCGCTGGCGAAGTCCGAGCTGCGGCGGCAGGGGGCGCGCCGGAAGGCGTGAGCGGTGGTTGCGGGCACCTCGTGACGGTTGCCGCGCCACCTCCTCGATGACCGGCCCGGCCGGGAGAAGGAAAAGCCCGGCCGGGACCGCGAGCCCCCCAGCCCTGCGGTCCCGGCCGGTTCCGACCACGCTCCCGTCGTGGTGGTCCGGTGCGCCCGGCCTAGCGGCGCGTGGCGAGCACCGTGTGGCCGGACTGGCGCTGCAGCATGCGGGAGGCCCGCTGGATGCGCAGCAGCATCGCCGCGGACGGGGTGACCGTGCCGCGGACGTAGGTGGACAGCCGGGACGGCGAGGTGCCGATGCGCGAGGCGAACTCGCGCTGCGACGAGCCGCTCACCGCGACGAGGTGGCGGATCTCGCGGGCGACCTGGTCACGCTCCTGGTCGCGGCACCACTCGCGGCACTGCTCGACCGAGGACTCCGTGGCGGTCAGGACCAACGGGCGGTCGGACTCGGCGGCGAGCGTGATGAGGAGCTCGGCGTACGCACCCCACGGGCTGGCCGCGACCATGCCGAGCTGCAGGCGCGCCTCGCGG
>DATLIG010000061.1:0-7483 GCA_035539555.1 Nocardioides sp. | reverse complement strand
CGGTCGGGTTGTGGAAGTCGGGCATCACGTGGACCAGTCGCGGCCGGTGCCGGGCGAGTGCGCTGCCGACGGCGTCGAGGTCCCAGCCGGACGGGTCGAGGGTGATCGTGGCGAGCCGGCCGCCGCCGCTGCGCAGCGCCTGGACCGCGTTGGGATAGGTCGGCGACTCCATCAGCACCCGGTCGCGCGGACCCGCCAGGGCGGTGCCGACCACCGCGGTCGCCGCCAGCGCGCCGGGGGTGACGATGACCTGGTCGGGGTCGGTCGGGAGTCCCCGGGCGTCGTACGTCGCGGCGATGGCGGCCTGGAGCGCGGGCATGCCGGCCGGGTAGTACCCGTGCCCGCCGAGGTGGGCGGGCAGCTCGGCCGCCGCCTCGGCGTACAGGGCGGCGACCCCCGGCGGGGCGGTGGCGGCCGCGCAGACGAGGTCGATGACGCCGTTGGCGACGTCGCTGGGCCACAGGGCACGGTCGAGTGCCCGGGTCCGGCCGCCGGGCAGCCGGGTGAACGTGCCGGAGCCCTGGCGGGCCTCGGCGTAGGCGGTGTCGCGCAGCCGGGCGTAGGCACGGGTCACGGTGGTCCGCGAGACGCCGAGGGCCTCGGTGAGGTCGCGCTCGCTGGGCAGCCGGGTGCCGTAGCCGATCCGGCCGTCGCCGATCAGCTCGCGCAGCGCGTCGGCCAGGCCGGCGTAGGCGGGGGAGCGGTCGAAGCCGTCGACGAGCGTGGCCAGTCGAGCGGCGGTCAAAGTGGACTGCACCATGCAGGCCACTCTCTCACGATTGGCTATTTGAGAACAGTCCAATCGGGTTCAGGCTGGTGGCATGTCCAGCACGACCGTCCAGCTCGTCGACCTCGGCCCGATCACCCAGCTCCGCGCCGGCCGCCTGCCGCGCCGCCTCGTCCAGCTCTACGTCGGCCTCTTCCTGTACGGCGTCAGCCTCGCCCTCATGGTCCGCGGCGACATCGGCCTGGCTCCCTGGGACGTGCTGCACTCCGGCTTCATCCGCCACGTGCCGATCACCCTCGGCCAGGCGGTCGTGCTGTTCAGCTTCGTCGTGCTCGTGCTGTGGATCCCGCTGCGGGAGAAGCCGGGCATCGGCACCATCTCCAACGCGATCGTGGTCGGGCTCTCCGCCGACCTCACCCTCGCTCTCCTCGACGCCCCCGGCGCGATGGCGGCACGGGTGGCCCTGATGGTCGGCGGCATCGTGCTGTGCGGCCTGGCCACGGCCCTCTACATCGGCGCGCAGCTCGGCCGTGGACCGCGCGACGGCCTGATGACCGGCCTCGCTCGTCGTACCGGCCTGTCGATCCGGCTGGTCCGCACCGCCCTCGAGGTCGCGGTCGTCGTGATCGGCCTGCTGCTGGGCGGCACGCTGGGCATCGGGACCGTCGCGTACGCGCTCGCCATCGGCCCGATCGCGCAGTGGATGATGCCGTGGTTCCTCGTCGACCTGGCCCCGGCCGGGCAGGTCGGTGGCATCCCTGACCCGGACCCTGAACTTCTGCGCTGACCCTGCATGATCGATGGGTTCCGTGGATAGGCTCGGGCCCATGACCACCGACGGTTCCCAGGCCGCTGCCCCCGAGCCCAGCCCGCTCGCACCGCCCGAGCCTGCCATCACGCTGACCGCGCCCGAGCCGGCGGCGCCCGTCGTCGAGACCCAGGCGCCGAAGATGGCGCCGCAGGTCGAGGCCGCGATGGTGCCCGAGCTCGACGCGAAGGTCGACAATTTCCTGACCTCGCTGACCTCCACGAAGGCGGGCAGCCCGGAGTTCGCGGCGCAGGCGGAGAACGTCCGCACGATGGGCGACGCCGACATCCGCAAGGCCGCCGAGACGTCGAACCGGATGCTCGACAAGCCGGTGAGCGCGCTCAAGGCCGGTGGACTCTCCGAGGGCTCCACGGTCGGGAAGACGCTGCTCGACCTGCGCCGTACGGTCGAGGACCTCGACCCGGGCCAGGCGACGGGCGCGAAGAAGTGGTGGAACAAGCTGCCCTTCAACGACAAGATCGAGGACTACTTCCGCAAGTACCAGTCCTCGCAGACCCAGCTCAACGGCATCCTGCACTCGCTGCGCAGCGGTCAGGACGAGCTGACCAAGGACAACGTCGCGCTCAACCTGGAGAAGACCAACCTCTGGTCGGTCATGGGGCGCCTCAACCAGTACATCTACGTCGCCGAGAAGCTCGACGCGAAGCTGTCCGCGAAGATCGCCGAGCTGGAGCTCAGCGACCCGGAGACGGCCAAGACGCTCTCGCAGGACGTGCTGTTCTACGTCCGCCAGAAGCACCAGGACCTGCTCACCCAGCTCGCGGTCTCGATCCAGGCCTACCTGGCGATCGACATCATCATCAAGAACAACATCGAGCTCATCAAGGGCGTCGACCGGGCCACCACGACCACGATCTCCGCGCTGCGGACCGCGGTCATCGTCGCCCAGGCGCTGAGCAACCAGAAGCTGGTCCTCGACCAGATCACGGCGCTCAACACGACGACCTCGGCGATGATCCAGCGCACCTCCGAGATGCTCAAGGACAACTCCGCGCGCATCCAGGAGCAGGCCGCGTCGTCGACGATCGGCATCGAGCAGCTCCAGGCCGCCTTCGCCAACATCTACGCCACGATGGACTCGATCGACGAGTTCAAGCTCAAGGCGCTCGACAACATGTCGACCACCATCGGCGTCCTCGAGAACGAGGTCCAGAAGTCCAAGGCGTACCTCGACCGGGTCCAGCAGCACGACGCGCGCAACGCCGCCGGCACGCTGGACATCGGCTGATCGCGCACGGACGCCGGCAGCGGGGACAGGACGGGTTCGGGTGGGGCTGAAGTCGTGGTTCACGTCGCGGGGCAAGGACGCTGAGGACCAGCAGTACGCCGCCCCGCCACCGCCGACCGAGAAGGACATCCTCGCGGCGCTCAACCGGATCAACGCGATGCTGCGCGAGGGCAACGCGCCGCCGGTGGTGGTCTCGCGCGTCGTCCGCATCGCGCGCACCATCCACCAGACCCTGCCGCGCCTGCAGCAGATGGGGCTGGGCAGCCTCGAGGCGTTCTCGGTCGTCGCGACCGCAACGGACTATCTCCCCGAGGCGGTCGACGGCTACCTCCGGCTGCCCCGCGACTGGGCGGACACCCGGCCGATCGACGGCCAGAAGACGGCGCTGATGATCCTCATCGAACAACTCGAGCTGCTCGGAGCCACGATGGACAAGATCTTCGACGCGGCCAACCGCGCCGACGCCCAGGCGCTGGTCGCCCACGGGCAGTTCCTCGACGCCAAGTTCGGTCACTCCTCGACCGGTGGCGACTTCAACCTGGGGTCGCAGTGAGCACCCCGGTGGGCAGCCTCGCCGAGGCGCTCGACGCGCTCGTCGCCGTCGCCCGCGCCGCAGGCGCGGACGAGGCGGCCGCGCGGGCCGAGGGCGAGGCGGTGGCGGCCACGGTGTCGGAGCGCTCCCGTGGCGCCTTCGTCGACTGGTGCACCCAGACCGGGCGGGAGCGCTCGGCGGAGGAGCACATGCTCGCCGCCAAGCGCGGCAACCGGTTCCGCGCTGGGCCGACGCCGCTGATGGCCCAGCTGCTGCTGGAGAAGTCCACGCACGCCGCCGACTACGCGGGGGCCCTCGCCGATGCCGCCCTGGCCGGCTCCCGGCTCGGCGAGCCCGGTCCCGACGCCGTCGGCGCGGCGACCACGGTGACCACCGCGCAGCTCGGTGGCGGCAGCGCCGGACTGGTCCCGCCCGTCGGTGGGCCCGGCGCCTTCCAGCTGCCCGAGCGGCAGCCGGTCCCCGGCCTCGGTGACGAGATGCTCGACCAGGTCCGCCGCGTCGGTGAGCAGGTACGCCGCCAGCTCGGTGCGCTCAACGACGTTGCGAACCCGTCGCCCCACGAGGAGACCGTCGACGCTGGTCGAGTGGCCGCCGAGGACGTGGGTCGAGTGCCGTCGCGAGGAACGAGCGACGGTGTATCGAGACCACGAGGCGGCGTGTCGAGGCCCCAGACCCAGGCGGCGGAGCCGGAGAAGCCCGCCGCGGAGCCGGCCGAGCCGGAGGAGCCCACCAAGACCGTCGAGGAGCTGCTCGCCGAGCTCGACGCGCTCATCGGCCTGGCCAACGTCAAGGGCGAGATCCACCGCCAGGCGGCGGTCCTGCGGGTCGAGGGGCTGCGCAAGAAGGCCGGCCTCGACACCCCGACGATCACCCGCCACCTGGTCTTCAACGGCAACCCGGGCACCGGCAAGACCACGGTCGCCCGCCTCGTCGCGGGGATCTACCGCGCCCTCGGGCTGCTCTCCAAGGGCCAGCTGGTCGAGGTCGACCGCTCGGAGCTGGTCGCCGGATACCTCGGCCAGACGGCCGAGAAGACCGCCGAGGTGGTCGCATCCGCCGAGGGCGGCGTGCTGTTCATCGACGAGGCGTACTCGCTCTCCGGTGACCAGTACGGCAAGGAGGCCATCGACACCCTGGTGAAGGAGATGGAGGACAAGCGCGACGACCTCGTGGTCATCGTCGCCGGCTACCCGCTCCCGATGGCCGTCTTCATCGCCGAGAACCCCGGCCTGGAGAGCCGGTTCCGCACCACCATCGACTTCGCCAACTACTCCGACGACGAGCTGGTGGGCATCTTCAGCTCGATGGTCGGCGGCGCCGACTACGACGCCGGCGACGCGGTCGTCACGCGGTTGAAGGAGATCCTCGCCGAGACGCCGCGTGGGCCGTCCTTCGGCAACGCGCGCTTCGTGCGCAACCTGATGGAGGCCGCGATCGGTCACCACGCCTGGCGCCTGCGCGACATCGCCGAGCCGACGCTGGAGCAGCTGCGCACCCTCGAGCCCCAGGACCTCGTCGTCGACCCCAACGACACCGCTCCTACCGAGGGCGGTGAGCCCGCCGCCGAGGGCGAGGTCGTGCCGCCCGCCGACGCGCCGCCCGCCGAGCCCGTCGAGCCGTTCGCCCCCGAGGTCGAGCCGACCCGCGAGCCCGAGCCGGAGGCCTCACCGCTCAGCGGGGCCGAGGCGACCCTGATCGTCAAGCCCGCCGCGGCTCCGCCCCCGCCGCCGCCCGCGGCACCGGCGCAGGAGGCAGTCGGCCCGTTCGGCACCGAGACCACCTTGCCCCAGCACCCGCGCCGGGCCGACCGGCCCGCCCCTGAGGAGCAGTCGTGAGCCAGACCGCCACGCCGCAGGCGGCACCCCCTCCTGCGGCCCCTGCTCCCGTCGCGGCTGCATCCGCTCCAGCGCCGGCCCCCGCCGACAAGGGCCACGTCGACACGCCCGCCCTGCTCAACCGCTGGCAGCTGATCGGCATGACGGTGGCGATCGTGTTCGGCATCGTCAGCGCGCTCGTGCAGTTCCTGGGGTGGCAGGCCGACGGACGAGCGGCCGAGGACACGGCCCAGTTGGTCCGTGTCCAGGAGATCCAGTCGTCGCTGCTCCGTGCGGACGCCCTCGCGACCAACGCCTTCCTGGTCGGCGGCCTCGAGGACCCGGAGCAGCGCGCGGAGTACGACGCCGCGATCGACGCCGTCCTGACCGGCATCACCGCCGCGGCAGATGCCCAGCCGAAGGATCGAGCGGTTCTGGAAGACCTCGCTCTACGAGTCAACGACTACGTCACCGCCGTGGCCCAGGCCCGCGACTACAACAGGCTCGGCTATCCCGTCGGCGCGGAGTACCTCGGCGGTGCCAGCACCGCGCTACGAATCTCCACTCCCGAGACGGACACCTCTGAAGAGATCGACGCTGCGATCCCGATCCTCGCGGCCCTTGTCGCGGCCAACGCCGACCGAGCCGAGGGCTCCATGAACGGCCAGCACCCGTTCTGGCTGTTGCTGGTCGGCGTCCTCGCCCTTGCGGCTCTGTTCGTCATCAACCAGCAGCTGGCCCGCGCCTTCCGGCGGCGGATCAACAAGGGTCTCGCCATCGCCGGCGCGATCGTGCTGGTCGTGACGATCGTGGGTGTCGTCGGCGCGTGGCTGCGGGACAGCTCCAACGACAGCCTGCGCGAGGGAGACCTCGCGCTGGCCATCTCGCAGGCCAACGCCCGGACCGCGGCCAACGACGCCAAGGCCAACGAGAGCCTCGCGCTCATCAAGCGCGGCTCCGGCTCCACGTACGTGACCGCCTGGGAGAAGTCGGCGCTGGTCGTGGAGGACTCACTTCGCCGCGACACCCGAGACCTGTGGGACGACTACGTCGCGGTCTACGAGAAGATCAGGAAGGACGACGACGGCGGGAACTGGAACGAGGCTCGCGACCTGGCGACGACCAAGGGCGACGACGGTTCGTCGACTCCGCTCAACGCCTTCGACAGCGCATCGGAGACCATAGTGAAGACGGCGAGCGACAGCGTCACGGGTGACCTCGAGAGTGGTCGGGGACTGGCGCTGACGGTCAGCATCGTGTCCCTGCTCCTCGGAGTGGGCGCAGCGGTCTTCGTGGCCCGAGGTATCGGCGAGCGACGGAGGGAGTTCTCGTGACCCGCGCAACGAAGCCGCGCAAGCTCGCCACCACGCTGACGGCTGCACTGCTCCTGCTCGGCGCCTGCGGCTACGACGAGACCGTGGTCCCGGAGCCGAAGGCGGCGGAGAGCACGCCCGCCGCCGGGACGAAGCCGGTGCAGTGCGACAACCCGACCCAGTCGTACGCGCCGAGCACCGACCGCGGCGCCGCCAGGGCGCAGCTGCTCAACAAGGACCGCCTCGTCGTCGGCGTCTCCGCAGACACCTTCCAGATGGGATGGGCCAATCCCTTCAAGAACAGCGAGATCCAGGGCTTCGACATCGATGTCGCCCAGGCCATCGCCGACGCGCTCGACGTCGACCTCCAGTTGCGCGTCATCAGCGCGGCAGAGCGCCCCACGCTGCTCGGTGCGCCCAGCGACGGCAAGAAGCACGAGCAGGAGATCGATCTGGTCGCCCGCAACTACACGATGAACTGCACGCGATGGAGCCAGATCGGCTTCTCCGCCGTCTACTACAACGCCACGCAGAAGGTTCTGGTCCGCGAAGATGACGTCGATGCCTTCGAGACGAAGGGCCTGAAGTCGCTGTCCGGCAAGAGGGTGTGTGCGCCGGCCGGATCGACCAGCATCGACAACATCAAGAAGATCCAGCCCGACGTCGAGACCGTTCCCGCGGCCAACCACACGGGATGCCTGGTGAAGTTCCAGCAGGGTGAGGTCGACGCCATCACCGGCGACGACACTGTGCTGGCCGGCCTGGCCGCCCAAGACCCCTACGCCAAGGTTCCCGAGCAGGAGAAGCTGACGGACGAGCCCTATGGCATCGGCGCCAACAAGGACGACGTCGACCTGATCCGCTTCGTCAACTCCGTCCTCGAGGAGCGGCGCAGCAACGGCGACTGGCAGGCGTCCTACAACACCTGGCTGAAGACGTACCTCGGTGACGCGACGCCGCCGACCCCCCAGTACGGCCGGTGACCGTGCAAGCAGCGACCGCCACCGCCCCCACCGCCC
>DATLIG010000060.1:0-30019 GCA_035539555.1 Nocardioides sp. | reverse complement strand
GACGAAGGGCGTCTACCGCCTGGCGGCCGACCCGTACGCCCAGGGCATCGCCCTCGGCCAGCTGATCCGTGGCCGGGTGCAGCCCGCGGGCATCGCGCCCAAGCCCGTCGTCCGCGCGCTCGTCGCAGACGACCTCCAGGGCAAGCGGCTCCTCGCCGGCCTGCAGGTCGGGCTCTCCCCGGAGGCGACGCCGAAGGACTTCGCCGCCTCGTCGTCGCTGCCGACCCCGGAGGTCCGGCTCCTCGAGCCGGGCTCGCTCGCCGGGCTCGACGACGACGAGCTGACGGGCGTCATCGACGCCCGCCGGACCACGGCGCTGGTCGTGGACCTGCCGCACGCGGGTGGCGACGACGTCGCCGCCATCGAGCGACTCGGCCGGGCCAAGGGCGACAAGGTGCTGACCTCGCCGATCCTGCTGTCGGAGCGGGTCCTGTCCGAGACGGTGGTCCGCGCGTCGGGCGCCCTGGGCCACCTCGGCGCGGTGCAGGGCGTCAGCGAGGTCTCGACCTCGTCGACCGACGCCGTGCTCTACCGGATGGCCGTCCCGCAGCTCTTCCGCGGCGAGCTCGCCTCGCTCGACGGGCTGCGCGGGTACGCCGCCGGCCGCGCCATCGCGGAGGCGCTGGTCACCGGCACCTCGGCGGAGGACATCCGGGCCTACCTGGACGCGCCGGGCGTGTTCAGCTCGGCGCTGCTGGCGCCGTGGAGCCGGCGACTGCCGGGGGTCGGCTCGGCGGCCGTCGTACCGCTGCAGCCGCAGTTCCTGGCACCGACGCTCGTCCCGGGCTCCACCGGCGGCGAGCGGCAGGACGACTCCTACTTCCCCGAGGGGAACTGGACCGTCACCTCCACCGCACCGCTCGGGCTCGTCCCGGGCATCGGCCAGGGCGCACCGCCCACCGGGTAGCCACCACCACCAGCCGGGTGGGGCGAGCCCTCGCTCGCCCCGCCCGGCCCCGAAAGGAGAGGTCGAGACATGACCGCCACCGCACCGGAGTCGCTGCTCCGTCGTACCTTCAGCTTCCCGAACCCGGTCAACGAGAAGGCGGCGCGGGTGGTCGCGGGCGGCGTGGTCGCCATCGCCACCTCCGCGCTCCTGCTCGGCCGCCTGGTCAGCGAGGACTGGCTGTGGCTGAGCCTCCCGCTGGCGCTGGGCTTCGTGGCCCGGGTGCTCACCGGGCCCACGTTGAGCCCCCTCGGTCGGCTCGCCTCCGGCGTGGTCGCGCCACGGCTGGGCGAGCCGAAGCTCGTCCCCGGACCGCCCAAGCGCTTCGCCCAGGCCATCGGCGTGGTCGTCACCGGGCTGGCCGCGGTCGCGGTCGCGCTCGGCCAGACCGGCCTCGCCGAGGTCCTGCTGGTCCTGATCATCGTGGCCGCCGGACTCGAGGCGTTCCTCGCGTTCTGCCTGGGCTGCACGATCTTCGGGTGGCTCATGCGGGCCGGACTGATCCCGCAGGAGACCTGCGAGGCGTGCAACAACCTCGCCCTGCGGAGCTAGCCGCCGGACGCCCACCGCCGGCCCCGGACCGGGAACGACAGGAGCCCTCGCCGTTGCCGGCGAGGGCTCCGTTAGTGCAGCGGCGATCAGTACGACGTCTGCGACTGCACGTTCAGCTCGTCGGTCCGCACACCCTGCGCCGGCGCGACACGCGGGTCCTTGACCCGGAACACGTCGAAGCCCTGCTGGATGTCGCTGGAGTAGATGTGGCCGTTGTACCAGTACGCCGACCACGAGCCACCCAGGATCAGGCGCTCCTCGGACAGCGGTCCGCGGTCGTAGTACGCGATCTCCTTCGGCTTCGCCGAGTCGGTGAAGTCCCAGACCGAGATGCCGCCCTGGTACCACGCCTGCACCATGATGTCGCGGCCCCTGACCGGGATCAGCGAGCCGTTGTGGGCCACGCAGTTCTCGGTGTTGGCCTGGGTGCGCGGGATCTTGAAGTAGGAGCGGAACTCCAGCTGGCCGCCGACGATGTCGTAGATCCCGTCCGCGCCCTTCACCTCACCGACCGTCGGGTTGCAGGTCGGCCCGCCGCCACCGCCGAGCTCGTCGGTGAAGACCACCTTGGTGCCGGCGTTGTTGAAGGTCGCCGAGTGCCAGAACGCGAAGTTCTCCGTGTCGCGGACCTGCTCGGTCACGACCGGGGCCTCGCGGTCGGAGATGTCGACGAGGATGCCGTCGCCCATGCAGGCGCCCGCCATGATGTCCTTGCTCGGGTACGCCGTGAGGTCGTGGCAGCCCGAGGTCTCCCGCGAGTAGCCGCCCGGCGGGTTGCCGCCGCCGGTCTCGGCGGGGAAGAGCACCGGCTCGGCGACCACCGCGGCATCCTGCGGCGCGGCGACCGGGACCTTCACGACGCTGACCTGGTCGTGCGGCGGCTGGCAGTCGGGGTAGCTCGCGTTCGGTGAGTACGACGACACGTAGACGTAGACGTCCTTGCCGTCCTTCGACGGGGCGAGCGTGTGCGTGTGCGAGCCGCAGGCGGTCTCGACGGCGGCGACGTACTGCGGCGCGGTCGGGTCGCTGATGTCGAAGACGCGGATGCCCTCCCAGGACTCCTTGATCGTCGCGGACTGCGGCACGTTGTCGCAGGTGTCGTTGCTGCGGCTCGAGTCGACACTGAGGACCAGCAGGTCGTCGTACACGGAGATGTCGTTCTGCGAGCCGGGGCACAGCACCTGGGTGACGAGCACCGGCTTGTGCGGCTTGCGGATGTCGTAGACGGACAGGCCGTCGTAGTTGCCCTGGAAGGCGTAGTCGCCCTGGAACGCGAGGTCGGTCTGGAAGGACGACTCGCCCGAGAACGGCCCGGACTTCGGGAGGTTCGCGAGCAGCTCGATGTTCGCGCTCTTCTCGACCTCGCCCGGGTGCAGCACCGCGGCGCTGTCGTCGAGCTGCGCAAGGTCCTGGCCGGGCAGGCAGGCCAGCTTGAAGTTGTCTCCGGCCTTCTCGGCAGCGCGCTGCTGGCCGGGCGGGCAGGCGGCCGCGTCCGGGCCGTCGTCGTCGTGTGCGTCGGCCGGCAGGGTGACTGCCGTGAGGCCGAGGGCCAGCACGCCCAGCGCGGTGACGCCGAGCCTGCGCAGGCGCAGGGGGACAGGGATCGCCATGTTCACTCCCGAGAAGGTTGGTACGGCTCCGAGCCTCCGACTCTGGCTTATGGTGAGCACTCCCCACAACCCCTTTGAGGAGCTTCTCGGTGTCTCGGTCTCGGTCGCTGTCCCCTGCCGTCCTCGCTGTCGCGCTCGCGCTGGCCGCGCCGTCGTTGAGCGGGTGCCTCGAGCACGAGGACGACGCCCGTGCGGAGGCGGGCTCCTCGCCGGCGGTGATCCAGCCGGGCGCGCCCGGCGAGGACGCGTCGACCCTCGCGGCCGACGCGGAGGCCGACCACGGCGAGGTCGCCCACGACGACATCGCGTTCGTGCAGATGATGGTCCCGCACCACGCCCAGGCGCTGACGATGTCGAAGCTCGCGCCGACCCGTGCCGAGTCGCCGCGGGTCAAGGCGCTGGCACGGCGGATCCTCGCCGCCCAGCGCCCCGAGATCCTCGCGATGGCCGCTTGGCTGACCGAGCAGGGCGTCGCGGTCCCGTCGGCGAGCGACGACCCGGGTGCGTTCGACCACGGCGAGCACGGCCACGCCTCGATGCACGGGATGTTGACCGACGAGCAGCTGCACGCGCTCGAGGACGCGACCGGCGCGGAGTTCGACCGGCTCTTCCTCGAGGGGATGATCCAGCACCACGAGGGCGCCATCGAGATGGCCGACGCGGTCGCGAAGCGCGGCAGCGACGTCCGGGTCGCCGAGATGGCCGAGGAGATGGTGATCGGCCAGGGTGCCGAGGTCGACCGGATGGAGGAGCTGCTCGCGCGGCTCTGAGCCGCCCTCCCGGCCGTCGAGGAGGTCGCGGAGTGCTGACCTGCCGGTCGTCGAGGAGGTCGCGCAGCGACCGTCACGAGACGCCCGGCGCCGGCGCGGCTCAGGTGGTCGCGGGGGTACGCCGCCCGATCAGCGCGTCGAGCGAGATCCGGCCGGCGCCGGTGGCCGCGAGGACGAGCGCCAGGAAGCCGATCACGCCGACCAGCTCCCAGCCGCCGGCGGAGGCCATCACCTCGGTGCCGCGGTGGACGAACCAGAACGCGCCGGCCATCTGGCCGACGACCAGCAGCCCGGCGACCGGCGTGAGCAGTCCGGCGACGAGCAGCGCACCGCCGCCGATCTCGGCGACGAGCGCGTACGCCGCTGCTGCCTCCGGGGCGGGGATGCCCATGGCCGCGAATCCGTCGGCCGTCGTACCGAAGCCCTGGTCGAGCTTGTCGAGGCCGTGGCTGAGCAGGACGACGCCGAGGCCGATCCTCGCGACGAGCAGGGCGATGTCGCGCAGGGGAGCGGGAGTGGTGGTCAGGGTCTTCACGGGAGCCTCCGAGCAGGCGTGGGGAACAGGTCGTTGAAACTTCACCCAATCCTGCAGGTCGATCCTGTGAGGGTGCTGAACGCACCGGGGTGGCGACGCTGAGAGCCGCCACCCCGATCGTCCTCAGGCCGTGACGGAGGCCGGCTCCCAGGCGAAGCCGTCGGGGTCGGTGACCGCAGTTCCCCCACCGTTGAGGGCGATCCGGTGCGATCCGCTGCCCGCCATCGGCACGCCGGCGTCCTTGGCGAGCGCCTTGCGGCTCAGCAGTCCGAGGGTCACCGGACCGTCCCCGGCCTCGAACTCGACGTACTTGCGGCCGAAGCTCTTCGCGACGCGGAAGCCGCGCTCGACATGGAACGCCTTGGTGGCGAGCACGTCGTCGGCGCCGATCAGCAGCACGATGGACTCGATGTCGCGGCTGGCCGGCCCCTTGTTCTTCTTCGAGGAGCTCACGACCTTCCAGATCGCGCCGTCCGGCGCCCGGAGCACCCCACCGTAGCCCCAGAACGACTTCGTGACCGGCTTGATCACCTCCGCCCCGGCGGCGATGGCGGTCTCCGCGAGCGCGTCGACGTCGGCCGGCTGCGCCATGGTCAGCGAGATGTGGAAGCCGCGGAAGCCCTCGGTCGGGGCGTCGGTGGTGCGGAATCGCAGCGGCAGGTCGGCGCCGAAGGCGGCGGCGTAGAAGTCACGGGCGGCGGCCGGGTCGGCGGCCTCGATGGTGAGGGACTCGATGTTCATGTCCCCGACGCTAGGCGGGTACGGCGGCGGGTGCTTCTCGATTCCTGACGGGTTCCCTCCGCGTCGTACCGGACGTATGGGCTGCGATTTCGTGGAAATCACGACCATTACGTCCGGTACGACGCGGCTGGCTCAGGGCCGCAGCAGGATCTTCCCCGACCGGCCCGGCTCGAAGTTCGCCGCGGCCGCCTTGCGGACCTCGTCGAAGGAGTACACCGTGTCGACGGGCAGCGTGAGCGAGCCCTCGGAGATGCGCTGGATCAGCTCGCCGAAGAGGGCACGTCGCTGGTCGGCCGGCATGGTGCGGCTGACGGTCGAGCCCCAGAAGCCCCGCACCGCGGCCTGCTTGAAGATCACGTCGCCGGAGTCGATCTCCATCGTCGGCGACTGCATCGCACCGAAGACGACGAGCACGCCGTTCTCGGCGAGCAGCGACATCACCTCGCCGCTGGCCTTGCCGCCGACGGAGTCGACGCCGACCTTGATCGGGGCGTCGCCGGCGATCGCGCGGACCTGGTCGGCCCAGTCGTCGGTGTCGGTGGCGACGATGCGGTCGATGTCGTGGGCGGCCAGCTCCGCGACCCCGGCGCCACGACGGACCAGGCCGATCACGTTCAGCCCGCGGGCCCTGCCCAGCTGGGCCACCATCCGGCCGACCGCACCGTTGGCGGCGTTCTGGACCAGCCAGTCGCCGGGCTCGAGCTCGAGCGACTCGAGCAGGCTGATCGCGCTGAACGGCATCGACACCAGCTGGGCGGCGACCTCGTCGGGGACCCCCTCGGGGACGGGGATCAGGCCGCCGGCGCGCGCGACGAACTCCTCGGCCCAGGCACCGAAGGTGCCGCCGCTCGCGACCCGCTGGCCCACGGCCAGGTGCTCCACGCCCTCGCCGAGCGCCTCGACCACGCCGACGGCCTCGGTGCCGGCGCGGGCGGGCAGCTCGGGCTTGAACCCGTAGGACCCGCGGATGGTCCAGAGGTCGTGGTTGTGGATCGCGGCGAGCAGGGTGCGGACCCGCACCTCGCCCGGTCCCGGCTGCGGGACCTCCACGTCCTCGACGGTGAGGACCTCATCCGGGTCTCCGAACTCCTGGTGCATGACGGCGCGCATGGGTCCAGCATGGCGCGCGAGCGCAAGGCCGGTCTCCCCGGAGCTCGGATCGACGGTGTGCGGTGGTGACGTCATACGAAGCGGTCGCCCGGGCGGCCGGATCGCATGACGCAAGCCGGCCGCCCGGGGACGCGGGCGCAAGGACTGGGGTCAGGCGTCCCGGCTCAGCTGTGCCTCGCTGTCGAGCGCGGTCAGCTTGTGCGGGTTGCGCACGACGTAGATGTTGCTGACCAGGCCGTTCTCGATCCCGAAGCTCACCGCGGTCAGCTCGCCCTGCGCGCGGATCAGCGCGGCCGGGGCGCCGTTGAGCCAGACCAGGTCGATCACACCGTCGGGCGCGAACACCGTGAAGTTCGCGAGCAGGCGGGCGACCGGCTCATTGCCGGAGAGCGGCTTGCGGATGGCGTTCGCGATGCCGCCGCCGTCCGCGCGCATCAGCACGTCGGGCGCCATCGCCTGGATCAGCGCCTGCAGGTCCCCCGTCTGTACGGCGGCCAGGAACCGCTCCACGACCGCCTGCTGCTCCACGCGGTCGACGTCGTGCCGGGGCCTGCGGGAGGCGACGTGGTTGCGGGCCCGGAGCGCGATCTGGCGCACCGCGGCCGACGTCTTGCCGACCGCGGTGGCGATCTCGTCGTACGGCATGTCGAAGACCTCGCGCAGCACGAACACGGCGCGCTCGGTCGGGCCGAGGGTCTCGAGCACGGTCAGCATCGCCATCGACACGCTCTCCGCGAGCTCGATGTCCTCGGCGACGTCGGGTGCCGTCAGCAGCGGCTCGGGGAGCCACTCGCCGACGTAGTCCTCGCGCCGGCGAGCCAGCGTGCGCAGGCGGTTGAGCGCCTGCCGGGTGACGATGCGGACCAGGTAGGCGCGCGGCTCCTGGATCTCCGCGTGGTCCACCGCCGCCCACCGCAACCAGGTCTCCTGCACCACGTCCTCGGCATCGGCGGCGGAGCCGAGCATCTCGTAGGCGACGGTGAAGAGCAGGTTGCGGTGGGTGACGAAGGGATCGACGTCCCGAGCGGTCATGCCGGCGAGCCTACGGCGCGGTCGACGGGACGCTCGGCGAGCGGCTTCATGCCGCAGGCCGACGCGAAGCCCTCGGACTCGATCCCGAGTGCCGTGTTGGAGCGGGTCGTCATGTTCGCGAAGCCGATGACGCTGGTGAGCTCGAGCAGGCCGGCCGGGCCGAGCGCGGCGAGCAGCGGCTCGACCATCTCGTCGGTGACCTCGGGCGGGGTCATGCTCGCCGCCTCGGCGTACTCCATCACCTGGCGCTCCAGCGGCGAGAACACCGTGGCTGCCCGCCAGTTCGGGACCTGGCGCGCCTTGTCCTCGTCGAGACCCTTGTCGCGGGACATGAAGTAGTTGAAGTCGAGGCACCACGAGCAGCCGACGAGGGACGCGACGGCCATGTGGGCGTAGGTCTTGAGGGTCTCGTCGCACTCGTCCCACTTCTGCAGCTTCTGGCCGTAGGCCATGCTCGCCTTGAGCGCCGGGAGGTGGTGCCACATGACGCCGAGCGACTCGGGCACGTGCCCGAACATCTTGCCGGCGAACTTCTTCACGACGGCGCCGTAGAGGCCGGTGATGGGGGCGGCGGGGATGCGGGTGGTGGTCATCGTGTCTCCTTGGCTGGTTCCTGAGATGGTCATGCCATGGAGACACCGGACCGGCCCCGGGTGTGACAGATCCGGGAGAGCTCTTGTCGTCAGGCCGGCGCGAGGGTCGCGGTCGTCCGCGGAGAGTCCTCCGCGCAGGCTCGGCGGACCTCGGCCGGGGTGGTGCCGAACCGGCGCCGGAAGGTTGCCGAGAAGTGCGCCAGGGACGTGAAGCCGCACATCGAGGCGATGTCGGCGACCCGCAGACCTTCGGAGTCGTGGGCCAGTCGCGTGTGGGCGAGGTCGAGGCGACGCGCGAGGATGTGCCGCGGCACGCTCGTGCCGGCGTCGGCGAAGAGACGCGACAGGTGACGCTCGGAGATGTTGGCGCCGGCCGCGACTGCCGTCGCCGACAGGCCGGGGTCGGTCAGGTGGTCGTCGATGAAGGCGCGAGCGGCGGCGCGGTGCGCGAGCGGGCTGGTGGCGCGGCCGCCCGTCGCCAGCACGGCCACGAGCTCCAGCACGGCCTGCTCGTCGGCCGGGACCGGGACGGTGGCGGCGACCGCACGTCCGACCACCCGCACGAGCGCCCGCGCGTAGGCGTTGTCGCCCCGGCCACCGGCGTCGAGGACCAGGGGTGCGGCCAGCGACGGCGTTCCGGTGAGGGCCTCGAAGGCCCTACGGGGGACCTTGATCGCCAGTTCCTCCAGGCCGTGCCCGAAGCCGCGGACGAGGGGCCTGTCGGCGTCGCACACGAGCAGCTGACCGGGGCGCAGGACCGTTCTGAGGTCGCCGGTCTCGACCAGGGCGTCGCCGCGAAGCCCGGCGTAGACGACGATCGAGTCGGCAGGTCGGCCGGCGATGACCTGGTCGTCCCGCGTCACCCGGTGGGGGGTGGCCGACACGTGCGCCAGGTGCACCTGCTGGAGCTGGAGGTTGACCTCGCGGGCGGAGAAGGGGGCATCGGAGCGCACGTCGCACGCGAGCTCGATGAGGGCGCGCGCGTTGTGCCGTTCCCACTTGTCGACTCGTTCCGCGACCTCGTAGGCGCGCGCCTGCGGGATCTGCACCACCCCGATCACCCCCTGCTCCCATCGTGGCACACGCGAGGGCTTTCGATGTGACGAGCGACATACGCATTTCCGCCATGTGACGCTCGGTCCCTTCTGCCGGTCCGGTCGCTCGCCCGAGACTCACCGACGTCAACTCGGGGTCGTGCGAGCAAGGAGCAGATGATGGTGTGCAGGCGAATTCCGGCCGTGTCGATCGGCATGGCGATGGCGCTCGCCGTCGCCGTGAGCGGTTGTGGCGAGGTGGGAGGCACGTCCCCGAGCAACGACAAGACCCTGACGATCGGGTTCGTGTCGCCGGTGACGGGCGCCTTGGCGCCCTTCGGTGAGGTCAACACCTTCGTCGCGGACCAGATGGAGGAGTACTTCGCGGACCACCCGCTCACGCTGGACGGCACGACGTACGAGGTGCAGATCGTCGTGAAGGACGCGGCGTCGGACTCGACGAAGGCCGGTGACGCGGCGAGTGACCTGATCTATGACGACGGCGCCGACCTGATCATCGCGGGCGGTACGCCCGACATCACCAACCCGGTGTCGGAGCAGTGCGAGGCGAACTCCGTCCCCTGCATCACAAGCGTCGCGCCCTGGCAGCCGTTCGCGATCCGGGACGGCGACAAGCCGGCCGACCTGGCCTACAGCTACCACTTCTTCTGGGGCCTGGAGGACGTGAGTGCGGTCTACGCCGACATCTGGAGCCAGGTCGACAACAACGGCAAGGCAGGCGGCCTGTTCTCCGACGACCCGGACGGCCAGGCATGGAGCACGAACTTCCCCGCGCTCACCGCGGACTCGGGCGTGACGATCAGCAACCCGGGCCTGTTCCCCAACGGCACCAAGGACTTCTCCGCGCAGATCTCGCGCTTCAAGGCCGAGCGGGACGAGGTGCTCGTCGGAGTGCCGATCCCGCCCGACTTCACGACCTTCTGGAAGCAGGCGGCCCAGCAGGGCTACCGGCCGAAGGTGGCCACCATCGGCAAGGCGCTGCTGTTCCCGAGCAGCGTCGAGGCGCTGGGCGCCATCGCCGAGAACCTCTCGACCGAGGTGTGGTGGACGCCGACCGCGCCGTACACCTCCTCGCTGACCGGCCAGACGGCCCGCGAGCTCGCCGACGCCTACTCCGAGGAGACCGGCAAGCCGTGGACGCAGCCGCTTGGCTTCGCCGAGGCGATGTTCGAGGTCGCCGTCGCCGCCGTCGAGACGGCGGGCTCCACCGATCCCGAGGCGATCACCGGTGCCTTGGCGGGCCTGGAGCTGACCACGATCGTCGGCGACATCGCCTGGGGATCCGACAAGAACGTCCCGCCGTACGTCGCGAAGACGCCGCTCGCGGGCGGTCAGTGGCGCCAGGTCGAGGGCCGCTGGGAGCTGGTCGTGGTACAGAACGAGCTCGCGCCGGAGGTCCCTCTCGGGGGCGCTCCCGAGCCGATCTCGTGAGGGCGGTCGGGATGCGGCGAGGGAGATGCTGATGCCGCTGCTCGAGGCGAAGGGCTTGGCGAAGAGCTTCGGCAAGGTGGTGACCGCGAAGGAGGTCTCCTTCACCGTCGCCGCGGGGCAGGTGCTGGGAGTCGTCGGGCCGAACGGTGCCGGCAAGTCGACGTTGCTCAGCCTGGTCACGGGCGCCCTGCCGGTCGATGCCGGCACCATCACCTTCCAGGGTCGTGAGGTGACCAGAATGCCCGCGGCAAGGCGGGCCGCCCTCGGGATCGGGCGCACGTTCCAGGTGCCCCGGCCCTTCGGCGGGCTCACCGTCTTCGAGAACGTGCTGGTCGGCGCCGGCTTCGGCGGCGGGGCCCGCGGCAAGGCGGCGCACCGCCAGGCCTGGGCCGCGCTGGAGACGGCGCGGCTGACCTCCTTCGCGAACACGCAGGCGGCGTCCCTCCGGCTGCTCGACCGCAAGCGGCTCGAGCTCGCTCGGGCACTGGCCACCCGGCCGCACCTGCTGCTGCTCGACGAGATCGCGGGCGGACTCTCGGACCAGGAGCTCCCCGAGCTGATCCAGATCGTCAAGGACATCCGCGACAGCGGGACCGGCATCGTCTGGATCGAGCACATCGTTCACGCACTGCTCCAGGTGGTCGACGAGCTGGTCTGCCTGGCACAGGGCGACATCGTCGCCAGCGGCGACCCGCACGAGGTGATGACCAGCAAGGAGGTCGCGGCGGTCTATCTCGGGTCGACGCCCGACGCCGACGTCCGGACCGCGAACGAAGGGAACCACGGATGAGCATGCTGCTCGAGGTCGAGGCGGCCGACGTCCACTACGGCGAGCTCAAGGCCCTGCACGGCATCGACCTGCGGATCGCGGAAGGGGAGACCCTCGCGGTCATCGGAGCCAACGGCGCCGGCAAGTCGACCCTGCTCAAGACGATCGCCGGGGTCCTGCGCCCCAGCTCCGGCGCGGTGCGGTTCGCCGGCGAGGACGTGAGTGGTTTGGGACCGAACCGCCGGGTCGCGCAGGGGATCGCCCTCACGCCGGAGGGCAGGCGGATCTTCGGCTCGATGACGGTGGAGGAGAACCTCCTGGTCGGTGCCCACACCCGCCGTCCCGGTCCGTGGAGCCTCGCGGCGGTCTACGAGGCGTTCCCCATCCTGGCCGAGCTTCAGGATCGCCGCGGAGGCGTCCTCTCCGGAGGTCAGCAGCAGGCGACCGCCATCGCGCGCGCGCTGATGTCGAACCCGCGTCTGCTGTTGCTCGACGAGGTCTCGCTGGGCCTGGCGCCGGTCGTGATCGCCGACATCTACGCCGCTCTCCCACGGATCGCGGAGATGGGGACGACCGTGCTGATCGTGGAGCAGGACCTCTCGCAGGTCCTCAGGGCCGCGGACCGGGTCCAGTGCCTGCTGGAGGGCCGTACGGTGCTCGAGGCACCGGCCGCCGAGGTGACCCGGGAGCAGGTAGCGGCGGCGTACTTCGGGCTCGACCGGGAGGCGTCCTGATGGCGTGGGTCAACGCGGTCGTCCAGGGCCTGCTCCTCGGCGGCTCCTACGCCCTGCTGGCGTGCGGTCTGTCGCTGATGTTCGGCGTGATGCGGCTGGTGAACCTCGCCCACGGCGCTCTCGCGGTCGCCGCGGCGTACGTCGCGATGTCGGTCGTCGACGGCACCGGGGTGCCGGCCTTCCTGAGCCTCCTCGTCGTCGTGCCCCTCTTCGCGGTCGCGGGCTACGCGCTACAACGAGGGCTGTTCAACCGGGCCCTGGGGTTCGGCGAGCTCTCGCCGCTGCTGGTCTCCTTCGGGCTCGCCGTCATCGTCTCGAACGGCCTGCAGCAGGTCTACAGCTCCGACTCGCGCTCGATCGGGATCGGCGAGCTGGCGACGGCGAGCATCCGCCTCGGGGGTGACCTCTCGATCGGCGTCTTCTCGTTGATCACGTTGGCGGTCGGTGTGGTCGTGATCGCGGGCGTCCAGCTCTTCCTCGCCCGAACCCGGACCGGCCGGGCGATGCGCGCGACCCGCGACGACGGCGAGGCCGCCCGGCTGATGGGAATCGACGACGGTCATCTCTACGCCGTCGCGACGGCGATCGCGCTCGGCACGGTCGCCCTCGCCGGGGTCTTCCTCGGCATGTCCACGCAGTTCACGCCGGGGTATGGCGACCTCGTGCTGATCTTCGCCTTCGAGGCGGTGATCATCGGCGGCCTCGGCTCGCTGTGGGGCACCTTGCTCGGCGGTCTGGTGCTCGGTGTCGCGCAGACGGTCGGTGCGCAGGTCGACCCCGCCTACGGGGTCCTCGCCGGCCATCTCGTCTTCCTCGCTGTCCTGCTCCTCAAGCCCTCAGGGCTGCTTCCGAAGGTGGTTCCGGCATGAACGACACGCGCACGGTCGAGCCGGTGGGGCTCCACGTCCGACGGAACTCGCCGACCTCGCGGATCGCGGCCCTGGGCTTCCTCGCCGCCGTCCTCGTGCTGGCGCTCGTCGTGCCGTACGCCGTCTCGCTGGGCACGCTGATCAACCTGGTCGGCCTGTTCACGCTCATCATCCTCGGTACCACGTGGAACCTCCTGGCCGGCTACGGCGGACTGATCTCGATCGGTCAGCAGGGGTTCATCGGCGCCGGTGGATATGCGTGCGTCTACCTCGCGAACGAGACCGGGATGAACCCGTTCGCCGGGCTCCTGCTCGCCGCGCTGGTCTGCGCGGCCCTCGCCTACCCGACGTCGTTCCTGCTTTTCCGGCTCGTCGGCGGCTACTTCGCCATCGGCACATGGGTGGTGGCGGAGGTGTTCCGCCTGGTCACCAGCCAGCTCTCGCCGCTGGGCGGCGGCTCGGGCATGACCCTGACGGCATACCGCGGTGTCGACCAGCCGACCAGGGTCGGCCAGGTCTACTGGGTGGCCCTCGCGATGGCGGTCGTGGTCGTGCTCGCGACCTGGTTGCTGATGCGGTCGCGATGGGGTCTGGGTCTGACCGCGCTGCGGGACGACGACGTCGCGGCAGCGGGACTCGGCGTCGCCGTACGGCGCAGCCAACGCATCGTCTACGTCGCGGCGTCCGCCGGCGCCGGCCTGGCCGGCGCGCTGATCGCCATCAACGGACTCGGGGTCACACCCGGGTCGATCTTCTCGGTGAGCTACACCGCATCGATGATCTTCATCGTCGTGATCGGCGGCATCGGGTCGATCGAGGGCCCGATCATCGGAGCCGTCGTCTTCTACGTGCTCCAGCAGCAGCTCCAGGACCAGGGCGTCTGGTATCTGATCGTGCTCGGGGTCGTCGCGATCGTCGCCGTCCTGGCCGCGCCGCGCGGCCTGTGGGGCCTGATCTCGCGCAACGGGCGGGTGGAGTTCTTTCCCGTCGGCCATCGCGCCGAGACGCGCTGAGGGCGGGGGACACCATGCCGTTCTTCTCCTCCGTCGAGGACGCCCGCGAGCGCTTGGCCGGGACCGGCTACCTCGTGGACGACGAACTCGCCACGATCGTCTTCCTCGGGGACGCGATGGGCAAGCCGCTGCTGCTGGAAGGTCCGGCCGGCACCGGCAAGACCGAGCTGGCCAAGGCCGTCGCCGACGCCTCGGGGGCCACCCTGATCCGGCTGCAGTGCTACGAGGGCCTCGACGAGGCGCGGGCGCTCTACGAGTGGAACTACCGCAAGCAGCTGCTGCGCATCCAGGCCGCGCAGGCGGATCAGGCATCAGCGGCCGCGGGCCGGACGGGTTCCTGGGAGGACGTCCACGACGACATCTTCAGCGAGGAGTTCCTGCTGGAGCGGCCGCTGTTGGCGGCGATCCGTCACGACGGCCCGTTGGTCCTACTGATCGACGAGACCGACAAGGCCGACGTCGAGGTGGAGGGGCTGCTCCTCGAGCTGCTGTCGGACTTCCAGGTCACGGTGCCGGAGCTCGGCACGATCGTCGCGCGGCGCCGGCCCTTCGTCGTCTTGACCTCCAACGCCACGCGTGACCTCTCCGAAGCGCTGAAGCGGCGCTGCCTGCACGCGCAGGTGAGCTACCCGGAGGCCGCGCGTGAGCGAGCCATCGTGCGCTCGCGGGTGCCCCACGTGAGCGAGGAGCTCGCCGAACAGGTCGTCAAGGCGGTGCGGGCGATGCGGGCGCTCGACCTGCGCAAGCCCCCCTCGATCGCCGAGACCATCGACTGGGCGGGAGCGGTGGCCGCGCTCGGGCACCAGCGGCTCTCCGACACGGTGGTGGCTCGCACCCTCGGCGTCGTCCTCAAGAACGACCAGGACAAGACGAAGGCGCGCGATCAGCTGCGCCTCCCGGCGCACCTCGCGCGCTGACATGGCGGACGCGGATCCGGACGGCGCGCCGGAAACCCCTGATGTCGTACCCATTCTGGTGGTGGCGCTCTGCGAGCGTCTCCGAGCCGCCGGGGTGCCGGTGTCGACGAGCGAGGTGCTGGACGCGGTCCGGGCGCTGCGCGAGGTCGACCTCGACGCCCGTTCGCGGGTGCTGGCGGCGCTGCGCGCCACTCTGGTCAAGGACACCAGCCACGACGTGCTCTTCCGCCGTTCGTTCGACGCGGTCTTCCCGCGGATGCGGCCCGAGGTCGATGTTCCGAGAGGTGCGTCGGAAGGTTCGCCGCCGGGCGCGGGCGGCCGTGCGGACGACGAGTTGATGGACTCGGTCGTCCGTGCGCTGCGCGAGGGCGAGCAGCACGGCATCGACGAGTCGCTGGACGAGGCGATCGAGCGCTTCGCCGGCGAGCATCTCGACGGCCATTCCGCCAAGCACCACGCGCAGCGGATGCTGCGCCGCATGGGTATCCCGGACCTCTATCGCCGCTACCTCGAGCAGGAGCGCGACGCGGACACCGCGATGAACGCCGCGGCCAGCGCGGCCGAGGCGCGGGTGGCCATGGACCAGCTCGGCCGGCGGCTGGAGGACATGCTGTCGGGTCGGCTGCGCGAGGGTGAGGGTGCCTCGCGTCAACAGCTCGAGGACGTCCAGGACCGCCCCCTGCTGAGCGCGGGTGCCGATGAGCTGGCGGCGATGCGGATGGCGATGAGGCCGCTGGCCCGGCGACTCGCCGCCAAGCTCGGTGCCCAGCGGCGCCGGGGCGGGTCCGGACTCGACATGAGGCGGACCATCCGTGCCTCGATGGGGTACGGCGGCGTGCCGGTCGATCCCGCGCTGCGCCGCAGGCGCCCCACCAAGCCCGACCTGATGGTGCTGTGCGACGTGTCGGGGTCGACGGCCCAGTTCGCCCCCTTCACGCTGACCCTGCTGCACGCGATGCACGCGGAGTTCCGCCGCGTACGCTCCTTCGTCTTCATCGACGGGATCGTCGAGATCACCGGCATCCTCGAGACCAGTCCCGGTGTCCTCGACCCGCACCACCTGCTGTCGCGGCGCGGGCTGGTCGCGCACGACGGGCGCAGCGACTACGCGCGGGCGCTGACGACCTTCCTCGCCACCTGGGGCGACGCGGTGACCGCGAGAACCACGGTGATCCTCGCCGGCGACGCCCGCGCCCATGAGCGCCCGTCAGCGACGACGCTCGTCGCCGAGCTCGACCACCGGGCGCGCCGCCTCTACTGGCTCAACCCCGAGCCCCGCCGCGACTGGGACACCCTCGACTCGCGCGCGAGCGAGTACGCCGCCCACTGCACCGACGCCTTCGAGGTGTCGACCATCCGGCAGCTCACCTCCGCTGTCACCCAGATCGTCTGAAAGGCCGCCTTGATGAACCAGCAGCTCCTCACCGTCGCCATCACGATGCCGGACGCCCTGCCACCCGACGATGAGCGCCGTCTGGCCGCCATGGCCGAGAGACTCGGCTTCACCTGCCTCCGTGACGGGGAGCTGCCGCAGCACGGCGTCGTACGGTCCAACGACCCGGACCTCGTCGCCCGGGCCCGCGCCGACCTCGGCGCGGACGGTCAGGTCCTGGTCGCCGTCCCGATCTCCGTCGGCCGGTCGCGGACCGAGGCGGCTGCCCGCGCCGACCTCGAGGCTCGCTTCACCACCGAGCGTCATCCCGAGAGGATCGGCATCTTCGGCGCTTTCGAGGACGCGCAGGAGCAGGTGCTGGCGCTCGCCCGGGCCGGCGCTGACGGTCTCGTGCTCGAGATCCCCCTCGCGCGCGACGTCGCCGATGTCCTCGCGCAGATCCGGGCGCTGGTGGTGGGCGCTGCCCCACGGCTGCGCGACCTGGTTCCGGGCGGACGCTCCGAGGTCGCCCCGACGGTGTTCTACGCGGAGGGCTGGACCCCGCCCGAGGGCTACTCCGAGCTCTGAGGTCAGCGCGCTGCCCTCCGACGTACCCAAATCCGCCACAGTGCCGCCGGACTCTTGGGCTCGGCGTCGGGCGCGGACGACACTCGCACACATCCGCCAGCAAAGGAGCCACGACAGATGATCCAGACCATGCCCGCACAGGGCGGGGCGATCCAGAAGGCCACGTACGAGACGAGGTTCGGATCGCTCGACGGGTTCGACAAGGGGGGCGTCGAGCTGATCGCCGACGACCCGCGTCACTACGCGTTCTCCAACGTCTTCGAGGTCGCGTCGATGATGCCGGCCTGGGACCGCGTGGCCGTGGCGAAGAACTGGGAGTACGTCATCGAGACCGTCCGCGCCGAGGGCACCTCGCCGTGGTTCGCCAACGCGCACGACGAGTTCGCGATCTGCATGGACGGCGCGATCACCGTGGAGCTGGTGAGGAACGAGAACCCGCCGGCCGACGACGTCGAGGGCGCCGTCGCCGTCGAGGGCGAGCCGAGCGGACCGAGGATGGGTCGCGTCCATCTCCGTCGGGGCCATCAGGCCCTCCTCCCGAAGGGCGCGGCCTACCGCTTCGTCGTCTCCGGCGATCCCGGCGTGCTTCTCCTGCAGACCATCGAGGGCCAGCTGACGCAGTACCGCTGGGCCGAGATCTGCCAGACCGTCTGACCAGTACCCGAACAAGGACAACGATGATGACCATTCACCAGGACGTACAGGTCGGCACGACCAATGCCGACGGCTACCGGACCTTCTCGCTCGGCGAGTTCGAGTTCAGCCGCGACGAGTTCTTCGTCCACATCAGCTGGCCCACCGGAAACCACATGATGAGCGTGGACTCGTTCCTGCGAGCGCTTCAGCGCGACGTGGCGTGGGACTTCTTCTACGGCATCGTCAACTTCGACGGTGTGTTCGGCACTGTGAACCACTACGGGACGGTCGACGTCTTCGCGGGCCGCTACAACGACTCCTACCGCAAGGCCGAGCTCGACTACAGCGAGAACCACGAGACGCCGCGGATCCGGGAGACCTTCGAGGCGATCCTCTCGGACTGGACCAACCAGTCCTTCGACCCGTTCGCCTCCCCGCACGAGACCGGCTCCGCGTTCGGCCTCAAGAACGGCGACAACGACGCGGCCGTGACCCGCCAGCGGATCGCGGCCAGGCGCATGGTCGGGGTGCCGGGCGACGAGCGTCCGCGCTCCGACGACACGGGCTTCCCCGTCAACCGGATGTTCGCCGATGTTCCCCAGGACGAGCCGGTCGTCGAGCCCGAGCCCGGTTTCGAGGGCGACGTGGCGGCGTTCAACCTGTTCGCCTACCTGTCCCGCTCCGACGTCACCTGGAACCCGTCGGTCGTCAGCGTCTGCAAGGACTCGTTGGCGTGTCCGACCACCGAGGAGTACATCCTCCCGATCATCCATGGCAACGACCGCGTCGAGTGGTTCATCCAGCTGTCCGACCAGATCACCTGGGAGGTCGAGGACCGTGACACCGGTGCCAAGCGCAGTCGCGTCGTGATGAAGGCGGGCGACGTGTCGGCGATGCCGGCCGACATCCGCCACCAGGGCTACTCGCCGAAGCGCTCGATGCTCCTGGTCTGGGAGAACAACTCCAGCAGGATCCCCGAGGCGATCGCTTCCGGACAGGCGCCGACGTACCCCGTGGAGTTCTGAGGTGCAGACCCGGCTCTTCATCGGGGGCGAGTTCGTCGATGCCGCAGACGGCGCCACGATCGACGTCCTCGACCCCCACGACGGCTCCCTGCTGGCCCGGGTCGCCGAGGCCAAGGAGGAGGACGTCGACCGGGCTGTCGCCGCCGCCACCCGGGCCCACGGCACCTGGGCCCGGATGGCGGCGGCCGACCGCGGCCGCCTGCTGCTCCGGCTGGCGGACGCGATCGAGGCCGACGCCGAGGCCCTCGCGCTGCTGGAGACGCGCGACACGGGCCATCCGCTCCGCGACACGCTGGGCCTCGACGTCGCCCGCACCGCGGCGACCTTCCGCTACTTCGGCGGGATGGCCGACAAGTTCCAGGGCACCGTCGTGCCCGTCGAGCAGGGTTTCCTCGACTACGTGGTGAACGAGCCTCTCGGCGTGGTCGGCCAGATCGTGCCGTGGAACTTCCCGGTCATGTTCACGAGCTGGAAGATGGGGCCGGCGCTGGCCGCCGGCAACTGCGTGGTCATGAAGCCGTCCGAGATCACGCCGCTCTCGGCCTTGCGCGTTGCCGAGATCGCCGCGGAGGTCGGCTTCCCGCCGGGCGTCATCAACGTGGTGCCCGGGTACGGCGCGACGGCCGGCCAGCGGCTCGTGGACCATCCGGGCGTCGCCAAGGTGTCGTTCACCGGGTCGACGAACGTGGGCAAGGCGATCGCACGCGGTGCGGCCGAGACGCTGAAGCAGGTTCATCTCGAGCTCGGCGGCAAGGGTGCCAACATCGTCTTCGGCGATGCCGACCTTGCTGCCGCGGTGGGGGGCACCGCCTTCGGCATGTTCCACAACCAGGGCCAGGCCTGCATCGCGGCCAGCCGCCTGATCGTCCACGAGTCCGTCCGTGACGAGTTCCTGGACAGGCTGACCGGGCTCGCCCGCTCGATCCGGATCGGTGACCCGAAGGACCGCGCGACCGAGATGGGTCCGCTGACGTCCGCGACCCACCGCGACCGGGTGGCCGCCTACCTCGAGATCGCCGGCGAGGAGGGTGGGGAGGTCCTCACGGGCGGCCGTGCACCCGACGACGCGGCGCTGCGCGACGGCTACTACATCGAGCCCACCGTGGTCCGGGCCGACCCGGCGTCGCGCGTGGCGCAGGAGGAGGTGTTCGGTCCCTTCATGGTGGTGCACACCTTCTCCACGGACGAGGAGGCACTGCGGATTGCCAACGGCACGCCCTACGGCCTGGGAGCCGGCCTGTGGACCCGGGACCTCTCCCGAGCGCACCGGGTGGCGCGCGACGTCCGCGCGGGCATGGTCTGGGTGAACTCCTACAAGCGGGTCAACCCGGGGTCGCCGTTCGGCGGTGTGGGTGTCTCGGGCTACGGCCGCGAGATGGGCTTCGAGGCGATGCGTGAGTACTCCGAGCCGAAAGCCACCTGGATCAACGTCGACGCGCAGATCGCACCCTTCTACGCCCGCTGAGGAGCCTGACGATGAGCTGGACACACGAGACACTGCCCCAACGCGTCGTCTTCGCGAACGGCGGTGCGCCGCGGGAGGTCGCCGCCGAGGTCGAGGCCGTGGGAGGGGCGAAGGCGATGCTCATCGCCTCCGAGCGTGAGGCCGCCCTGGCGGATCCGATCGCTGCCGGGATTCCCCTGGTGCTGCGCCACGAGGAGGTCGTCATGCACGTCCCGGTCGAGGTCGCCGAGCGGGCCAGGAAGGCGGCCGACGAGTCGGGGGCCGACGTCATCGTCACGGTCGGCGGCGGTTCCACCACCGGTCTGGGCAAGGCGGTCGCGCTCACGACCGGCCTGCCGATCGTCGCCGTGCCCACGACGTACGCCGGCTCAGAGGCCACGAACGTCTGGGGACTCACCGACGGCGGGACGAAGTCGACCGGTGCCGACCCCCGCGTCCTGCCGGCCTCGATCGTCTACGACGCCTCCCTGCTCACCAGCCTCCCGCGGGACATGGCGGTCGCCAGCGGGCTCAACGCCCTCGCCCACAGCGTCGACTCGATGTGGGGACCGCGGTCCGACCCGATCGACCGGGCCTGGTGCGAGGAGAGCATCCGCGCGCTGGCGGTCGGGATCCGCGCGCTCTCCGGCGGCGGACCCTCCACCGAGGGCATCGAGCAGACGCTGTACGGCGCCTACCTGGCGGCGACCGCCTTCGCCAGCGCCGGCTCCGGCCTGCACCACAAGATCTGCCACGTCCTCGGCGGCATGTTCGACCTCCCGCATGCCCAGACGCACGCCGTCGTGCTCCCGCACGTTCTCGCCCTCAACGCGCCGAACGCGCCCGAGGCGCAGGAGCGGATCGCCCGCGCCTTCGGGTCCGCCACCGCTGTGGAGGGGATGTCGGCGCTCCATGCCGAGGTCGGCGCGCCGCGGGCGCTGCGCGACCTCGGCATGCCCGAGCGCGGCATCGCGGACGCCGTCGGACCGATCCTCGCGGCCCTTCCCGCCGGCAACCCCACCACCGTCACCGACAAGAGTCTCGCGGCGTTGCTGCGCGCGGCTTGGTCAGGAGTGTCATGAGCGCCCCCACCACTCCCGGCCCCTCCGGTATCGGGGCCGCACAGACCGCGGTCGAGGACGCGCTGGTGAAGAGAGTGGTCGCCTCCTTCGACGACTGCGCCGATCCCCGGCTCCAGCAGATCCTGGTCGCGCTCACCCGCCATCTCCACGGCTTCCTCCGCGAGGTGCGCCTCACCGAGGCGGAGTGGGCCGAGGCGATCGCCTTCCTCACCCGGGCCGGGCACATCACCGACGACGTGCGCCAGGAGTTCATCCTGCTCTCGGACACGCTCGGGGCGTCGATGCAGACCATCAACATCAACAACGCCACCCACGGCGGCGCAACCGAGGCGACGGTCTTCGGTCCCTTCTTCGTCGAGGACGCCCCCCAGGTCGACGTCGGCGGCGACATCGCCTTCGGCGCTCCGGGGGAGCCGTGCTGGGTCGAGGGCTCCGTGACCGACACCGACGGCAGGCCCGTCCCGGGTGCACGGATCGAGGTCTGGGAGGCCGACGACGACGGTCTGTACGACGTCCAGCGCGACCCCGGTGCCCGCTCGGCCCGCGGCCGGCTCGTCAGCGACGACGCGGGCGAGTACCGGTTCTGGGCGCTCACCCCGACGCCGTACCCCATCCCGGACGACGGCCCGGTCGGTCAGCTGCTGGCGGCGGCGGGGCGTTCGCCCCTCCGCGCGGCGCACCTGCACTTCATGGTCAGCCACCCGGGCGCCCGCACGCTGGTCACCCACATCTTCCCCAGCGGCGACCCCGTGGGAGAGAAGGACGCCGTCTTCGGGGTCAAGGACTCGCTCATCAAGCCGTTCGCCCAGCAGCCGGCGGGCACCCCGACGCCCGACGGGCGAGCCGTGGCAGGCACCTGGACCAGGGTCCGTTTCGACATCGTGCTCGCGCCGGAGGGCACCTGAGGCCACCGGGCGTCCACGCTCGTACGCGGCCGCTCATCAGCTCTTCGGCGCACGGACGGCGTGGACCTGGGGCCGCGCGAGCTGTCACGGCGCCGCGCGGAAGGCCGCCCAGGCGTCGCTCATCCGCTGGGCCTGGCCCTCGGTGAACATGTTCATGCAGGAGTCCTGCGTGTAGTCCATGAAGTTGTGGATCGGGTCGAGGCCCGGGGTCGAGCAGGTGTCCGCACCGACCGGGCAGTCGAACTGCGGGGCGGCCTCGCGCGGCGTGTCCGCGACGCCGTCGCCGGACGCCGAGCAGCCGCCCTGGAAGGTGTGCTCGAGCATCAGCCAGTGGCCGACCTCGTGCGTCAGGGTGTCGCCCTCGGCGTACTTGCCGGCCGTGCCGCCGGGCATCGACTCGTCGAGCATCACGACGCCGTCGATGTAGTCGCGGCCGTTGTTGTAGCCCTTCGGGAAGTAGGCCCAGCCGAGCAGGCCGGCGCCGATGTCGGCGGTGTAGACGTTGAGCGTGGTGGAGTCGCCCTCGTGGAGCGCGGCCTTCATGTCGCGCTCGCCCTTGCCGGGGACGACCTTGTACCACTCCGCGTTGTCGACGAACTCGATCGAGGCGAGGTCGAAGCGGAACGGGGTGTCGGCCGCGTCGGGGGCCGTCTCGCCGGAGTACGCCGCGTTGAGCACGTCCATCTGCGCGTGCACCATCGTGGTGAGGCGGTCGCGGGCGGCGAGGTCGATGCCGTCGGTGATCACGTGGAAGACGGTCTCGACGGTGATCGAGCCGTCGCCGAGGTAGGGCGAGTCCTTGATGACGCCGTACTTCTTGGCGTCCTTCTTGTCGTAGAGCGCGGGCTCGGCGACCTCCGCGCCCTCGGTGACCCGGGCACCGGAGGCGTCGCGGCACGCCGCCGCCCCGGGTGAGGCGGCGGCGGCCACGAGCGTCGTCGGCGCGGAGGACAGGGGGACGGCGAGCATCAGCGAACCTGCGGCGACTCCGAGCAGGCGGCGGAAGGTGGGATGCGGCATGGGCCCCAACCTATTCACCGACGAGCCGGTTGTCTCCCCCTGATCTTCCGGCGGATCAGGCCTTGTCGAGAAGATCCTCCATCGTCGCGATCTCCGCGCGCTGGGCGTCGATGATCGCTGCGGCGAGCTCGACGGCACCCGGGAAGTGGCCGTCGTCCTGCTCGTCCTCGGCCATCTCGATCGCGCCCTCGTGGTGCTCGACCATCATCGTCATCCAGAGCTCGGGGAAGTCCGCGTCGGAGGCCTGCTCGAGCTCGGCCATCTCCGCAGCGGACATCATCCCCGGCATCCCGTCGTGGTCCATGGCGTCGCCGCTCGCCGTTCCGGACATGTCGTGACCGGCGTTGACGTGGTCCATCGACGTCTCCGGGATCTCCTGGCCCCAGTCGGTCAGCCAGGTCACCATCGTCTCCACCTCCGCGACCTGGGCGGTGTGGACGCCGTCGACGAGCGTGCGCAGGTCGGCGGGCAACGGCCGGTCGGCCGCCAGGTTGGCCATCTGCACGGCCTGGGCGTGGTGCGGGATCATCGCGGTCGCGAAGTCGACGTCCGCCTGGTTGAACTCGTCGCCGTTGCGGGCCGTCTGCACGGCGCGGGGGTCGCCGCCGTGGCCGTCGTGGCCGTCGTCCTCGGAGCCGCAGGCCGCGAGGCCCAGGGCGAGGGCGAGTGCGCCGATCGTGGCGGTGGTACGTCGAAGGGTGTTGTCGTTCATCGGTCTCTCTTCTTCCGGGGTTGGTGGGCAGGCGTTCGCCACCGGACGACGGACGTCGCCCGGTGGGACCGGCCGCTCAGCAGCGCTGGACGGAGAGCCGGAACAGGTCCGGTGGGTCGCGGAAGCGGGCCCGGCGGGCGAGGACGCGCCAGCGGGTCGTCGTACTCCGGGACGGACGGAGGAGCACCCCGCCGCGGGTGAGCGCGACGACCAGCACGAAGGCGAGGCCGAGCAGGGCCAGGCAGATCTCCGCCGCGCCGTGCGACGCCGGGGCGCTCGGGTCGGGCGCGTGCCCGGCGTCGTGCTCCGCGCCGGCCGCACTGGCGGCCGCGATCGGGGCCGACGGCATCTGGTGGTCGGCCAGGCCGTGCATCGCGAACAGCCCGGCGAGCGCGGCGACCGTGACGAGCAGACGGGCGCCGAGCGCGGGCAGGCGACTCGGGAGCGACGGGGACGACATCGCTCCCGAGTCTAGGGCGGGCCCCTTCCTACGCGCCTGCCCCGGCCAGCTGTGCCTTCACCTCGGTCTTCAGCACCTTGCCCACCTTGGACCGCGGCAGGTCCGGCCACACCTCGACCTGCTTCGGCGTCTTCACGCTCCCGATCCGCTCCTTCACGAAGGCCTGCACCTCGCCGGCCTCGACGGACTGGCCGGGCCGCAGCTGCAGGACGGCGGTCAACCGCTCGCCCCACTTCTCGTCGGGCAGGCCCACGACGGCGCAGTCCGCGACGGCGGGGTGTGCCATCAGGGCCTGCTCGACCTCGGTGGAGTAGACGTTGAAGCCGCCGGTGATGACCATGTCCTTGGCGCGGTCGACGATGTGGAGGAAGCCCTCCTCGTCGAGGAACCCGATGTCGCCGGTGTGGTGCCAGCCGTGCGCCGTCGCCTCGGCCGTCGCCTCGGGGTTCTTGTAGTAGCCGCGCATCACCAGCGAGCTGCGCACGACGATCTCCCCGCGCTCGCCCTGCGGCAGCACCGTGCCGTCGCCGTCCATGATGGAGACCGTCACCAGCGGAGCCGGACGCCCCGCCGATGACAGCCGTTCGTGGGCGATGCTCCCGTCGGCGCGGAAGTGGTCCGCCGGCGCCATGGTGGAGATCATCATCGGCGCCTCGGTCTGGCCGAAGAGCTGCGCCATCACCGGCCCGATCCGGGTGAGTGCCTCCTCCAGCCGCTTCGCCGACATGGGCGCCGCGCCGTACCAGAAGCACTGGAGGCTGCTCAGGTCCGTGCTCGCCAGGTCCGGGTGGTCGAGCACCATGTAGATCAGCGTCGGCGGCAGGAAGGTGTGCGTCACCCGGTGCTCGGCCACGTTCGCCAGGAAGCCCGCCACGTCCGGCTGCCGCATGACGACGATCGAGCCGCCCTGGGTCAGCACGGGGAAGCAGAGCACGCCCGCCGCGTGGGTGAGCGGCGCGAGGGCGAGGTACGTCGGCCGGGCCGGCCGTCCGGGCCACGGATAGCCGATCAGCGTCAGCGCCGTCATCGTCTCGATGTTGGCGCCGGTGAGCATCACGCCCTTGGGCCGCCCGGTGGTGCCGCCGGTGCCGACGATGAGGGCGAGGTCGTCCTCGCCCGGCGCGTCGACCTCGACCGTGCCGGCCGCCAGGAACTCCTCCCAGCCCAGCGCCCACTCGAACGCGGCGTCCAGGCAGACCAGCGTGGTGACCTTCGGCAGGTCGCCGCGGATCCGGTCCACCAGGTCCGCGTACGACGCCTGGAAGATCAGCACCGAGCAGTCGAAGAGGTCGAGCAGCTCGCGGTTCTCGTCGGCCTCGTTGCGCGGGTTGATCGGGCACCAGACCGCGCCGGCCCGGCTGATCCCGAAGACGCAGGTGAAGGCCACCGGGTCGTTCGAGGACAGGATGGCGACCTTGTCACCGGGCCGGACGCCCCGTCCTGCGAGGGCGGACGCGACCTGTCCGGCGAGGTCCCGCACCTCGTCGTACGTCCACGTCCGCCCGTCGCAGACCAGGCAAGGCGCGTCGCCCCCCAGCGACGCCCCCTTGTCCAGGTAGTCGACCAGTCGGGTCATGTCGAGCTCAGCCCTCGACGGTCAGGACGGGCTCGGCGACGAGGCCGAACGCCCGCAGCTGGCCGAGCAGCTCGCGGTGGCCGAACGCCTTGCAGCCCGACGCGAACCCGACCCGCAGCGGCGGCTGCTGCAGGAGCGAGTACGCCGCATAGGCCTGCAGGAGTCCGGTCTGCTTGTAGTTCTGGTTGCCGTGGATGACGCAGTGCGCGCGGCCCAGCGGTCCGGAGGCGTGCACCGAGTCGAGCGACTTGTTGAGCCGCGGGTTCTCGCGTGGCGGCATCTGGTTCATCACCTGTGCGGCGGTCGCGGTCAGTGCCTCGTCCCGCTCCGACTCCGACATGTCCTTCGTCGCCTCGAGCGCGCCGGCCACGATCTGCGGGACGCCGTTCATCAGCGCCGCGTTGAAGACCCCGCCCTGCGCCTTGCAGTTCGCCACCCGCGGGTCCTTGCGGTACCAGACCGGGTGGGACGTGCCGCCCCATGGCAGCGACAGCGCCAGCTCGTGCTGTCCCGGTACGACGAGCGAGACGAGCCCCTGGGTCGGGTCGAACTCGGCGTACTGGTTCTGGGCCAGGTAGTGCGCCTTCGACGTCGCGGCGTTGACCAGGATGGTCTGCGTGGAGGCGATCGTGGGCGATCCTCCCCAGAAGACCGCGATGTCGAGGGTGTCCAGGCCCGGCTTCTCGAGGCAGAGCTCGGCGGCGATCTCGCCGGTCGTGTACATCTGCGCGATGCCGGGGGACAGCAGGAGGCCGGCGGCGGCGAAGTCGGCGCCGTACTTCTCGTCGCAGGTGATCAGCCAGTCCTGCTCGCCGGTGGTGTCGAGGTAGTGGGTGCCGGCCGCGAGGCAGGCCTCGACGACCTCGGGGCCGTACTTGCTGAACGGGCCGACCGTGTTGCACACGACCGAGGCGCCGCTGAAGAGCTCGGTGAGCGCCTCGACCGTGTGGTCGACCTGGACGATCTCGTAGTCGGCGGTCTCGATGCCGGGCACGTTGGCCTCCATCGAGGCCTTGAGCTTGCCCTCGTCGCGGCCGGCCGCGACGAAGGGGACGCCGAACTCGCGGAGGTACTCGCAGATGAGGCGGCCGGTGTAGCCGGAGGCGCCGTAGACGATGACGGGCTTCTTGCCAGCAGTGTCGTCGGACATGGTCACATCCCCATTCCGCCGTCGACCGACAGGTCGACGCCATTGATGAACTTCGAGCGGTCGGAGGCGAGGAAGACCACGGCCTCGGCGATGTCCTCCTCGGTGGCGAGCCCGCCCGACGGCGTGAGCTCGACGACCTGACCGACGGCGGCCTCGGGTGACTCGAAGAGCCCCATGCCGGTGAGCTCGTTGGCGAGGCCCGCCCCCATCTCGTTGGGGATCAGGCCGGGAGCGACGCAGTTGACCCGCACGCCCAGGCCGAGCTTGCCGGCCTCCATCGCGGCCACCCGCGTGATCCGGTCGACCGCCGACTTCGACGCTGAGTACTGCGACAGCGCCGGGAAGGCGATGTGCGCGGCGACCGAGGCGACGTTGATCACCGAGCCTCCCTTGCCCGCGGCGCCGCCGGGGCCCATGGTCCGGAAGGCGTGCTTGATGCCGAGCGAGGTGCCGACGACGTTGACGTCGAAGATCCGCCGGGCGACGTCGGCGTCCAGGTTGATGAAGAGGCTGGCGATCTCGATGCCGGCGTTGTTGACGAGGATGTCGAGCCCGCCGACCTCGCTGACGGCCTGGGCGACCGCGGCCTCCCACGAGGCGTCGTCGGTGACGTCGAGGTGGACGAAGGTGCCGCCGATCGACTCGGCCACCTCCTTGCCCTTCTCGTCCTGCACGTCGGCGATCACGACGGTGGCGCCGGCGGCGGTGAGGTACTCGGCGAACTTCTTGCCCAGGCCCTGGGCGCCGCCGGTGACGAGCGCCTTGCGGCCCGCCAGTTCGAGGTCAGACATGGGGTGCGACTCCTTCGTCGGTGGGTGTCCCGTGGATGTCGGGGGGTGACGTGGGCCACACAACTCCTCCTCCTTGACAGTCGTCAAGACTTTTCTGGACAAACGTCAAGATTTTCGTTTGTCACCCGGTCACAAAGCGCCGCCCAGCCGGTAGCCTCGCTTCCCATGACGACTGCCACGGCTCGTCGTACGCCTGCCGACAAGCACGACGAGCGCCGCCGCGCACTGGCCGACTCCGCCCTGCGGACCCTCGGCGAGCTCGGCTACGCCCGCGCCAGCCTGCGCGAGATCGCGAACAACTCGGAGTTCTCCCACGGCGTCGTCCACTACTACTTCCACGACAAGCTCGACCTGATCGTCTACTGCGTGCGGCAGTACAAGGCCACCTGCGTGCACCGGTACGACGGCGTGGTGGCCGACGCGACGACGGCCGACGAGCTGGTCGCGGGCTTCGCCGACAAGCTCGTCGAGACGATCGTCGACGAGGCGCCGATGCACCGGCTCTGGTACGACCTGCGCGCGCAGAGCATGTTCGAGGAGTCCCTGCGCGAGGCCGTCCTCCAGATCGACAAGACCCTCGAGGACATGATCTGGCGGGTCGTCAGCACCTACGCCGAGCTCGCCGGGCGTGCTCCCGCGATGGCTCCCTCGGTGGCCTACGGCCTGCTCGACGGGCTGTTCCAGCAGGCGCTGCTCGCCCACCTCTGCGGGCGCGAGGGCGTGCTCGACGAGCTGCGGGCGCAGGTGCACGAGCTGATGCCGGTGCTGCTCGCCCCCGCCTGAACCCCCGACCGGCCGGGCGATCTGCACAGAACCTCCACACGTCGTCCCCACATCCCGGCGGTTCGCGCTCGTAGCCTCGAACCATGAGCAACGGGCCCCTCGCCACCGCGCGCCGCCGCCTCCTCGTGGTCGAGGACGACCCGGTCATCAACCAGGCGGTGTCCGACCGCTTCGCGGCCGAGGGGTACGACGTCGTCCGCGCCTGGGACGGCCCCGGCGCCGTCGCGGCGTGCGCCGAGCACCGGCCCGACGCCGTGGTCCTCGACGTGATGCTCCCCGGCTTCGACGGCCACGAGGTGTGCCGCCGGATCCAGGCCGACCGGCCGGTGCCGGTGCTGATGCTGACGGCGCGGACCGAGGAGACCGACGTGCTGGTCGGGTTGGGCGTCGGTGCCGACGACTACCTCACCAAGCCGTTCCGGATGGTCGAGCTGGTGGCGCGGGTCTCCGCGCTGTTGCGGCGCGTGGACCGGGCCGCGGCGCTGGCCCGCGGCGAGGTGCTGCAGGTCGGCGAGCTCCGGGTCGACGTCCCGGCCCGGCGCGTGTGGCGCGGTGACACCGAGGTGCACCTGACGCCGACCGAGCTCGACCTGCTGGTCTGCCTGGCCGCCGCCCCCGGTGCCGTCGTGACCCGGGAGAAGCTGCTCGCCGAGGTGTGGGGGTGGGACGGCGCGACCGGCACCCGGACGGTCGACAGCCACGTGAAGGGGCTGCGTGCGAAGGTCGGCCCGGGCGTCGTACGGACGGCCCACGGCGTGGGCTACGCGCTCGAGACGGAGCCCGTCGGTGAGCAGTGAGCCGCTCTCGAGCGTCGCGTCGCTGAAGGTCAAGCTCGGTCTGCTCGTCGCCATCAGTGCGACGGTCGCCGCGGTCGTCGCGTCGCTCGGCAACGCGGGCGGAGTGCCGTTCTGGCTGGGGATCCCCGTCACGATCGGGCTCGCGCTCGCGCTCACCCAGCTGCTCGCGGTGGGCATGACCTCGCCGCTGCGCCAGATGACCAGCGCCGCCCGGCGGATGGCGCGCGGCGACTACGACGTCCGGATCGCGGAGACCTCGCGCGACGAGGTCGGACAGCTCGCCCGCGCGTTCAACACGATGGCGCGCGACCTCGCCGGGGTCGACCGTCAGCGCCGCGAGCTGGTCGCCAACGTCAGCCACGAGCTGCGCACACCGCTCGCGGGCCTCCGGGCCGTGCTGGAGAACGTCGTCGACGGCGTCGCGCCGCGCGACCCCGCGGCGCTGGAGACCGCGCTCGCCCAGGCCGAGCGGATGAGTGGGCTCGTCGACGACCTCCTCGACCTGGCCCGCGTCGATGCCGGCAAGGCGCCGCTCGCGCCCCGCCCGGTCGCGGTCGCCGCGCTGCTGGAGGACGCGGTGGCCGCGGCCCGCGCGTCCGGCCGCCCGGTGGCGTACGACGTCCGGGTCGACCCGCCGGACCTGGAGGTCACCGCAGACCCCTCGCGGCTGCACCAGCTGGTGGCCAACCTGTTGGACAACGCCTCCCGGCACAGCCCCTCCGGCGGCACGGTCGCGATCGACGTGACCCGCCGGGGCGACCGCTACCTGATCGAGGTCCGCGACGCCGGTCCGGGCATCGACCCGGCCGACCGGGAGCGGGTCTTCGAGCCGTTCGGCACCCTCGGCGACCCGACCGGCGGAGGCGGCACCGGTCTCGGCCTCGCCATCGCCCGCTGGGTGAGCGACCTGCACGGCGGGGTCATCGGCTTCGCCGACCCCGCTCCCGGCTCCCCGGGGGCACGGGTCGTCGTCGACCTGCCCCTCGAGCCCTCGCCCCGCC
>DATLIG010000059.1:0-10055 GCA_035539555.1 Nocardioides sp. | reverse complement strand
AGCTGGCCCGACCAGAGCGGGTCGTCGAGCAGGGGCGGCGCGCCGTGCCCGATGTAGAGGGCCGGCATCCGTGCGGTCGTGTCCGTCATGTCCACCTCAATAGTTGAAGACTCAACTATATTCCACGGAGCCCGGACAGGGAAGACCGTGATGGTCAGCCGCGCGGCACGCGCACGGTCCGGCCGGGGTCGACCTCCTCTGGGACGTACGGCTCGTCCGTGCAGGCGACGATCCCCGGCGGTCGATCGCCGGAAACCGGTCAGGCCGGCAGGGTCCAGTCGATCGGCCGCCCGCCGCGCTCGACGAGCAGCTGGTTGACCCGGCTGAACGGGCGCGATCCGAAGAAGCCGCGATGGGCCGACAACGGCGACGGGTGCACCGACTCCACCCAGGGGATCGGGCCGAGGTGCGGCTTGAGCGTCTGCGCGTCCCGGCCCCACAGGATCGCGGCGATCGGCGCCCCCTCCTCGGCCCGTCGTACGACGGCCTGGATCGCGCACGCCGTGACGTGCTCCCAGCCCTGGCCGCGGTGGGAGCCCGGCTCACCGGGACGGACGGTCAGCACGCGGTTGAGCAGCATGACGCCCTGGTCGGTCCACGCGCTGAGGTCGCCGTGGCCGGGCGGCACGAAGCCGACGTCGTCGGCCAGCTCCTGGTAGATGTTGCGCAGGCTCGGCGGCAGCGGGGTGATGCCGCGCTCGACGGCGAAGCAGAGACCGATCGGGTGCGCGGGGTTCGGGTACGGGTCCTGGCCCACGATGAGCACCCGGACCTCGGCCAGTGGGCGTTGGAAGGCGCGGAACACACGCTCGCCGGCGGGCTGGTAGGCACGGCCGGCGGCGATCTCGTCGCGCAGGAATTGGCCCAGCGCGGTGACGCGGTCCTCGACGGGAGCGAGGGCGTCGGCCCAGTCAGCGGCCATCAGGCCCTGGTCGACGAGCTTGGAGAGAGCACCCACGGCCGAACCCTAGTGCGCCCGAAGGCGCCTGGTCCCCCCAGACCCACCCATCCTTCGGGCCGGCCGCGGTGCTGCTCCCGTCGTGTGGGCCGCGCTCTCCCTTCGCGCCCACACCTGCCACCACCGTCCGGTGCCGCCCCTCTCCCTCCCAGGGGCGCCACCCGGTGGGTGGCTAGCTCCGACGCGGATCTCGAGCCCTTTGCTGGTCCTCCCGGGGGCACTCCCGGCTATGGGGTGCCGGACCCGGTGGGGCTCCCTCCAGCGGGCTTCGAGGTCCGCGTCGGTGATGAGAAATCTACGGAGCCGGGACCGGTCCCGGGATCGGGAAGGCGGCCGAGGTCCGCTAGTCCTTTGGGACTAGGCATCCCCGGCGATCGACGGGGCGACGGGACGCGCGAGCCGGTCGAGGAAGGCCACCAGGACGGCCTCGCGCAGCCGCGGCGGGGCGGCGTCGAGCAGTGCGTTGACCGGCGCCATCCGCTCCGGCAGGCCCAGCTCGCCCCCGTCGCCGGCGAGGCCGCCGGCCGCCAGCAGCAGGTCGAACTCGGCGTCGCCGAGGGTGGTCGGGTCGAGGGTCCGCAGCAGGTCGACCACGCCGTCGTCCACCGGCACCGGGCCGGAGGCCAGCGCTGCGGCCACGGACTCCTCGAGCGCCGCGAGGAAGCCCGCCGGATCGGTCGCGGCACTCACCGCCAGGTGCAACGAGGCAGGGTTGCCGTCGTACGAGAGCTGGGGCTGGACGAACCAGCCGCGCTGCGCCATCTCGTCGCACACCGTGAAGACGTCGAGCGGGCCGTCCGCGACCGCCGCGACGAGCGTCGAGTCGGGGACGGCGACCAGCGCGAGCCCGTCGAGGCCGCCGATGCCCGCGCAGATCCGGTCGGTCGCGTCCAGCGCACGTCGGGTCAGCTCGAGGTAGCCGTCGTCGCCGATGGCCCGCACCGTCGCCCACGCCCCGGCGACCGGACCGCCCGAGCGGGTCGACTGCAGGGTCGCGTTGAGCATCGTGTAGCCGGGCCAGCCCGCGTGCGCGAAGTACTGCGGACGCCGCAGGTCGGGCGTGCGGTGCAGCAGGAGGGACGCGCCCTTCGGTGCGTAGGCGTACTTGTGGAGGTCGGTCGAGATCGACGTGACGCCCTCGACGGCGAACGTCCAGGCCGGCACGGCCCGCCCGAGGCGGGCGGCCCACGGCAGCACCCAGCCGCCGATGCAGGCGTCGACGTGGCACCGCACCCCACGAGCGGCGGCCGCTGCCGCGATGTCGGCGACCGGGTCCACCACCCCGTGCGCGTACGACGGCGCGCTGGCGACCACGAGCACGGTGCTCTCGTCGATCGCCGCTGCCATCGCGGCCGCGTCGGCGCGGTGGTCCGCCCGCGTGGGTACGACGACCGCCCGCACCCCGAAGTAGTGCGCGGCCTTGTGGAAGGCGGCGTGCACGGTCTCCGGCACCACCATCGACGGCGCGGTCACGTCGGGCCGGGCGTCGCGCGCGCCCTGCACCGCGAGCAGGCAGGACTCGGTGCCACCGGAGGTCAACGTGCCGACCATCGTGTCCGGGCCGTCCACGAGTCCGCGGGCGAAGGCGACGAGGTCGTTCTCCATCGCCAGCAGGCTCGGGAAGGCGGTCGGGTCCAGCCCGTTGCTGCCGGCGAAGGCGGCGACCGCCTCGCGGGCCAGGGCATCCACCTCGGCCAGCCCGGCGTCGTACACGTAGGCGAGGGTCTGGCCGCCGTGCACGGGCAGGTCGCCCGCCTGCAGCGCGGCCAGCCGGGCACGCACGTCGTCAGGCGTCAACGCGGTCCACCTCCGTCTCGTCGAGCGCGTAGCGCCGCAGCCAGCGCAGGCTCAGGAGTACCAGCAGGGCGGGCAGCAGCGAGAAGCCGAGGGTGATCGCGGTGACCGCCGAGTCCGGCTGCAGAACGTCGCCGGAATCGCTGGAGCGGTAGTCGCCGAGGGCGAGCACGACCGCGAAGAGACCCGGACCGAGAGCGAGGCCGAGGGTCTCCCCGGCGGTCCACACGCCGGTGTAGACCCCGATCCGCGAGGAGCCGGTACGCCGCGCGTCGACCGCTGCGACGTCCGGCAGCATCGCGAGCGGGAACACCTGGATCCCGGCGTAGCCGACGCCGACCAGCCCCACGGCGAGGAACACGAGGACGGCGGGCGCCTCGGCGGCCGGGAGGACCGCGGCCGCCCCGGCCGCGAGCACCAGCGACGAGAGCAGGTAGCCCTGCTTCTTGCCGATCCGCTGCCCGATCGCGGCCCAGACGGGGGTGAGCAGCAGCGCCGGACCGACGAAGCAGAGGAAGAGCACGGTCGCGGCACCGTCGCGCTCGAGCACGTCCCCGGCGAGGTAGTCGACGCCGGCGAGCATGCAGCCGGTGGCGAGCGCTTGCAGCACGAAGGTCGTCAGGAGCACCCGGAAGTCGCGCGCCCCGGCGACCACGCGCAGCTGGTCGCGCAGGGACCCGGCGCCCGGGGCGACCGCGCCGATCGCGGCGGAGCGGGTGCCGCGGTAGGCCAGCAGTGCGCCGATGAGGATGAGCAGGGCCATCGCGACGCCCATGACCCGGTAGCCGTCCCGGCCGCCGATCGCGTCGCGGATCGCAGGCGCGCTCGCCCCGGCCAGCAGGATCGTGAACGCCAGGATCGCCACCCGCCACGTCATCAGCCGGGTCCGCTCCTCGTAGGAGCCGGTGATCTCCGCCGGCATCGCGACATAGGGCACCTGGAAGAACGCGTACGCCGTCGCGCAGGCCAGGAACGCCACCAGCACCCACGCCGCGTCGGCCGCCCGCGAGCCCAGGTCCGGTGCCGCGAACAGCAGCGCGAAGCAGGCCGACAGCGCGATCCCGGCCCGCAGCAGCCACGGCCGCCGCGGACCGCGCGGATCGGTGGAACGGTCGCTGATCCGGCCGGCGACCGGGTTGAGCACCACGTCCCAGGCCTTCGGCAGGAACACGATCGCCCCGGCGGCCAGCGCCGGGACGGCGAGGGTGTCGGTGAGGTAGGGGAGCAACATCAGTCCCGGCACGGTGCCGAACGCACCGGTGGCGACCGACCCGGCGCCGTACCCGATCCGGACGCCGCGCCCCGAGCTCACCGCGCCGGGCTCACTTCGCCAGCGAGCGGGAGGCGGCCGACGACGTACGACGCTTGCGGTTGGTGCCGATCGGCACGACCGGCTTGTTGTCGGTGGACCACTGGTTGATCCACTCGTCCATCGCCAGCCACGTGGTGGTGCGCGCCGCGCGGCCGGTGAGCATGCCGAGGTGGCCGCCGGGCACGACCTCGAAGCGGACCTCCTCCGCCTTCTTCAGCAGGGGTACGACGGCATGCACCGCCGGCACGGGGGCGATCCCGTCCGTGGCACCCCCGAACACCAGCACCGGCACGCGGATGTCGCCCAGGTCGATGGTGCGGTCGTCGAGCTCGAAGGTGCCGGTCGCGAGCTGGTTTCCCTTCGCGAAGCGGTGGTAGAGCTGCCCGAACGTCCGGCCGGGGTAGGCGATCATGTTGGCGGTGAAGTGGTCGACCGCCTCGACCTGCGCGAGGAACTCGCGGTCGTCGACGTGGGTCGCGAGCGCGATCGGCTTGGTGACCAGCTTCTGGAAGGCGGTCAGCTGGAAGGCCCATTTCACCAGCGGCTTCGGGGCACCCCCGAGCATCTGGTAGCCCTTGGTGATCGGGCCCTTGCCGTTGAAGAGGTTGAGCAGCGGCCGCAGCGGTGCGAGCAGGGGCACGAGCGAGATGTCGATGGGGGAGCCGACCACGGTCAGTGACGCGACCGGCAGCTCGCCGGAGCGCTTGTCGGCAAGGGTCAGCATGGAGAAGATCCCGCCGAGGCTCCAGCCGATGACGTGGACGGGCCGGCCGCCGGCGTGCTCGGAGACCTCGCGGATCGCGGTCGGCACGACCTCGTCGATCCAGTGCTCCATGCCGAGGTTGCGGTCGCGGAAGGACACCTCGCCGTACTCCACGAGGTAGGTCGGCCGGCCCTCCGTCACGAAGTGCTCCACCAGCGAGCATCCGCGGCGCAGGTCGTAGCAGCTCGACGGCGCGGCGAGCGGCGTGACGAGCAGGACGGGGTCGCCCTTCTCCTGCACGTGGCCGGCAGGCCGGTAGTGGTAGACCTCGCGCAGCGTGCCGTCGTCGATCAGGGTGCGCGGCATCGGCCGCAGGTCGGCGACGCCGCCGTAGAGCACCTTCTGGGCGACGTTGCTCGCCGCCGCGACCACCTGGTCGGGTCCGGGGAGAAGGCCCGCGCCGGGCACGGAGCGCAGGGGCACCAGATCCATGTGCGAAAACTACCGCGCAGCGGGGCTTCCCGCGGCCGTCGTCCGTGGTCGACCGCTGGGACCGGAGCCGCTCAGGTGCGGTCGGCGGGTCGCAGCGTCTTGCGGTGGTTGTTGCCCTCGTCCTCGAGCTCGGTCATGAAGCTGTCGGCCCACGCCTTCACGTCGTGCTGGGCGATCTGCTTGCGCATGGCCTTCATCCGGCGCGCGAGCTCCTTCGGCTCGGCCTCGTAGGCCTCGAACAACGCGGCCTTCATGCCGTTCATGTCGTAGGGGTTGACCAGCCAGGCCTGCCGCAGCTCGTCGGCCGCGCCGGCGAACTCCGAGAGCACGAGTGCCCCGTCCTCGTGGACCCGGCAGGCGACGTACTCCTTGGCGACGAGGTTCATGCCGTCGCGGTACGGCGTCACGACCATCACGTCCGCGGCGCGGTAGAGCGCCGCCATCTCCTCACGGGGATACGACGTGTGCAGGTAGCTGATGGCGGGTCGGCCGATCCGGCCGAGGTCGCCGTTGAGGCGGCCGACCAGTCGCTCGATGTCGTCGCGCAGGTTGCGGTAGTGCTCGACGCGCTCCCGGGAGGGGACCGCGACCTGCACGAAGACGGCGTCGTCGACGGTGAGCCGGCCGTCGCTGATCAGCTCCCCGAACGCGCGCAGCCGGGCGTAGATGCCCTTGGTGTAGTCGAGCCGGTCGATGCCGAGGAAGATCTTCCTCGGGTTGCCGAGCGCCTCGCGGATCGCGGCGGCCCGCTCGGTGACGGCCTCGGACTCGGCCAGCTCCTCGAACCCGGCGGCGTCGATCGAGATCGGGAAGGCCGCGGCCCGGACGGTGCGGCCGTCGGGCAGGTAGACCAGGTCGCGGTGCGTCTTGTGGCCGACGCGCTGGCGGACCAGGCGGATGAAGTTCTGTGCGGCGCCGGGGAGCTGGAAGCCGACCAGGTCGGCGCCGAGCAGTCCCTCCAGGATCTGCCGGCGCCACGGCAGCTGCTGGAAGAGCTCGGCCGGCGGGAACGGGATGTGCAGGTAGAAGCCGATCCGCAGGTCGGGCCGGAGCTCGCGCAGCATCTGCGGCACCAACTGCAGCTGGTAGTCGTGCACCCAGACGGTCGCGCCCTTCGCAGCGAGGTCAGCGGCCTTCTCGGCGAAGCGCTGGTTGACCTTCACGTAGGTGTCCCACCACTCGCGGTGGAACTCCGGCTTGGCGACGACGTCGTGGTAGAGCGGCCAGAGGGTGCCGTTGGAGAAGCCCTCGTAGTGCTCCTCGATCTCCTCCGGCGTCATCGAGAGCGGGACCAGCGCGAGGCCGTCGTCCTTGAACGGCTTGAGTCGCTGCTCGGTGCCGCCGGGCCAGCCGACCCAGACGCCGTCGTGGGCGCGCATCACGGGCTCGATCGCGGAGACCAGGCCGCCGGGAGAGCGACGCCAGGTCGTCTTGCCGTCGGGTCCCTGCACACGGTCGACGGGGAGGCGGTTGGCAACGATCACCAGGTCGTGGGCCACGTGGTCACCTTAGGGGTCGGCGGGATGCGGGTGCGTCAGGCCGCGGGGTGCGGCGACGCCCCGATCTGTACCCGGATGTCCTCGATCTGACCGAGGATCGTCAGCGTCTGTGCCGGCGGGACCCACGGCGACTCCCGCAGTCCGGCCCTCAGACACTCGTGGACGTGGGCGATCTCGTTGCCGTAGCCGGCGCCGAGCACGGGTTCGGCCGGCCGGTGGACGACTCGCTCGACCGGCTGCCCGCGCTTGGCCAGCCCGTTGAACGTGAAGCTCGTGGGGGAGTGGAAGTCACCGGGGACCTCCACCCAGCCGGTGTCGGTGGTGATCCGCGCCCCGTTGGCGGACTGCGAGGTCAGGCCGGCGGTGAGCGTGGCGTAGGTGTCGCCGGGGTAGCAGCCGCTGATCGCGACGTCGAGGTCGACGTACCTGTCGACGACGGTGCCGACCGCCCGCAGCTCGACGGCCTCGCCGAGCATCAGGTGCGCGAAGGTCAGCGGGTAGAGGCCGATGTCGTGCATCGCGCCTCCGCCGAGCGCCGGGTCGAGCAGCCGGTGCGTCGGGTCGGCGGGCGCGGTGAAGTGGAACTCCGCCGACAGGTGCCGCGGCGTCCCGAGCTCGCCGGCGCGCAGTCGGCGCGCGAGGTCGCGCCACACCGGGTTGCAGGCGCTCCACATCGCCTCCATCAGGAACCGGTCGTGGGCGCGTGCGGTCGCGAACAGGTGCTCCGCGGTCGCCCGGTCCAGCGCCAGCGGCTTCTCGCAGAGCACGTGCTTGCCGGCCTCGAGTGCCTGGACGACATGGGCGGCGTGCGCGACGTGGGGCGAACCGATGTAGACGACGTCGACCTCGGGGTCGGCGAGCACGGACTCGTAGTCGCCGTACCTCTCCGCGCCGTGGCGTCCGGCGAACGCGGCCGCGCGCTCGGGTGTGCGCGAGCCGACGTGGACCAGCCGCCCGCCCGGTACGACGGCGAGGTCGGTGGCGAACAGGGCCGAGATCTTGCCGGGTGCGAGGATGCCCCAGCCGATCGTCGCGGTCGTCCCGGTCATGCGGGCACCCTATCCAGCGGCTCGCGACCCGCCGCGCGACCGAATGACATCGCTGTGATTCGCACGTTAGAGTGGGGCCCGTACATCTGCCGAACAGTCCCACCCCGAGCGTCGAGGAGACGTCATGAGCGCCGAGCGCAGCCACCAGGACGCCACCCCGGTCGTTCCGGCCGACCTCAGCGACCGGGACCGCGCCATTCTCGAGTTCGAGCGCCAGTGGTGGAAGTACGCCGGTGCCAAGGAGACGGCCGTGCGCGAGCAGTTCGACATGAGCGCCACGCGCTACTACCAGGTGCTCAACGCCCTGATCGACCGTCCCGAGGCCCTTGCGCACGACCCGCTGCTGGTCCGCCGCCTGCGCCGGCTGCGCTCCCAGCGCCAGCGGCAGCGCTCCGCGCGCCGCCTCGGCTTCGAGATCTGACCAAGGAGAGGCGGCCATGACCTTCCCCACCTGGCCTGCTGGACCCCGGACCGCACGCCGCGACGAGCGCGGCGCCGTCCTTCCCTCGCCCGTCGTCCTGCTGAGCGTCGTCGCCGTGATCCTGGCTGCGGTCGCCTTCGTCGTGACCCGTGGCGACGACCCCGCCGAGCGGGACATCTCCGCCACCAAGGCTGCCGCAACGCCGACCGACACCGGCTCGACCGACGCCGGCGAGGACCCGTCGGACAAGGCCTCGGACGGCGCGTCGGAGACGCCGAGCGCCGACGAGCCCACCCCCAAGCCGGTCGACCGCGCCGACCACGCCGTCGTCGTGTTCAACAACACCCAGATCGCCGGCCTCGCCAGCCGGGTGGGCGAGAAGGTCAAGGAGGCGGGCTGGCAGGTCGCCGCCGCCGACAACTGGTACGGCACCGTCCCCGCCACGACCGTCTACTTCCCGAAGGGCAAGAAGGCCGCGGCACAGCTGCTCGCCCTCGACCTCGGCGTCGCCCGGATCAAGCCGGCGGACACCGACAGCGACATGTCCGACACCAACCTCACCCTCATCCTCACCGGCGAGCTGGACTAGCTGTTCTGGCGCGAGCGCGTCTGCGCCGCTGGGCGGGCAGCAAGCTGCCTGGGCGGCGGCTCTCGCCGCGCTGCCGCGCGGGCCTTCTGGCGCGAGCGCGTCTGCGCCGCTGGGCGGGCAGCAGGCTGCCTGGGCGGCGGCTCCCGCCGCGCTGCCGCGCGGGCGTGGCGCAGCCCACCGGGTTGAAACTTCACCTACCGGACACCATTCCACCGTGCCGGCATGGTGGGATGGGTCAGTGAGGTTCTCGTCCGACGAAGGTGAACAGCGCTACGACGCCGTGGTCGGCGTCGCGTCGCGCACGGTCGTCGGCCTCGATTTCGACGGCACGCTGGCCCCGATCGTCGACGACCCCGCGAAGGCCCACATCCACCCGGCGGCCGCCGAGGTGCTGGAGGAGCTCGCCGCCGAGGTGGCCGCGATCGCGGTGATCACGGGCCGCCCGGCCCGCCAGGCCCTCGACCTGGGCGGTCTGGAGGAGGTCGGCGACGCCCTGCAGGCAGCGGGCAAGGAGCTCTTCGTCTTCGGGCAGTACGGCAACGAGCGGTGGAGCTCGGGCCGACGCCGCATCCTGGGCGCCCGCCCGCCACGCGGCCTGGCGACCTTCGAGCGCGACCTGCCGCGGGCGCTGCGCCTGGCCGGCGCGAGTGAGGCGTTCGTGGAGGACAAGGGCCTCGCGGTCGCCGTCCACACCCGTCGCCTGCCGGACTCCGACGCCGCGTTCGAGCGGCTGTTGCCTCCGATGCGCGAGCTCGCCCGTCAGCACGGCCTCGTCCTGGAGCCGGGGCGATCGGTGATCGAGGTCCGCTCCGCGGGCTCGCACAAGGGCCTGGTGGTCAACCGGCTCGCGGCCGTGCTCGACGCCGAGGGTTTCGTCTTCGCCGGCGACGACCTGGGCGACGTGGAGGCGTTCGAGGCCGTCGGCGAGCTGGAGAAGCAGGGCGTGGCGACGTTGCGTGTCTGCTCGGCGTCGGACGAGCAGAGTGCGCTGATCGAGATGTCGGACGTGGTCGTGCACGGCCCGGACGGCGTACTCGACCTGCTGCGGCAGCTGGCCGCCGACGCCCGCGCGCGCCGCTGAGCTGCACCCGATCTCATATTCCGGACATCGGTCTCGACATCCGGGATCTCGATTCGTGGTGGGTGACCTGTCACCCGTACGCTGATCTCGCTCATCCAGAGGGACTGAGGGAACGGCCCGAAGAAGTCCCGGCAACCGCCGCGAACTCCCGGACGCA
>DATLIG010000058.1:0-19660 GCA_035539555.1 Nocardioides sp. | reverse complement strand
GCGGCGCCGAAGGACGATCCGCACCGACTGGCGCACCGGTCCGCCAAGGCCCTGGTCGACAGCCGCGCGCCGCAGATCAAGGCCAGCGCCGGTGACCGCTTCACCGCGAAGCCGGTGATCAGCGGCGGCAAGGGCCTGCAGTTCGCGTCGTACACGCGGACGCACGACGGCCTGCCCGTGCGTGGCGGCGACTTCGTCGTCGTCACCAACGAGGACGGTCAGATCCTGACCACGACCGTGGCACAGCGCAGCGCGATCGGACGGATCCCGGTGACGCCGAAGGTGACCTCTTCGGCAGCCGGGAAGAAGGCGAGGTCCACGCTGCGCCGGGCGGTCCTGCGCGGCAAGCCCAGCCTCGCGGTGCACGCGCTCGCGACGCCGCGGCTGGCCTGGAAGGTGCGGGTCAGCGGCCTGACGACCGACGGCGACCGCGCCGTCCAGGACGTGTACGTCGACGCGCAGCGCGGCGGCGTGATCGAGTCCGACGAGCTGGTGCACTTCGCCACCGGCACCGGCAACGGCCACCACAACGGCCCCGGACTGTCGCTCCAGACGACCCAGGCGTCCTCGACGTCGTACACGCTGGCGGACCCGGGCAACCCGGGCGTCGACTGCCGTATCGACAACAACACCACCAACAGCGTCCCGGTCCTCTCCGGACCGGACAACACGTGGGGCGACGGCACCGGCACGAGCAAGGAGACCGGCTGCGTCGACACCCTCTGGGCCCTGCAGACGCAGGACAAGATGCTCAGCGCCTGGCTCGGTCGCGACGGGTTCAACGGCACCGGCGGTGGCTGGCAGGCGCGGGTCGGCAAGGACGAGGTCAACGCGTTCTTCTGCCCGCAGGGCCTGAGCGAGCCCGTCTACTGCACCGGCACCGAGTGGGTCCGGATCGGCCACAACCAGGCCAACACCGAGTGGCTGACCAACCTCGACGTGGTGGGCCACGAGTACGGCCACGGCATCGACCAGAACACGCCCGGTGGCCACTCCAACGGCAACACCGGCGAGTTCGTCGGTGACGTCTTCGGCGCGCTGACCGAGCACTACGCCAACGAGTCCAGCACGTACGACGAGCCGGACTACCTCGTGGGCGAGGAGGTCAACCTCGTCGGTGACGGCGAGATCCGCAACATGTACAACCCGTCGGCCAAGGGCGACCCGAACTGCTACTCCAGTTCGATCCCGAACGCCGAGGTGCACTCGGCGGCCGGCCCCGGCAACCACTGGTTCTACCTGCTCGCCGAGGGCACCAACCCCGCGGGCGGACCGACCAGCACCACGTGCAACAGCGGCGGCACGCTCACCGGCATCGGCATCCAGAAGGCCGGGAAGATCTTCTACAACGCGATGCTGATGAAGACGACCAGCTCGAGCTACCTGAAGTACCGCACCTGGACGCTCACCGCGGCGAAGAACCTCTACCCGGGCTCGTGCGCCGAGTTCAACGCGGTCAAGGCCGCGTGGAACGCCGTCTCCGTCCCGGCGCAGACCGCTGACCCGACCTGCACCACGGCCGGCAACACGGTCACCGTCACCAACCCGGGCAACCGCACCGGCACGGTCGGGACCGCCACCTCGCTGCAGATGACCGGCTCGTCCTCGGGCGCCGGCCAGACGCTGACCTGGTCGGCCACCGGCCTGCCGGCCGGCCTGTCGATCAACGCCACCACCGGCCTGGTCTCGGGCACGCCCACCACGGCGACGACGGCGAGTGTCACCGTCACCGCGAAGGACACGACGAACGCGTCCGGCTCGACCAGCTTCACCTGGACGATCAGCGGCGGCGGTACGCCGTCGGGCAACCTGCTCAAGAACCCGGGTTTTGAGTCCGGGGCGGTCGACTGGACCGGCACGAGCGGGCCGATCACCAACAACACCGGCCGCGCGGCGCGCACCGGCAGCTGGAAGATGTGGCTCGGCGGCAACGGCAGCACGTCCACGGAGAACGAGAGCCAGACCGTCGCGATCCCCGCCACGGCGACCACGGCCTCGCTGTCCTTCTGGATCGCCATCGACACCGCGGAGACCACGACCGGCACGGCCTACGACACGGCGAAGGTGCAGATCGTCGACGGTACGACGACGAGCACCCTGGCGACGTACTCCAACCTCAACAAGTCGACCGGCTACGTCCAGAAGACGTTCGACCTGTCGGCGTACAAGGGCAAGACGGTCACGCTGAAGTTCCTGATGAACGAGGACTCGTCCCTGCAGACGAGCTTCGTCGTCGACGACACCGCGATCAACGTCGGCTAGTCGACAGCGGCACCAGCAGGCGGGCGGTCACCGGTCTCCGGTGGCCGCCCGTCGGCGTCTCACTCCGGCGGAGCGCTACGGCAGTCAGGTTGCTTGCAGGCAGTGCCCGGCACGCTGGCCGCGACGGCCGGACACCGGTCGCGTGTCGTGTGAGGAGAAGAAGCATGTTCGACCTGGTCAACGGCCTCCCGGTCCATCCGCTCGTGGTGCATGCCGTCGTGGTCCTGCTGCCCCTGGGCGTGGTGGGCACCATCGCGATCGCGTTGCGTCCCACCTGGCGGATCCGCTACGGACACCTCGTCGTCGCGTGCACCGCCGTCGCGACCGTGCTGGTCCCGGTCGCGACGTCGAGCGGCGAGGAGCTGGAGCACCGCGTCGGGGATCCGGGGAGGCACGCGGCCCTGGGGGACCAGCTGATCTGGTTCGCCCTCGCCCTGCTGGCGACCTCTGCCGCCCTCGTCTGGCTCGCGCGTCGTCGCGACGCCGGCCCGGGCTCGGGAGCAGCGCTGCACGCCGCGGCTGCCGTCGCGCTGGTCGCGGCAGTGGCCGCGGGCGTCCAGGTGTACCGCGTCGGCGATTCCGGGGCGCAGGCGGCGTGGGGCGACCAGGTCGCGTCGAGCACGCCATGATGTGGGCGTGCTGACCATCGGGGTGTGCGAGGACGACGACGCGATCCGCAGCGTTCTCGTCCGCGCCCTGCGGGCGGCGGGCCACGAGGTCACCGCGGCACACGACGGCCGCGAGGCCATCGAGCTGCTCGGCCCACCGCACCGGCTGGACGTGGTGGTCATGGACGTCGGTCTGCCGGACGCCGACGGTCGCGACGTGGTGCAGGCGCTCAGGTCGGCGGGCCAGGACGCGCCGGTCCTCTTCCTGACCGCCTTGGGCGCGACCCACGAGGTGCTGGCCGGGTTCGCCGCGGGCGCCGACGACTACGTCGTCAAGCCGTTCGAGACCAAGGAGCTGCTGGCCCGGCTCTCCGCGCTCGCGCGTCGAGGACGCCGCCCTGCCGAGCCGGCCGCCGGTCTCGTGCTCGACCCGGTGACGCACTCCGTCCGGAGCGCGGCGGCCTCCGCCGTGCTGACGCCGACGGAGTTCCGGCTCCTGGCCGCCATCACGTCGCGCCCCGGCGAGGTGGTCCGGCGCGGCAGCGTCATCGCGGCCGGCTGGCCCGACGGCGCGATCGTCAGCGACAACACCGTCGACTCGTTCCTGCGGCGGCTGCGGGCCAAGCTCGACGCGATCGACTCCCCGCAGGTGATCCGAACCGTGCGCGGTGTCGGCTACACGCTCGCGGACCGACCGTGACCAGCGAACGACCGGAGCCGTGGACCGTTCGGAGGCGACTGGTCCTCGCGACCTTCCTGGTGTCCGCAGCCGTGGCCATCGTCCTCGTCACCGTGACGCACGGCGTCATCGACCGCACGACGCGCAACGTCGTGGGCCGCGTGCTCGACGATCGTGCCTCGGTCGTGGTCGAGGCGGCCCGCTCGGAGTCGGTAGGGGCCACGGTGGGGGCGACCCTGCCTGCGGCGGTGCTCGGTCCCGGGACTGCCGTCTACCTCGACGGTCGGCTGGTCGCGGGCAGTGTGCCCCCGTCGCTGCGAGCGGAGTTCGACGGGCTCTCCGGGACGCGGGCGCGACGTACCGTGTCGGCCGGGGAGGACCACCGGATCCTCGCCGTTCCCTTCGCTCGAGGTGGGTCGCCGGGCGTGGTGGTCGTCGCCGAGCCGCTCGGTCCCTACGAGCGCGACGAGCGGGTCGGGCTGGTGGTCGCGACCGGGGCGGGCGCCGTGATGGTGCTGCTTGCGAGCGTCGTTGCTGCAGCGATCAGCCGGCGCGCCCTGCGACCGGTGCGGGAGATGGCCGACGCGGCGCGGGCGTGGAGCGAGCACGACCTCGACCGCCGCTTCGATCTCGGTCCGCCGTCCGACGAGCTGCGGGCACTCGGACAGGTCCTCGACGACCTGCTCGACGACGTCGCCGGCGCCATCCGCGCGGAGCAGCGGCTCACGGCGGAGATGGCGCACGAGCTGCGCAGCCCGCTGACGACCGTGCTCGCAACGATCGAGATCCTGACGTCGCGCACGGACCTGGACGCAGGCGTGCGCGACGACCTCGTCGCGATCGAGGACGCCTGCAGGTCCATGTCGAGGACCATCACCGTCCTCCTCGACGAGGCACGCGCCGGGACGGGAGCCGTCCGTGGTCTGTCCGGCGGCCCCGAGCTCGCCTCGGCCCTGGCCGACTCCGCCGGCGCGGGACGACGACTCGTCGTGGAGCTTCCCGCCGGACTCGAGCTGCGCGTGCCGGTGGACCTGGCCGCGCGGATCCTCGGACCCGTGATCGACAACGGGCTGCGCCTCGCCACGACGGTCACCGTGACCGCGGTCGCCGCCGGCCACGACGTCGACATCGTCGTGACGGACGACGGTCCGGGAGTCCCGGCCGACCTTGCCGACCAGCTCTTCGAGCCGGGCGTGTCCGATGGTGGCGGATCGGGTCTGGGACTGGCGCTGGCCCGGCGGCTGGCGCGGGGCGCAGGCGGCGACGCGCGGCTCGACAGCACGGGTACGACGCCCGGCGCCACCTTCGTCGTACGGCTTCCGGGGCGGATCCGCGCCGGGAGCTGAACCTCAGTCCTCCGCGGCTGCTTTCGGCGGTGCCTGACGGGCGGCGGCGGTCTTCTTCGACGCCCGCGTCTTCGGTGGTGTCGGGTCGGTGCCGACGACAGCGAAGACCGGTGCTGTCAGCTTCTCCAGGGCGCTGACCGCGTCCGCGTGGCGCTCGGCGAGCTTGGCGACGACGCCGGCGAGCTCGGCCTGGGCCTCCGCGAGGGTGTGGACGGTGTCGGCGAGCTCGCGCTGACGGACGATGAAGTCCTGCAGCGGCTGGGCCGTGGCACCGGCGATGCCGGTGACGGCCGTCGCCATGCCGGCGACGGCGCCGGCCAGCTCGCCGACCTGCTTCGCGAGCTCGTCGGGCTGGGTGACGGCGTCGACGGCCGTGTCGCGCACCGTCCGCAGGACGTCGGCCGTCAGCTTGAGTGCGACCTGCTGCGACTTGATCAGCAGGTCGATCGGGTTGACGAGGTTACCGGTGCCGTGAGTCTCCGCCATGGCGACAGCGTGGCAGAACCTGCGGTTCACCGGGGGAATCCCGCCGTGTCCGATTTTCGCCAGTCGATGTCGGTGGGGGCAGGCAGGATGGAGCCATGGAGACGACGACACCGCCGGCCGACGAGGCGGCCCAGCTGGAGTTCGACCGGTGCTACACCGCCGTCCAGTCGCGGGACCGCCGCTTCGACGGCGTGTTCTACACCGCCGTCCGCACCACCGGCATCTACTGCCGGCCCTCCTGCCCGGCCCGAACCCCGGCCCCCGCCAACGTCACCTTCCACCGCACCGCCGCCGCGGCCCAGACCGCCGGCTCCCGCGCCTGCAAGCGCTGCCTGCCCGACGCCACACCGGGCAGCCCCGACTGGAATGTCGCCGCCACGGTCGCCGGCCGGGCGATGCGGCTCATCGGCGACGGCGTCGTCGACCGGGAGGGGGTCGAGGGCCTGGCCACGCGGCTCGGCTACACCTCGCGCCACCTCTCGCGGCTGCTGACGGCCGAGCTCGGCGCCGGGCCGCTCGCGCTCGCGCGCACCCAGCGCGCCCAGACCGCGCGGGCGCTCGTCGAGAGCACCGACCTCAGCCTGACCGACGTCGCGTTCGCGGCCGGCTTCTCCAGCGTGCGGCAGTTCAACGACACGATGCAGGACGTGTACGCCGCCTCACCCAGCGAGCTCCGCGGCCGCCGCGCGTCGAGCAGGACGTCGGCGGGCGGCATCGAGCTGCGCGTCGCCGTGCGCACGCCGTTCCGCGGGCGCTCGCTCCTGCGCTTCCTCGCGGACCGGGCGATCCCCGGGATCGAGGTCGCCGAGGTCGAGCCCGACGGGTCGGGCTGGTACGCCCGCACCCTCGACCTCCCGCACGGTCCGGGCACGGCCCGGGTCGAGCTCGCCGACGTGGACGGCACCGGGACGTCGTACGTCCCGATGCGGCTGACGCTCGACGACCTCCGCGACACGGCGGCGGCCGTCGCCCGGATGCGTGCCCTGCTCGACGCCGACGCCGACCCGGTCGCCATCGACGCGCACCTCGGCGCCGATCCGGTCCTCGCCCCGTTGGTCCAGGCGCGTCCCGGCCTGCGCGTCCCGGGGCACGTCGCCGGCAGCGAGATCGCGGTCCGGGCCGTGCTCGGCCAGCAGGTCACCGTCGTCGCGGCGCGGACGGCTGCCGCGCGGCTGGTCGCGTCCCACGGCCGGCCGGTGACGACGACCGTCGACGGGCTGACCCATCTCTTCCCGGACGCCGCGACCGTCGCGGCGATGGACCCCTCGGACTTCCGCATGCCGCGCGCGCGTGGGCGGGCGCTGATCGGAATGGCCGCCGCCCTCGCGGACGGCGACCTCGTCCTCGACCGGGGGCCCGACCGTGGCGAGGTCCGCGAGCGACTGCTGGCCCTGCCGGGGATCGGCCCGTGGACGGCCGACTACATCGCGCTCCGCGCGCTCGGCCATCCGGACATCTGGCTGCCGACCGACGTCGGTGTCCGCAACGGCCTGGCGGCGCGGCCGGCCGGTGGCGCCGCCGACCCGGACGCCTGGGCGCCCTGGCGCTCCTACGCCCTGCTCCACCTGTGGACCTCGTTGTCCGAATCGCTGGAAGGATGAACCAACCATGTGGACCGTCATCGAATCGCCCGTCGGACCGCTCCGCATCGTGGAGCAGGACGGGGCGATCACCGCGATCGAGTTCTCGCCGTTCCGTGATCACGACGGCCGACCCCGTGGACCCCGCGCCGACGACGCGCCGCTGCTCGTCGAGACCGCGCGCCAGCTGGGGGAGTACTTCGCCCGCGAGCGCACCGCCTTCGACCTTCCGCTCGCCCCGGCCGGCTCCAGCTGGCAGCGGGACGTGTGGGACCAGCTGGTGAAGATCGGCTACGGCGAGACCGCGTCGTACGGCGAGATCGCGGCGCGGCTCGGCAGGGGCAACGCCGCCTCCCGGGCGGTCGGCACGGCCAACGGCGCCAACCCGATCCCGATCGTGATCCCGTGCCACCGGGTGATCGGCGCCAACGGCACGCTCACCGGGTACGCCGGCGGGCTGGACCGCAAGCAGCTGCTGCTCGGCCTCGAGCAGGAGGCCCTCTTCTGAGCGCTCGGAGCCGGCAGCCAGGGGCCACTCGGCCAGCGTGCCGTGCGACTACTCAGCAGCCGCGCGGCGCAGCGACTCGGACAGCCGCTCGGCCGCGGCGAGGACCGCAGGCGCGTGCATGCGGCCGGGCTGGCGCGAGAGCCGCTCGAGCGGACCGGAGACCGACACGGCGGCGATGACCTTGCCGCCGGGGGAGCGGACGGGCGCCGACACCGACGCCACGCCCTGCTCGCGTTCGCCGACCGACTGCGCCCAGCCACGGCGGCGGATCGCGGACAGCTCGGCGGCGGAGAAGGCGGCGTTCTGCAGGCCGCGGTGGATGCGCTCGGGGTCGTCCCAGGCAAGCAGCACCTGCGCGGCGGAGCCGGCGCGCATGGTCAGCTGCGAGCCGACCGGGATCGTGTCGCGCAGGCCGGAGGGACGCTCGGCGGCCGCGACGCAGACGCGGTGGTCGCCCTGGCGGCGCCACAGCTGCGCGGACTCGCCGGTGATGTCGCGCAGTCGCGCGAGCACCGGACCGGCCGTCGCCAGCAGACGGTCCTCGCCGGCCGCGGCGGACAGCTCGGCGAGGCGGGGGCCGAGCACGAAGCGGCCCTGCATGTCGCGCGCGACGAGGCGGTGGTGCTCGAGCGCCACCGCCAGCCGGTGGGCCGTGGGCCGGGCCAGGCCCGTGCCTGCCACCAGTCCGGCCAGGGTGGCCGGGCCGGACTCCAGTGCGGTGAGCACCAGAGCCGCCTTGTCGAGTACGCCGACGCCGCTCGAGTTGTCCATATGGCAATACTGCCGTCTCGGATCTTGGGATGCAAGCGTAGGCTTCAACTTGGTTCACGGCGGTGGTGCCGCGAACGACCCGAACGAGGAGGAGCGAGTCATGGGCAGGACCCTGGCTGAGAAGGTGTGGGACGAGCATGTCGTCCGGTCGACCCCGGGGGAGCCGGACCTCCTCTACATCGATCTCCACCTCATCCACGAGGTCACCAGCCCGCAGGCCTTCGACGGACTGCGCCTCGCCGGTCGCAAGGTACGCCGTCCCGACCTGACCCTCGCCACCGAGGACCACAACGTCCCGACGCTCGACTGGGACAAGCCGATCGCCGACCCGGTGAGCAAGACCCAGGTCGACACGCTCCGCAAGAACGCCGCCGAGTTCGGCGTGCGGCTGCACCCCCTCGGTGACATCGAGCAGGGCATCGTCCACGTCGTCGGCCCGCAGCTCGGACTGACGCAGCCCGGCATGACGATCGTGTGCGGCGACTCGCACACCAGCACCCACGGAGCGTTCGGTGCGATCGCGTTCGGCATCGGCACGTCCGAGGTCGAGCACGTTCTCGCGACCCAGACGCTCATGCAGGCCAAGCCGAAGACGATGGCCGTGACGGTCAACGGCGCGCTGCCCGAGGGCGTCACCGCGAAGGACCTGATCCTCTACCTGATCACGCAGACCGGCACCGGTGGCGGCCAGGGCTACATCGTCGAGTACCGCGGCGAGGCCATCGAGGCGCTCTCGATGGAGGGCCGGATGACGGTCTGCAACATGTCGATCGAATGGGGGGCCAAGGCCGGCATGATCGCGCCGGACGAGACCACCTTCGCCTACATCGAGGGCAAGCCCGAGGCGCCGAAGGGCGCGGACTGGGACGCCGCCGTCGCGCACTGGAGGACGCTCGTCACGGACGCCGACGCGACCTTCGACAAGGAGATCGTGATCGACGCGGCCGACGTCACGCCGTTCGTCACCTGGGGCACGAACCCCGGCCAGGGCGCGCCGCTGGGCGCCAACGTCCCGACCCCGTCCGACTTCGAGGACGAGCAGGACCGGATCGCCGCGGAGAAGGCGCTGGAGTACATGGGCCTCGAGGCCGGCCAGCCGCTGCGCTCGGTCAAGGTTGACACCGTCTTCGTCGGCTCCTGCACCAACGGCCGGATCGAGGACCTGCGCCTCGCCGCCGAGATCATCAAGGGCCACAAGGTCGCCGAGGGCACCCGCCTGCTCGTCGTCCCCGGCTCGGTGCGCGTGCGCCTCCAGGCCATGGAGGAGGGGCTCGACAAGGTCTTCGTCGAGGCCGGCGCCGAGTGGCGCGGTGCGGGCTGCTCGATGTGCCTGGGCATGAACCCCGACACGCTGCAGCCGCAGGAGCGCTCCGCGTCGACGTCCAACCGCAACTTCGAGGGCCGTCAGGGCAAGGGTGGCCGCACCCACCTGGTGTCCGTCCCCGTCGCTGCCGCCACCGCCGTCAAGGGCACGCTCGCCTCTCCGGCCGACCTGTCCGCCGACCTGGGCTGAGAAGGAGACAGAGCCATGGAGAAGTTCACCTCGCACACCGGTACGGCGCTGCCGCTGCGCCGCAGCAACGTCGACACCGACCAGATCATCCCGGCGGTCTACCTCAAGCGCGTGACCCGCACGGGCTTCGAGGACGGCCTGTTCGCCGCGTGGCGCAACGACCCGGAGTTCGTCGCCAACAAGCCCGAGTACCAAGGCGTCTCGATCCTCGTCGCCGGCCCCGACTTCGGCACCGGCTCCTCGCGCGAGCACGCGGTCTGGGCGCTCATGGACTACGGCTTCAAGGTCGTGCTGTCGAGCCGCTTCGCCGACATCTTCCGCGGCAACTCCGGCAAGGCCGGCCTGCTGTCGGTTCCGGTCGAGCAGGACGTCATCGAGCAGCTGTGGGCCGCGATCGAGGCCGACCCGACGACGGAGATCACCGTGGACCTCGAGTCCCGCACGGTGACCTGCGGCGAGCTGGTCGCGCCCTTCCAGATCGACGACTACACCCGCTACCGCCTGCTCAACGGCCTCGACGACATCGGCATCACGCTGGGCAACGAGGCCGACATCGCGGCGTACGAGGCCGAGCGCCCGAGCTTCAAGCCGGTCACGCAGCACGCCTGATCCCGCTCAACGGAGGGCATCTCGGGGGAAACCCTGACGCGAGGGCACGGGGTGGACAACTACAGTTCACCCCGTGTCCTCTTTCGTTCGCCCCGACGAGAGGGTGACGGAGGAGCCCGACCCGCCCGACGCGCCCACGCCCGCGCCCGCGGCGGCGTCCCCGTCGCTCGCTGCCGTGCTGCGCCGCGGCCTCCTCGGCAGCCTCCAGGCCGCTGCGGTCGCCGCGTTGGTGCTGGAGGCCGGCACCCTGGGCCTGTTCCTGCCGCGCTGGTTCAAGGACCTGTTCTTCGACAGCGGCGCGTTCTATCTCGACACCCTCGTGCTGTGGGTGGTGATCGGCTTCCTGTGGGCCGTGCTCGGCCGGCTGGCCTGGTCGATCGCGCTCGTGCTGACGACGTCCGTCGTCGTCGCCATCGCCAACATCGTCAAGATGCAGTACCGCGAGGAGCCGGTCTATCCGAGTGACAAGGACTTCCTCGGCGAGCCCGGCTTCCTCACCTCGATGGTCTCGCCACTGGTGCTCGTGGTGGCGCTCGTCCTCGTCGTCGTCATCTTCATCGGCGCGATCCGCCTGGCGGGCCGCATCGAACGGCGCTACCCGCGCCCGCGGCTGCGGACCCTGTCGCGCGACCACGTGCTCCTGATGCTCGGACTGCGCCTCGGCGTGGGGCTCCTGACGGGTGTCCTGCTGATGCAGGCGGCGCAGTTCAACCACCCCGGCAACATGTGGCGCGGCCTGTACGAGCTGCGCGGCAACGACTGGCGCTACTGGAACCAGAAGACCAACTACCGCTCCAACGGCTTCCTCGGCGGGTTCCTCTTCAACATGCCGGTCGATGCGATGAAGCAGCCGAAGGGGTACGACGAGGCGGCGATGGCCGACGTGGCCCGCCGCTACACGGCGCTGGCCGACCGGATGAACGCCGGCCGCACGGGCAGCCTCGACGACGTCAACGTCGTCCTGGTGCTGAGCGAGTCGTTCACCGACCCCACCGAGCTCGACGGCTTCGAGCTCGGCCACGACCCGATCCCGCGGACCCGCGCGACGATGGCGTCGACGACGTCCGGCCACATGCTCGCCCAGATGTACGGCGGCGGCACGGCCAACATGGAGTTCGAGACGCTGACCGGCCAGTCCCTCGGGCTGTTCCGGCCGCAGATGCTGTCGCCGTACCAGATGCTCGTCCCCGAGCATGCGGACTATCCGTCGGCCGTCGGCTGGTTCCGCAGCCAGGGCCACGACGCGATCGCCGTCCACCCCTACCGGGTGGGGATGTACAAGCGCGAGCAGGTCTACGACCGCTTCGGCTTCGACGACTTCATCCACGACACGACCATTCGCGAGACCGACACGATCGACGACAACCCCTACATCTCGGACGTTGCGGCGTTCGACGAGGTGCTGGCGCAGATCCACGAGCACGAGAAGCCGCTGATGGTGAACCTCGTGACGATGCAGAACCACATCCCCGTCGACGGCAACTACACCGACCCGGTGCCGGTCACTGGTGCCGACGGCGGACAGGGCAAGCGGATCGGCCAGTACGCGCGGGGCCTCGAGCACACCGACGAGGCCCTGGCCGCCTTCCTCGACAAGCTGGAGAAGGGCCCGGAGAAGACGGTCGTCCTCTTCTACGGTGATCACCTGCCCGGCATCTACGGGTCGTCGGTGAAGCACGACAACGACGGGCTCGCGCTCTACCGCACACCCTTCTTCATCTGGAGCAACCAGCCGGGCCACAACGTGCCCCGGGCGATCCCGACCACGAGCCCTGCCTTCTTCCTGCCCCTGCTGTACGACGTCGCCGACGCGCCGGTGCCGCCGTACCTCGCCCTGCTCGACGAGGTCCACCGGCACGTCAGCGCCATCCAGCAGGGGCGCCTCCTCGACGGATCGGGCAAGCCCGTCAAGGAGTCCGAGCTCGACGAGGAAACGGCGCAATTGCTCGACGACATGCGGCTCGTGCAGTTCGACTTCTCCATCGGTCAGCGCTTCGCGCTCGACGCGATGTGGCCCGGCTCGGTGTCCTGAAATGTCGGAAATCGCCCAAATACCGTCGAATTGGCGAAAAAAGGCCCGGAAAGCACGGCGTGGTGATTGTGACTGTGCCCACTAGTGCCTAGCGTTCGCTGGAAGGACGGCTGGGCGAGGGCTCAGCCGCAAGCCCAAGGGACGCCCCCTCGGAGCGTTTCGAAAGGACAGGTAGTGAACAAGTCTCAGTTGATCGATGCGCTGGCTGACCGCTTCGAGGGCAGTCGCAAGGACGCGGCTCACGCACTCGACTCGGTGCTCGACACCATCACCCGCCAGGTGGCCAAGGGCGAGAAGGTCGCCATCACGGGCTTCGGCTCCTTCGAGAAGGCCGTCCGCAACGCCCGGTGGGTCCGCAACCCGCAGACCGGCGAGCGTGTGAAGACGAAGAAGAAGGCGGTCCCGAAGTTCAGCGCCGGCGCCGATCTCAAGAACGTCGTCTCCGGCGCGAAGAAGCTGCCGGCGCTGCCGAAGCCCGCCAAGAAGGCTGCCGCTGCTCCGGCCGCTGCCGCCAAGAAGGCTGCTGCTCCGGCGAAGAAGGCTGCGACGACTGCTGCCAAGAAGGCCGCTGCTCCGGCGAAGAAGGCCGCTGCCACGGCGAAGAAGGCTGCTCCGGCCAAGAAGGCCCCGGCTGCCAAGAAGGCTGCTCCGGCCAAGAAGGCCCCGGCCGCCAAGAAGGCCGCTCCGGCCAAGAAGGCTGCTCCGGCCGCCAAGAAGGCGCCCGCCAAGAAGGCCCCGGCCAAGAAGGCGCCCGCGAAGAAGGCTCCGGCCAAGAAGGCCTGACGCCTGCTGCACTGCCGGTCGGGTCGTCCTCCTCCGGGAGGGCGGCCCGATCGCTTTGTCCGCCGGGGTGGAGGTTCAGGCGCGCAGGGCCTCGGGGAGCGCCGTCGCCGTCGCCGTGCCCACGCCGAGCGCCACCGCCTCGGCGAGCCCGGCCAGGTCGTCCACGTCGCGGCGCAGGGTGAGGAGCGGGCCGTTGATCGACAGCGCACCCGCGGCACGGTGCGCTGCCGCGGAGCCCGCTCCGAAGCGGGGATCGAAGGCGTCGTACGCCGCGGTGTAGAGGGTGGTCCCGGTGCCGTCGGCGTCCTCGACGAAGCACGGACCTGCCGCCGTGCGGGCAGCGTCGAGGGCCAGCGCCAGGTCGGCCGCGGTCAGCGCCGGGACGTCGGCGAGCAGGGCGACCGGCTGCAGGTCCGGCGCCCGGTCGTGGGCCACGTCGGCGCCGAGGCGCAACGCCGCGTTGAGCCCGGCTCCGGGATCGGCGCACGTCAACACGCCCGCCCCCGCCAGCGATGCCGCGAAGTCCGCGTCGTCGCTGATGACGACGACGAGCGCGACGCCCGGGGCCGTCGTACACACGGCGACGGCGTCGGCGGCGAAGGCCGCGGCCAGGCGGCGGCGGTCGGCGTCGGGGAGTGCGGACAGCCGCGACTTGCCGCTGCCCGGGGACTTCACCGGCAGGAGCACGGCGAAGGAGTCCGGACGCACGACCATCCCACCATCCTCCCAGCAGGCCGGGCGGCGTCCTCGCGCGCCTACGGAGTGGTCGTCCGCGACGAGCGGTAACCTGCATCCTCGTGACGGTGCGCAAGTTGCAGGAGAAGCGGGGGTGGGCCTTCAACATCGCTGTCCCGATCATCAAGCCCGTGCTCAAGGCGACCACGAAGCGCGAGTGGATCGGCGGCGAGAACATCCCCGAGTCGGGCGGCTTCATCATCGCGCTCAACCACATCTCGCACGTCGACCCGCTGACCGCCGCGCACCTCGTCTACGACCACGGCTACAAGCCGCGCTACCTCGCGAAGTCCGGCCTCTTCGACAACAAGGTCCTGGGCTACTTCCTGCGCGGCGCCGGCCAGATCCCCGTGAAGCGCGAGACCAAGGACGCCGTCGGTGCCTACGCCGCCGCGGTCGACGCGGTCCGCGACGGCCAGTGCGTCGTGATCTACCCGGAGGCCACGATCACCCGTGACCCCGCGATGTGGCCGATGAAGGGCAAGTCGGGTGCGGCGCGGATCGCGCTCGAGACCGGCTGTCCCGTCATCCCCGTCGGTCAGTGGGGCGCGCAGGAGCTGCTCGCGCCGTACACGAAGAACCCGCACCCCGTGCCGCGCAAGAGGATCGTGATGCGGGTCGGGCCGCCGGTCCCGCTCGAGGACCTCCGGGCGAAGGAACGCACCGGCGCCGTCGTCAACCAGGCGACGGACCGGATCATGGCCGCGATCACCCACCAGCTGGAGCTGGTCCGCGGCGAGCAGGCCCCGGCCGAGCGCTACGACATGGCCGTGCAGGGTGACAGGTTCAAGAAGCAGAAGAAGGCGGGCTGATGGGCAACAAGGTCGCGGTCCTCGGGGCCGGTTCGTGGGGGACGGCGTTCTCCATCGTGCTCGCCGATGCGGGCAACGACGTGTCGATCTGGGCGCGGCGCGAGGAGGTCGCGGCGACGATCAACGAGCGCCACGAGAACGTCGACTACCTGGCGGGCATCGAGCTCCCGCGCCGGATCACGTCGACGCACGACCCGGAGCAGGCGCTCGCGGGTGCCGACATCGTCGTCCTCGCCGTCCCGTCCCAGTCGTTGCGCGACAACCTCCCCACCTTCCTGCCGTACGTCGAGCAGGACGCCGTGCTCGTCTCGCTGATGAAGGGCGTGGAGCTCGGCACCCTCAAGCGCATGTCGGAGGTCATCGCCGAGGTGGGGGAGGTCGGTGCCAGCCGCATCGCGGTCGTCAGCGGCCCCAACCTGGCCCGCGAGATCGCCCGCCGCGAGCCCGCCGCGTCCGTCGTCGCCTGCGCCGACGAGGCCGTCGCGACGATGCTGCAGAAGCGGGTCCACTCGCCGGCCTTCCGCCCCTACACCAGCGTCGACGTGCTCGGCTGCGAGTTCGGCGGTGCCTACAAGAACGTCGTCGCCCTCTGCGTCGGCATGGCCGTGGGCCTCGGCTTCGGCGACAACACGACCGCATCGCTGATCACCCGCGGCCTCGCCGAGACCGCCCGCCTGGCCATGAACCAGGGCGCCAACCCGCTGACCCTGATGGGCCTGGCGGGCCTCGGTGACCTCGTCGCCACCTGCTCCTCGCCGCTGTCGCGCAACCGCACCTTCGGCGAGAGGCTCGGCCAGGGGATGACCGTCGAGGAGATCTACGCCTCGACCCGGCAGGTCGCCGAGGGTGCGAAGTCCTGCTCGTCGCTGCGTGCCCTCGCCGCCGAGACCGGTGTGGAGGCGCCGATCGTCGACGCCGTCGACGAGGTGGTGCAGGGACGCCTGACCACGGCGCAGCTGATGGAGGCGTTCATCAACCGCGACACGAAGGCGGAGCTGTCCTGAGGGCGCGAGTGGCCGCGCTCGCAGTTGACGCCGGCGTTGGGTACCAGCGCGCTGGCGGCAGGACCCGTCGAGACGTCAGGCGTTGATCCGGTCCAGCGCCTGCACCAGGTCGTCCCACAGGTCCTCGACGTCCTCGATCCCGACGGACAGCCGGACCAGGCCCTCGGGGATCGTCGCGGCCTCGAGCTTCCAACGGCGGCGGCGCTCGAAGGTCGACTCCACCCCGCCGAGTGAGGTCGCGTGCACCCACAGCGAGGTGGCGCGGACCAGGAAGTCACCTGCGTCGGCCCCGCCGGCGAGCACGGGCGCGACGATCGCGCCGAAGCCGGGGTAGCGGACCTCCTCGACGGCGGGGTGCTCCGCGAGCCGGCGGGCGAGCTCGGCGGCGTTGGCCTGGGCCCGGTCGAGGCGCACGTGCAGGGTGCGCAGGCCGCGCAGGGCGAGCCACACCTCGAACGGCCCCGGCGTCGATCCCGCCAGGCCGCGACGGGACTTCAGGGCGTCGTACACCTCGTCCTCGGTGACGACGAGCGCGCCCATGAGCACGTCGCTGTGACCGGCGATGTACTTCGTGGCGGAGTGCAGCACGATGTCGGCGCCGTCGGCGAGCGGCTGCTGGAGCAGGGGAGTGGCGAAGGTGTTGTCGACCACCACCCGGATGCCGAGCTCGCGCGCGGCCGCGGCCAGGGCGGGGATGTCGGCGACCTCGAGAGCCGGGTTGGTGGGCGACTCGAGCCACAGGAACGCACAGTCCTCGTCGTCGTGCATCGCCTGGACGACCGCCGCCGTGTCGGTGATGTCGACGAGGTTCGCGCGCAGCCGGCCGCGCGACTCGGCGTCCGCGAGCGCCGCGACGGTGCCGTTGTAGGCATGTCGCGGAGCGATCACGCTGCTGCCCTGGCCGACGAGGTCGAGCAGCGTAGTCACGGCGGCCATGCCGGACGCGAACGCCAGCGCCCGACCGCCCTCGAGCGCGCCGAGCGCGTCCTCGAAGGCCGTCCACGTCGGGTTGCCGAAGCGTCCGTACTCGAGGTCGCCGGTCGCGACGTACGTCGACGTCATCGTGATCGGGACGTTGAGCGGCTGGTCCGGCTCGTGCGGCGGACGCCCGGCGGTGACGGCGAGGGTGGCGGGGCGCAACGTGGGACCTGACATGCCCCAAAGGTAGGGTCATCCGCGATGAACGCTCCCACTGGCCGCCGTATCCGCGTCGCCGTCGTCTTCGGCGGTCGCTCCAGCGAGCACGCCATCTCGTGCGTCACGGCCGGCAGCGTGCTGCAGGCCATCGACCGCGAGAAGTACGACGTCATCCCGATCGGCATCGCGACCGACGGTCGCTGGGTGCTGGAGGCCGACGACCCCTCCCGGCACCGGATCACCGGGCCGGGACAGCTCCCGTCGGTCGACGGTGAGCGGGCGCCGGTCTCGCTCGCCCGCACCGCCGAGGGCACCGAGCTGGTCATCAGCGAGGCGTCCACCCCGCCGCGGGCGCTGGGCGACGTCGACGTCGTGTTCCCCCTGCTGCACGGCCCGTGGGGCGAGGACGGCACCATCCAGGGCCTGCTCGAGATGAGCGACGTCCGCTACGTCGGCTCCGGCGTGCTGGCGTCCGCGGTCTGCATGGACAAGGCGTTCATGAAGATCGCGCTGCAGGCCGCCGGCCTCCCCGTCATGCCGGGCATCACGATCACCGCGCGGGAGTGGGCCGACCAGACGGTCTCGGTCCACCAGCGCTGCGAGGAGCTCGGCTACCCGCTCTTCGTGAAGCCGGCCCGTGGGGGCTCCAGCATCGGCATCGCCAAGGCCCATGGCCGCGACGAGCTCGCCGCCGCGATCGAGGGCGCGCTCGCGCACGACCCGAAGGTGATCATCGAGGTCTCCGCCGAGGGCGCCCGTGAGATCGAGTGCGGGGTGCTCGACTCCCTCGACGGCGACGTCGAGGTCAGCCTTCCGGCCGAGATCCGGATCACGGGTGACCACGAGTTCTACGACTTCGAGGCGAAGTACCTCCCCGAGGAGGCCACCCAGCTGGACGTGCCGGCGATCCTGGACCAGGAGACCACGCAACGGATGCAGGGCCTCGCTGCCGACGCCTTCCGCGCAGCCGGTTGCGAGGGCCTGGCCCGCGTCGACTTCTTCCTGATGCCCGACGGCTCGCTCGTGGTCAACGAGCTCAACACGATGCCGGGCTTCACGCCGCTGTCGATGTTCCCGCAGATGTGGGCCGCGACCGGGGTCCCGTACGGCGACCTGGTCGACCGGCTGCTGACGCTGGCCCTCGACCGGCCCACCGGCCTGCGCTGAGCCTGATCAGTCGCAGTCGTCGACGAGGGTGAGGTACTCCTTCACCAGCGGGGCCAGCGCGGCCATCGCGGCCGCGTTGGCGTTGGGCCGGTACTGCGCCGGCACCACGACCTCGACGCGCGGCCGGTAGCCGGCGGCGGTCATCGTGAGGTCGAGGTCCTGGTCGCCGTACTGCTCGTCCGGGATGTAGTAGCCCACCCCGTCGGCCTGCTCGCACGACGAGGCCAGGCTGAAGCCCGCGGGCTCGGGGACGCCGCAGCGCACCACGATCGCCGGGTCGCCGTACGCCGCCGCGGGCGCGTCGGAGGGGTCCACCTCGCCGCGCTCGTGCTCCGCCAGGGTCGAGGGGAGCGCGGCGGTGAAGGCGTCGCAGGCAGCGCGGTCGGCGTCCGACATCGCGGGGACGTCGACGTCGACCGGACCGCCGCAGGCAGCCAGGGCAGGAGCGGTCAGCAGCAGCGCGAGGGCTGCTGCGGGTCTCCGCACGATCAGATGTGGACGACCGGGCAGGTGAGGGTACGGGTGATGCCCTCGAGGTTCTGGACCTTCGAGACGACCAGCTTGCCGAGCTCGTCGACGTTGCGGGCCTCGGCGCGCACGATCACGTCGTAGGGGCCGGTGACGTCCTCGGCCAGCGTGACGCCCTTGATGTTGCCGACCTCGCGGGCGACCTCCGCGGCCTTGCCGACGTCGGTCTGGATGAGGATGTAGGCCTGAACCACCATGGGTCACGCCTCCTTCGCTGGGTGGGTCGGTTGTCGAACGCCTCAACCTACCGCGATCCGCCGCAGGTCCGATAACCCGCGGGAGTCCTGTCCGGATCGCCCCGACCGGTCTGGTGGGATGGGGCCATGACTTCCGGAGCCGCCAGCGACGCCACCCTCGCCGACGTGGGGGAGTTCGGCCTGATCGCCCGGATCAGCGACATCGTCGCGGCCACCGCCCCCGGTGAGGACGTGCTGGTCGGCCCCGGCGACGACGCGGCGGTGCTGCGGGTGCGCAAGGGGCACGTCGTGGTCTCGACCATCAGGTCGGTGGAGACCACCACGTGGCCGGTCTTCACCCGCAGCACCGCGGCGTCGTCGCCGGGACCGACCAGCACGTGCTCACCCTGCGTGAAGACGTCGTCCAGGGCGGCGATGAAGGCGAACTCACCGACGTCCGCAAGGGTCGCGTCGGGGTCGAAGGGTGCGGCGGGCATGTCCCTCATCCCATCAGCCGGTCATCGCGCACCGCCTATCGACACGCGGTACCGAGGCGGTAGGTTGACCACAGGTTTCACCGCAGACCCCCACCAGCCAAGGAGGCACGATGGTCGTCCAGGCCTACATCCTGATCCAGACCGACGTCGGCAAGGCAGCCGAGGTTGCCACCGCGATCGCACAGGTCAAGGGCGTGACCCTGGCCGAGGACGTCACCGGACCGTACGACGTGATCGTGCGCGCAGAGGCCCGCAACGTCGACGAGCTCGGCAAGCTGGTCGTGTCGAAGGTCCAGAACCTCGACGGCATCACCCGCACGCTGACCTGCCCGGTCGTGCACATCTGAGTGGCGACCCCGGCAGCACCTCGACGGCGCCCCGTGTCCTGGTGGACGCGGGGCGCCGTTGCGTCCGCGCTGCTCCTGAC
>DATLIG010000057.1:0-6781 GCA_035539555.1 Nocardioides sp. | reverse complement strand
GCACGGCGCTGGTCTTCTTCGCGCTGCTCGTGGCGATGCTGTGGGTCGTGGGCGCCCCGGGCAAGCTCTTCGCCCTCGCGTTCTCCGGCGTCAGCGTGCTCGCGCTCGGCCTGGCCGCCACCGACGGCGAGCGCCTGGCGCGCATCTACAACTTCGCCGATCCGTTCAAGGACTACCACGGCACCGGGTGGCAGCCGGCCCACGGCCTCTACGCCATGGCGAGCGTGGGCAGCAGGCTGGAGCCGCCGTAGGAGACGAGCGGCAGCGGGATGCCGATGACGGGGAGCAGGGCGAGCACCATGCCGACGTTGATGATCATCTGGCACAGCAGCCACACCACGATGCCGAAGGTGCAGTAGCGCACGAACGGGTCCTTGGTCTCGCGGGCGACGCGGATGCCGGCGTAGGCGAGGACGAGGAAGAGCGAGATCACCAGCAGGGTGCCGACCAGGCCGAGCTCCTCGCCGAGCACGGCGAAGATGAAGTCGGTGTGGGCCTCGGGCAGCTGGCCCCACTTCTGCTGGCTGGCTCCGATGCCCTCGCCGAAGACGCCGCCGCTCGCCATGGCGTAGAGGCCGTGGGCCGGCTGCCAGCCGGTGCCGTGGTAGTCCTTGAACGGATCGGCGAAGTTGTAGATGCGCGCGAGGCGCTCGCCGTCGGTCGCGGCCAGGCCGAGCGCGAGGACGCTGACGCCGGAGAACGCGAGGGCGAAGAGCTTGCCCGGGGCGCCCACGACCCACAGCATCGCCACGAGCAGCGCGAAGAAGACCAGCGCCGTGCCGAGGTCGCGGCCGACGACGACCAACGTCGTGGCCAGCACCATGCCGGGCACGACGGGCACCAGCATCTGGTGGAGGTTGCCGAGGCGGCGCTCCTTGTTGGCGTAGATGTGGCTGGCCCAGATGATCAGCGAGAGCTTGGCGATCTCGGACGGCTGGATCTGGATCGGGCCCAGGTCGAGCCAGTTCTTGTTGCCGTTGACCTCGACGCCGACCTTCGCGGTGAGCGCGAGCAGGACCAGCGAGATCGAGAACGCCGGGTAGGTCAGGCCGCGGACCCAGCGCACCGAGACCCGCGAGGCGAGGAAGGCGCAGGGCACGCCGATGAGCACCCACATCACCTGGCGCCGGACGACGGTGTAGGAGTCGCCGGTCTCGCGATAGGAGTACACGCTCGACGCGCTCAGCACCATGATCAGGCCGATGGTGAGCAGGAGCGCGGTCGCGCCCAGGAGCAGGTAGTAGGTCGTGAGCGGGCGGTCGAGGGCGTCCTTGAGCGCGGCGGTCCAGCCCGGGCGTCGTACGGACGCGCGCAGGGAGGGACGCGACGACAGACGCTGGCGGAGCTGGGAGCGGAGGTTCTCCGGGTTCGCCGTGGTGATGACCCGTCCCCCTCCTGCCCCTGGAGCCTCGCTAGCTCTCGCCGATGTAGTCCCGGACCGCCTCGGCGAACGCGTCGCCGCGGGCGGCGTAGTCGGAGAACTGGTCCATCGACGCGCATCCCGGCGCCAGCAGCACGGTGTCACCCGTCCGGGCGACCTCGGCCGCTGCCGCGACGACGCGCCTCATCCGGTCGTCACCGCCTACGTCCCCAGTCTCGGGGCTGTCCACGTCGATCACCGGCACATCGGGAGCGTGTCGCGAAAGGGCCTGCCGGATCACGTCGCGGTCGCGCCCGATGAGGACGACGCCGCGCAGCCGGTCGCCCACCTGCCGCACCAGGTCGTCGAAGCTGGCTCCCTTGGCGAGCCCGCCGGCGACCCACACCACGGGGGCGAAGGCGGCCAGCGACGACGCGGCGGCGTGCGGGTTGGTGGCCTTCGAGTCGTCGACCCACGTGATCCCGGAGTGCTCGGCGACGACGGCGATCCGGTGCCCGTCGGGCTGGAAGGCCCGGAGCCCGTCGCGGACGGCCTGCTGGCTGACGCCGTGGGCCCGGGCGAGGGCCGCCGCGGCGAGCGCGTTGGTGACGAAGTGGGGCGCACGGGACGCGAGGTCCTCCAGCGTGCACAGCTCGGCGGCGCTCGTGGAGCGCTCCTCGATGAAGGCACGGTCGACCAGGATGTCGTCGACGACGCCGACCATGCCGGGGCCGGGGACCCCGAGGGTGAAGCCGATCGCGCGGGCGCCCTCGACGACGTCGGCGTCGCGGACCAGCTGCTCGGTCGCGGGATCGGCCACGTTGTACACGCACGCGCGCTCGACCCCGGTGTAGATCCGGCCCTTGTCGCGGGCGTAGTCGTCCATGGCCGACGGGCCGTCGTACCAGTCCAGGTGGTCCTCGGCGACGTTGAGGACCGCGGCACTCTCGGCGGCCATCGTGTCGGTGTAGTGGAGCTGGAAGCTGGAGAGCTCGACGGCGATGACGTCGTAGGGCTCGGGATCCATCACGGCCTCGGTCAGCGGCAGGCCGACGTTGCCGGCGGCGACGCTGCGCAGCCCGGCGGCGCGCAGGATGCTGTCGAGCATCTGCACCGTGGTGGTCTTGCCGTTGGTGCCGGTGATGCACAGCCACGGCGCGGGGTGGTCGGGGTCGCGCAGCCGCCACGCCAGCTCGACCTCGCCCCAGACGGGGACCTGGCGCTCGCGGGCGCTGGCGATGATCGGCGCGTCGGGGCGGAAGCCGGGCGAGACCACGAGCAGGTCGACGTCGTCGGGCAGGATCGCGGTCGCGCCCTCGTGGACGTCGATCCGGGCGCCGAGGACCTCGAGCAGCTCGACCCGCTCGAGGATCTTCGGGCTGACCGACTCGGCGACGGCGTGCACGTCGGCCCCGAGGTGGAGCAGGTTGTCGACGGCCGCCGCACCGCTGGTGCCGAAACCGGCGACGACGGCCCGGACGCCGGACCACGAGTCCTTGCGGCCGAGCGCGGTCGGGTCGGGACGGCTCACAGTCGCGACACCCACTCGGCGTAGAAGATGCCGAGGCCGGTCGCGACGAACAGGCCGGTGATGATCCAGAACCGGATCACGACCGTGACCTGCTCCCACCCGAGCATCTCGAAGTGGTGGTGGATCGGCGCCATCCGGAAGATGCGCTTGCCCTTGGTGAGCTTGAAGAAGCCGACCTGCATCATCACCGACACGGTCTCGAGGACGAACAGGCCGCCGAGGACGACCAGCAGCAGCTCGGTGCGGGTGAGGATCGCGAAGCCGGCCAGCGCGCTGCCGAGCGCCAGCGAGCCGGTGTCGCCCATGAAGATCTTCGCCGGCGAGGCGTTCCACCACAGGAAGCCGAAGCAGGCGCCGGTGATCGCCGCGGCGATGATCGCGAGGTCGAGGGGATCGCGCACGTTGTAGCAGGTGGCGCTCGGGTCGTCCTGGCAGAACTGGTTGTTCTGCCAGATGTTCACGAGCGTGTAGGCGCCGAAGACCATCACCGAGGCACCCGCGGCGAGGCCGTCGAGGCCGTCGGTCAGGTTGACGGCGTTGCTGAAGCCGGCGACGAAGAGCCAGATCAGCAGGATCGCGAGGATCGTCGGCAGCACGAACCAGTCGAGCTCGCGCAGGAACGAGACCTTCTCGCTCGCAGGCGTGCGACCGTTCTCGTCCTCCAGCCAGCTCGACAGGGCGAGCCAGCCGAAGACGAGGGCGATGACGGTCTGGCCGGCCATCTTGGCCTTGCTGCGCAGGCCGAGGCTGCGCTGCTTGGAGATCTTGATGAAGTCGTCGAGGAAGCCGACCAGGCCCATGCCGACGAAGAGGAAGAGCAGCAGGAGCGCGGACGCGCTCGGTGAGGTGAGCGTGATCAGCTTCGCGGCGAAGTAGCCGATGACCGCCGCCAGGATGATGACGACACCGCCCATGGTGGGCGTTCCGCGCTTGGTGTGGTGGCTGGTCGGGCCGTCGTCGCGGATCTCCTGGCCGTAGCCCCACTGGGTGAAGAGGTTGATCACCACGCGGGTGCCGAGCAGCGAGATCAACAATGCGATGCCGCCCCCGAGCAGGATGGCTCTCATGGCGTCGTCTCCTCCAGCAGCCGCTCTGCAACCCATTCCAATGCGGCGCCACGCGACGCCTTGACGAGGACGACGTCCTCCGCCCCGGCATTCTGCCGCACCCAGGCCACGGCTTCCTCACGGCCCGCCGTGACGATCACCTCACCCGCACCGCCGACCGCGGCGTCGGCGATGCCCCGAGCGGCCTCGCCGACCACCACGACGACGTCGATGGCCAGCTCGGCGGCGATCGTGCCGACCGCGCGGTGGCCCGCGTCGTGCTCGGCGCCGAGCTCCTTCATCTCCCCCAGGACCGCGACGGTACGACGACCGGGGGTCGCCGCGGCGATGGCGTGGACCGCCTCCAGGGCAGCCGCCATCGAGTCCGGGTTGGCGTTGTAGGCGTCGTTGACGACGACCATGCCGTCGGAGCGCTCGGTCACCTCCATCCGCCAGCGCGACGCGGCCTGCGCGTCACCGAGCGCCTGCGCCACCGCGGGCAGCGTGAAGCCGGCAGCGGTCGCCATGGCCGCCGCGGCAGCGGCGTTCTTCACCTGGTGCAGGCCGGTCTGTCGCAGTCGGACGGTGCACAGCTCGCCGTCGAGGTCGAGCGTGAACGCGGGTCGCCCGAGCTGGTCGAGACTGGCCTCGCGCCAGCGCAGCCTGCCGGTCTCGCCGAAGGTGATCACCTGGGCCCGCGTCCGCGGGGCCATCGCGGCGACCAGCGGGTCGTCGGCGTTGAGGACGGCGGTGCCGTCGGCGCCGAGCGCCTCCACGATCTCCCCCTTGGCCTGCGCGATCTGCTCGCGGCCGCCGAACTCCCCCACGTGGGCGGTGCCGACGTTGAGGACCGCCGCGATCGACGGCGGCGCGATGCCGCAGAGGTAGGCGATGTGGCCGATCCCGCGAGCACCCATCTCGACCACGAGGTGGCGCGTCGACGCATCGGCGCGGAGCACCGTGAGCGGGACGCCCAGCTCGTTGTTGTTGTTGCCGCTCGTCGCGACGACGGCGTCCTCCCCGGCCAGCGTCCGCAGCACCGACGCGAGGTAGTCCTTGGTGCCGGTCTTGCCCTGCGAGCCGGTCATCGCGTGCACCGTGACGTCGAGCCGGTCCACCACGTGGCGGGCGAGGAGCCCGAGCGCCACGACCGGGTCCTCGACCACGACGGTCGGGCGAGCGGTGGGGCGGCTGCCGAGGACCGCGTGCGCGGTGGCGGCGTACTCGTGGCCGTCGGTGCGCTCGCCGACCAGGGCGACGAAGAGGCCGTCCGGCACGGGGGTGCGGCTGTCGACGTATGCGGGGCCGCTGACGGGCAGGTCCTCGCCGTGGAGGTCTCCACCGACGATGCGGGCGATCTCCGAGAGGCTGAGCGGGATCATCGGGCCAGCACCTCGCGGACGACCTCGCGGTCGTCGAACGGGTGGACCACGCCGGCGATCTCCTGGCCGGTCTCGTGCCCCTTGCCGGCCACGACGATCACGTCGCCCGCACCGGCGCTGCCGATCGCCTCGGCGATGGCCGCACGACGCTCGCCGATCTCGACCACGTCGGCGCGGCCTCCCACGGTGCCGGCCAGCACCTCGGCCCGGATCGCGGCGGGGTCCTCCGAGCGCGGGTTGTCGTCGGTGACGATGACGAGGTCGGCCAGCCGGGCCGCGATCTCGCCCATCACGGGCCGCTTGCCGGTGTCCCGGTCGCCGCCGGCGCCGATCACGATCACCAGCCGGCCCCGCGTCACCGGGCGCAGCGTGCGCAGCACCGCCTCGACCGCGTCGGGCTTGTGCGCGTAGTCGACGACGACGGTGAGGTCGCGCCCGGTGGGGACCCGCTCCAGGCGCCCGGGGACGCCGCCGGAGGCGGCGATGCCGTCGGCGACCGCCTGCGGGTCGAAGCCCGCCTCTGCGGCTGCCGCGATCGCGGCGAGGGCGTTGGCCACGTTGAAGTCCCCCGGCAGGGGTACGACGCCGGCGACCCGCAGACCGTCCGGCCCGTGCACGGTGAACCGGGACCCGTCGGCCCCCAGCTCCACGTCGTCCACGGTCCAGTCGGCCGGTCCGGCCAGCCCGTAGGTCCGGACCGGGATGGCGGCCTCGGCGGCGAGGCGCCGGCCGTGCTCGTCGTCGATGCAGACCAGGCCGAGGGCAGCATGCTCCGGCGTGAAGAGGGACGCCTTCGCGGCGAAGTAGTCCTCGACGTCCGCGTGGAAGTCGAGGTGGTCGCGACCGAGGTTCGTGAAGACGGCGACGTCGAAGCGCACCCCGTCGACCCGGCCCATCACCAGGGCGTGGCTCGAGACCTCCATCGCACAGGCGGTGACGTCGAGCTCGCGCATCCGCGCGAACAAGCCGTGCAGGTCGGGGGCCTCCGGGGTGGTCAGCGCGGTCTTCACCTCCTCGCCGGCGATCCGCGTCCCGACGGTGCCCACGACCGCGCTGCGCACACCGCTGGCCAGCAGGCCGCCGTCGAGCAGCCGGGTGACGGTCGTCTTGCCCTGCGTGCCGGTGACGCCGATGGTGCGCAGTCCCTCCGCCGGGCGGCCGTAGACCAGGGCGGCCACGTCACCGAGGACCTTGCGCGGGTCGGGGACCACCAGCACGGGCAGGCCGTGACCGGAGGCGTCGGCGACGCCGGTGGGATCGGTCAGCACGGCGGTGGCGCCGGCTGCCCCGGCTTGTTCCGTGAACGCCGCGCCGTGCGCGCGGGACCCGGGCAGGGCGGCGTACAGGTCGCCGGCCTGGACGCGGCGGGAGTCGAGGGTGACCCCCAGGACGTGGACTCCGGGGTCCACGGGGGCAAGGCCCAGCGCCCGGGCGACGTCGTCGAGCGACGTCAGGTTCGGGT
>DATLIG010000056.1:0-11826 GCA_035539555.1 Nocardioides sp. | reverse complement strand
AGGACCCATGAGCAGCACCCTGCCGTACGACGGGGGCGCACCCCTGCTCGTCGTGATGGGCGTGTCGGGGTCGGGCAAGTCGACGGTCGGCGCCGCGCTCGCGCAGCGCCTCGGCGTCCCGTTCGAGGACGCCGACGACCTGCACCCGCCGGCCAACATCGCCAAGATGTCGGCCGGCATCCCGCTGGACGACGACGACCGCCACCCGTGGCTGGAGACCATCGGGGCGTGGCTCGCCGCCCACGACGGCCACGGCGGCGTCGTCAGCTGCTCGGCGCTCAAGCGCGCCTACCGCGACCAGCTCCGCGCACACGCTGCGCGGGCGGTCTTCGTCCACCTCCACGGCACCCGCGAGGTCATCGCGCGGCGCCAGGCCAGCCGTCCCGGCCACTTCATGCCGGCCTCGTTGCTCGACTCGCAGTTCGACACGCTCGAACCGCTCGCCGAGGACGAGGCCGGCGTCGTCATCGACGTCGACCAGACCGTCGACGTGATCGTCCAGCAGTACGTCGACCTCCGCGTCGACCACGCCTGAGGAGCCCCGCATGTCCGCACACCTGGTCCTTGCCGCCGGCACCGACCTCATCGAGCCGATCAACACGGAGGGTCGGCTGGTCCTGGCCGCCCTGCTCGGCATCGGCGTCATCGTCGCCCTGATCATCGGCGCGAGGCTGCATCCCTTCCTCGCGCTCACGGCGGGCGCCCTGGTCGTGGGCCTGACCGCCCGGATCGGTCTCGACGGCCCGATCGGCGAGAGGTTCGAGGCATCGATCGCCAGCTTCACCGCCGGCTTCGGCTCGACCGCCGCCGGGGTCGGCATCCTGATCGCCCTCGGCGCGATGTTCGGCAAGCTGCTCGCCGACAGCGGGGGAGCCGACCAGATCGTCGACACGATCATCGGGCACGCCTCGCCGCGCGCGCTGCCGTGGGCGATGGCCGTCGTCGGCGCGATCATCGGCCTGCCGATGTTCTTCGAGATCGGGCTGGTCCTGCTGATGCCGGTCATCTACCTCGTCGCCCGTCGCTCCGGGCAGTCGCTGATCACCATCGGCATCCCCGCCCTCGCGGGACTCTCGGCCATGCACGGCCTGGTCCCGCCGCACCCCGGTCCGCTCACCGCGATCGACTACCTCGGCGCCGACCTCGGCACCACCCTCGCCCTCGGCGTCGCCGTCGCGATCCCGACCGTGATCATCGCCGGCCCGGTCTTCGGACTGGTCGGGCGCTACGTCACCGTCGAGGTCCCGCACCGCTTCGAGGCGACCGACGAGGACGACGCCACGGTCCGCCCGTCGTTCCCGGTCACCCTCGCCTCGGTCCTGCTGCCCGTCTTCCTGATGATGGGCAAGGCACTCGCCGACATCTTCATCGACGACGAGACCGCGCCGCTGCGCAGCGCCCTCGACGTGATCGGGACCCCGCTGATCGCGCTGCTGATCGCCGTCGTGGTGGGCATGTTCACCCTCGGCCACGGCATGGGACGCGACGGGGTCGCGAAGTCCATCGAGTCCTCGCTGCCCGGCGTCGCCGGCATCCTGCTCATCGTCGCCGCGGGCGGCGGCTTCAAGCAGTCGCTGGTCGACACCGGCATCGGCACGCTCGTCGCCGAGAAGGTCGCCGACTCCAACATCTCCGTGCTGGTGCTCGCCTGGTTCGTCGCGGTCCTGATCCGCCTCGCCACCGGCTCCGCCACGGTCGCCACGGTCACCGCGTCGGGCCTGCTCGCCCCGCTGACGGCGCAGCTCTCCAGCGGCGAGGTGTCGCTGATGGTGCTCGCGATCGGCGCCGGCTCGGTCTTCTTCTCCCACGTCAACGACGCCGGCTTCTGGCTGGTGAAGGAGTACTTCGGGATGACGGTCGGCCAGACCTTCAAGACCTGGTCGGCGATGGAGACCCTGCTCTCGGTCAGCGGCCTGGCGTTCGTGATGGTGCTGAACGCGTTCATCTAGGAGCGAACGCAGGAAAAGACGCTGGTCCGGCGCTGGGCCGGTCGGGGAGGATGGCGGGGTGGCTGATCCCGTCATCCTCCTCGTCTCGTCCGACCACATCGACGTCCTGACCGAGCAGTTCCACCGCTACGAGCGCGAGTACGACGTCCGGCCGGCCACCAGCGCCCGCGACGCGACCGCGATCCTCCAGCGGGCGCGCTCCGCCGGGCAGCCGGTGGCGCTGATCGTGACCGACTCCCAGCTGCCGGACGAGAACGTCCTGCTCGCGATGCACGACTGGCGCTCCCTCGTCGCCACCGCCCGGCGGATCGTCGCGATCCCGATCAGCCGGTTCGCCGAGGAGAGCAACTCGCTGCGGCCCTACCTGCAGAAGGGCAAGTTCGACACCTACCTCGTGCTGCCGCAGGGCCGGCGCGACGAGGAGTTCCACTACGCGGTGACCGAGCTGCTCAGCGACTGGGGTGCGACGGTCGCGACGTCCGAGATCGACTCGGTGCGGATCATCACCCCCGACAGCCGCCCGCTCGCCCTGGCCATCCGGGACTTCCTCGACCGGCAGGGGATGCCGCACCGCACCTACGCCCCGGACACCCCGCAGGGTCAGGAGGCGCTCGCGAAGGTGACGGGCGAGGCGTCGTACCCACTGGTGCACATGAGCTCCGGCGTCTTCGCCGACCGGCCGGTGCTGATGCCGACGTCGACCCGGGAGCTGGCGGCGATGATCTACGGCCGCCCGTCCGACATCCAGTGCGGTGACATCGTCGACTTCGCCGTCGTCGGCGCGGGTCCGGCCGGCCTCGCCGCCGCCGTCTACGGCGCCTCGGAGGGCCTCTCGACGGTGGTCATCGAGTCGGAGGTGATCGGCGGGCAGGCCGGCACCAGCTCGATGATCCGCAACTACCTGGGCTTCCCGCGCGGCATCTCGGGCCAGCGGCTCGGCCAGCGGGCGCGGGTCCAGGCGATCCGCTTCGGCGCCCGCTTCTTCACCGGCTGGCCGGTCGTCGAGCTGCGGCCGGGCGCGGACGGCGAGCCGCACGTGCTCCTCACCGAGGGCGGCAAGGTCCACGCACGGTCGGTGCTGGTCGCCTCCGGCGTCGCCTACCGCCGGCTCGGCGTGCAGCCGCTCGAGGACCTGGTCGGGATGGGTGTCAACTACGGCGCCGCGATGACCGCGGCCCGCGAGATGGAGGACCGCGACGTCTACGTCGTCGGCGGCGGCAACTCCGCCGGTCAGGCGGCCGTCCACCTGGCCCGGTTCGCGAGGTCGGTCACGATCCTGATTCGCCGCGACGACCTGACGGCGACGATGTCGAAGTACCTCATCGACGAGATCGAGTGGAACCCGCGCATCGCCGTCCGCTCCTGCACCGAGATCATCGACGGCGGGCCCGACGACACCGGCCAGCTCGGCTGGTTGCAGCTGTGCGACGTGCGCACTCGCGACGAGGAGCGGGTCGCCGCGGGCGGGCTGTTCCTCCTCATCGGTGCCGCACCGCACTGCGACTGGCTGGGCGAGGCGGTGCTGCGCGACGAGCGCGGCTTCGTGCTGACCGGCCGCGACGTCCCCACGGACTGCTGGATCGACGGCCTCCCGCCGGAGAACCTCGGGACCTGCGTGCCCGGCATCTTCGCTGCCGGCGACATCCGCGCGGGCTCGATGAAGCGGGTCGCGGCGGCCACGGGAGAGGGCGCGTCGGCGGTCTCGCTCGTGCACGGCTATCTCGAGGGGTTGCGGGTACCGACGGCTCCATGACCAGCGGAATCGACCTCGGCCGCCCCGAGTCGGGCGACATCATCGACCTGATCACCGACGACCACCGTCGCTTCGAGCACCTGCTGGCGCAGCTCCGACTGGGGACAGCCGACCGCGATGCCGTACGCCGCGCGTTCGCGAACGTGCTGATCGCCCACGGCGAGGCCGAGGAGGACCTCGTCTACCCGGTGCTGCGCCAGCAGGCGGGGGACGTCGACGCCCATGACATCGAGCACGGCAAGGAGGAGCACGCCGAAGGCAACGAGGCGCTGCTCGCCGTGCTCGAGCTGAAGGGCACCGACACCCAGGCCTTCACCGACGCCGTCGAGGAGCTCAGCAACCTCGTCGCGCACCACATCGCCGAGGAGGAGCTGAGCATCCTCGAGCCCGCGCGCACCGAAGTCTCGACCAAGGTGCGCTGGGACCTCGGGGAGAAGTGGTCCCGCCGCCGCAACGAGCTGATCGACCAGGACTGCGGGTCGGTCGAGAACGTGCGGCGGATCGTCGAGGCCGCCAAGAAGGAAGGCGTCCTCGAGGACGCCTGACCAGTGACCGGTCAGCGGGGGCGGCCGGCACCGGCCACGGCGACCACCGCCGCGCAGCCGAGCACCGCGTAGCCGACCGCGAGCGGCAAGGCCAGCGCGCCGGTGGCGGCGAGGACGATGCCGGCCACCCCCACCGCGACGCCCGTACGACGAGCGCGGGTCGTCGCCCGCGCCGCGCCCCTCGCGACGGCGAGCGCGGTGGCGACCCGGGCGACGTCGAGGTCGGCCAGCCGGATCCTGGCCTGGACGGTCGAGCCGCCGGCGGAGCCGGCGGTGGTGTCGTCCTCGGCGAGGACCAGCTCGGCACGGGCCGGTGCGCCCGGCCCGGCCACGGCCACGACCCGGCCCCGGCGGTGCTGCTCCTCGACGAGTGCGTCGCGCACGTCGGCCGGGCGGTCGGCGTACCACTCCTCGATGCCGCAGGTGGCGGCCAGCTCGCGGGTGTTGCGCTCGGAGTCCTCGGAGACGAGGACCGGCACGACGCCGGCCGAGCGCAGCCGCGCGACGCCGTCGGCCGCGTGCGGGCGGACGTCGTCGGCGACGGTGATGTAGCCGATCGGGCGGGAGTCCACCTGGACCCCGACGGTGACGCCGGTGTCGTCACGTGACTCCATGCCCAGCCAGTCCGGGCGTCCCAGTCGCACCGGGTGCCGGTCCACCGAGCCGCTGATCCCGCGGCCCTCGTGCTGGTGGACCTGGCTGAGCTTGCCGCGGGCCGACAGCCGGGCGATGGCGCGGCTGACCGGGTCGTCGGCGGCATGGCCGAGCGCACCGGCGAACCACCGCAGGTTGCGCTCGTGGTCGGGCTCGACCGGATCGACCGCGACCACGCGCAGCTGACCGGTGGTGACGGTGCCCCAGCGGTCGAGCAGGACGGTGTCGACCCGCGAGCCCGCGGCGATCGCGCGGGCTCCGTCGAGGAAGACGCCGGCGGCGCGGGCGCGGGCGCGGGCGAACCACAGGGACAGCGGAGCGCCGAACGCGAACGCCGCGGGGAGCACGGCGAGCAGCAGGCACGCCACCGTCTCCGAGGACATCAGCCCGCCTCCTGCTCCCGGTAGCGCTGGAAGTCGCTCTGGTCGCCGGCGATCCACAGCGGCACGCTCGCCTTGAGCAGCAGGGTCAGCTGGATCACGAAGTCCGGGTCGTGGAGCGAGTCGCCGAAGAGCTCGTTGATCCGCTTCCAGCGGTAGCGCACCGTCTGCGGGTGAACGCCCAACCGGGCCGCGATCGCGGGCGCGCTGTCGCGGGTCTCCAACCAGACGAGCAGGGTCTCGGAGAGGATCTCGCGGGAGTTCTCGGTCTCGCTGAAGAGCGGTTGGAGCAGCTCCTGGGCGAGCTGGCGGCGCAGGACCGGCTCGGCGTGCAGCCAGATCTCGGTGCGGAAGCGGACGCACTCGATCACCGGGCGGGCCGGGATCACCTTGGCCCGGACCAGCTCCAACGCCCGGTTGGCCCAGGTCCACGCGACGGGTGCGTCCGCGCGCGGGACCGGCCAGCAGACCGCGATCCGGGTCTGCGGTGCGGCGGCCCTGATGGCCGCGACCACGTCCTCGGCGTCCGCGGTCGCGCACACCACGGGCTGCGGCTCGCGACCCGGTCGGGTGAGGGCCTCGGGCCCGAGCGTGTCGGGGCTGAGGGGCCGCCCCGCCTCGACCTCGACGGCGATGACCGTCACCGCGTCGGCGACCTCCCAGCCGGCGATCGCCGCCTGGGACTCCACCTCGTCGTCGTCACCACCGGTGAGGAGTGCCGCGATCAGCCGCGCGCGGGCCAGGCCGGTGTCGGTGCTGCGCGCCTCGGCGCCGGCCCGGTAGCCGATCGAGATCTGCGCCGTGAGGTGGCCGACGAACGCGCTGACTGCCTCGTTGATGGCGTTGAGGGCGCCGGCGGACAGCTCGTTCTCCGCCGCGCGGGCGCCGAGCTCGTTGGAGAGTGCGGCCACCGCGACGGCCATGCCCTGGTCGACCAGCTCCTGGTCGCGGCCGCGAACGGCGACCCGGTAGCCGACCTTGCGGAACATGTCCTCGACGGGCGTGTAGGAGACCTCGCGGCCCAGCGCCTCGTCGACGAAGAGGTGCATCGCGTTGTGGATCGCGGTGAACACGAGCTGGCGCAGGCGCCCGTCCCCGGGCGCGTCCAGCTCCGGCACGGCGACGCGCACCTGTGCGGTCACCTGTTCGGCGACCGTGCGCACCTCGCCCTCGAGGCTGCTGATCATCCATTGCGCGGAGCCCGGCAGCGCGACCCGTGGCGTCGGGCTCACCGCCGCCTGCTCGTCCTGCTCGCGCCCCACCCGAGCCCGGGTCGGCGCCCGTCGTCCCTGTGCATGCGTCCCCTCCCCACCGGTCACACCGGTGTGCTGGGGAACATACCTCCGCTGCCCGCGCAGCGGGAGAATTTGTCACCCGCATGACAAGTCAGGGGCCCGTCCCGCGAGGGGCGGGCCGGCGAGGACCACACCGGTGGGGCTGTGCGCCTCCCCGCCGAGACGCTACGGCGTGGCCTTGTCACCCGGCTGACAAGGCAGCCCCCGGAGCCGGTCCGTCGGCCGGCCGGCCCTTGCGACGCCGCGTCGCACTGTGGCTGGCTCGTGTGGCGGCCGTCACGTCGGGCCGCTCGCAGGTGGGGACACGGAGGGAGGCGCGCGTGCTCGGGAGCGCGATCCGGGGATGGACGGACATCCCCGACGTGGAGGCACTCGTCGCTGAGCTGTGCCGCGACCTCGACGCCGCCGACCGGGCGCTCCCGCCCGCGGTCGCCCACTCGGTGCTCGTGGCGACCCAGGCGTTCGTCACGGCCGACGGCCACGGTCAGGACGCCGCCCGCCGGGCCGGACCGACCTTGATGCGGTTGGGCCGCCGGGCCGCCGTCCGCGGTCAGACCGAGGTGCAGCTGAGCACCGACCTGCGCCGGGTCGTCGAGGACCGCGCCCGGCTGGCCGATCCGGTCATCGCGCGGATCGGTCCCGCGGAGGACCGGGAGGCGATCCGCGGCGGCCTGCGGGAGTTCCTCCACCAGGTCCACCACGCCGCGCTCACCGGTCATCGTCAGGCCCGCACGATGATGGCGTTGGGCGCCGGAGCGCGCCGCGACATGGTCTCCCGCGCGCTGTTCGCCTCGGAGTCGGTCCCCGAGGACCTGGTCGCCCTCGCCGGGATCGACGTCGCGGCGTCGTACGTCCCGCTGGTCTGGGTCGAGGGAAGCACGGGGGCCCGGGCGGCCGCGCGCCTGCCGCACGTCCTCGTCGACACGGCCGGTGTGGCCGCGCTGGTTCCCCGATCGGAGCTGGACCTGCTGGTGCTCGGGCCGGGAGAGCGGGCCGTCAGCGGACCTGCCCGCCGTCTCCACCAGGTCGGCGAGGCGCTGCGGCTCACCCGTCAGGCGGCGGCCGCGGTCCGGACGGGGCTGATCGACGTGGCGCCGGTACCGATCACGCCGTGCGCCGACATCGCCGCGCAGCTGCTGGTCGTCGGACGCACCGCCCTCGCCGAGCTGCTCGTCGAGAAGTACCTGGTCCGGTTCGCCGAGCTCAGGCCCGCACGACGGGTCGAGGTCGCCGAGGTGCTCCTCGCCTGGCTCGAGTCGCGCGACTCCCTCTCGACCATCGCCGACCGGCACGGAGTGGCCCGGCAGACCGTCCACGACCGGCTGCGCCTCGGCAAGCAGCTCGTCGGCAGCGCGGTCGGCGACCCCGTCGCGCACGCCGCCCTGGTGGTCGCGCTGCATGCTGCCCTGCCGGTCTGGCGGGAGGAGGTGGGACGACGTGCGGAGCGCTCGTGACCACCGGATCCTCACGAATTTCCGGGCAGGCGTCCGGATTCCGGGTTCGTGCCCGGCCCTGCCGTTGACCGTTCGAGTCGCTGCCTCGGACGGTGACGGTGCCCACACCACGACGGCCACGGCCGTCGCATCCCCCAAGGAGACCCTGTGAAGGCCACGTCCCATCCGCGTCGCCGCCTGGCCGTCGTCACGACCCTCGCCGCGACCTTCGCGGCCCTGGTCGCCGGCTGGGCCCAGCCCGCCGCACATGCCGACGAGAACCCGACCCTCGACACGATCTACGACGCCGTTGGGTCGACCCACATCGGCGCCCAGGTCGACGCCGACATGCCGCTCGGCCCGACCGAGATCCGCGTGAAGCTCGACCTCGTGACCACCAACATCGTGGACGGCAGCCTGCCGATCCCGAGCAAGGTCGTGAACTTCGACATCCTCGGCATCCCGACCCGCGCCACGGTCACCATGACGCAGGTCGGGCCGGTGACCGGCACGATCACCCCGATCCCCGGTCAGCGCGGCAAGAACGTGCTCGTCTCGAAGGTCGCCTACGACATCCGGCTCAGCAACGTCCAGGCGCGGGTGTTCGGCATCTGGTGGCCACTCGCCGTCGGCAGCAACTGCCACACCGTCGACCCGGTCCAGATCGAGGCAAGGACGCCGGAGGGCGAGTACTTCACCGTCCTCGCCGGCGGCCGCGTCACCGACACCTACACGATCGGCAGCTTCACCGGCTGCACCCCGCTCAACTTCTTCGACATCCCCGGGTTCTTCCCCACCTTCGGGTCGATCCCGATCAACGCGCTGGTGCCGGGCACCGACAACACCCTGTCACTGACCCTCAGCAACCCCCACGCACCGGCCTGAGGCCCACCCCGCCTCACGCGCAGCACTTCTGAGCAGAACCCAACCCCCATGAAGGAGATCAGAATGAAGAACCGCATCAACCGCCTCGCCGGAGGCCTCGTCGCGACGGCCGCCGCCGGCGCCGCGATCATCTCGATGACGACCACCGCGGCCCACGCAGCGACCACCTACACCCCGTCCGGTGGCCCCAACGCCAACTTCGTCGGCACGAACGTCAGCTTCACCGCCCAGCCCTCCGGCCAGGTGCTGACCTGTACGACGTTCAACCTGTCGGGCTCGATCACCACCCCCGGCACCAGTCGTGCGTACGGCGCTCAGGCCGGCTCCCTCGGAACGCTGAGCTCCAGCGGCTGCACCAACCCGATCGCAGGCGCCACGACGGTGACCCCGATCGGCACCTGGAAGGTCGCGATCACCGGCGACCAGACGGCTCCGGGGGTGTGGCCGGCGAAGCTGTACGACGTCAAGGCCTACGTGTCCGCGGCGAACTGCAACTTCTACGCGGGCGGCGCCAGTGACACCGCCGGCACCGGCACCGGCACCGGCGTGGTGAACGGCAGCTTCAACACGGCCACCCAGCGGTTCACCCCGAGCGCCACCTCGACCGGTCTGGTCATCTCCACGCCGCCGGTCGGCAGCATCTGCCCGATCCTCGACATCTACGAGGACGACACCGTTCAGGTGGGTGGCTACTGGACGAACACGCCGCCGAGCGGCAGCACCGCCCTGGCGATCGCCAACCCGTGATCAACTGGCGCTGAACCCGGTGCCGGTGGTGCGCTCCAGCGCACTGCCGGCACCGGGCTGTGCCGGGATGATCATGTGAAGCTCGAGGACTCACACGGAGGTCATGCACGATGGCAGGTCAGGTCCTGCGGCGCCCGGCTGCGTCGCGTCCCGGACGTCGGAGAGCAGCGGTCGCCGCTGCTCTCGTCGTGGCGGCGTTGGCCGTCACGGGAAGCTCAGCCTCCGGCGACGGCCTCGACGACCTGCCTCCGGCTGAGAGATTCAATCCCGAGGGCGCCGTCGCCAACAACCAGGGCGTGGTGGTTCGGCCGTCCAAGACCTTCATCACCATGGGCCAGCGCAATCCGCTGTGGGGTCTCCTCTACTACGCCGAGTGGAATGCCTGTGGTACCGGCCGAGGGGCGACCTGGTGCCCACCCGGGCGCCCCCCGGAGTCGCACTCGCCGTCCCTGCGCGTGGGTTGGCCCTTCGCGACGCCCTTCATGGACCAGTGCGTCATGACGCGTCCCGAGGACCAGACCACCCAGTACGTCCGCTCGAAGCTGGTCCTCGTGACCACGAAGCGGGTCAATGACAAGGAGAAGCTCAACAAGGTCGGTGACCTCGCGCCCGTTCCGGTGCAGCTGGTTGCCTTCGGCTCGATCCCCGTCACGGCGACCCTTCGGATGTCGATGGTCCGGGAAGGTGGCCGGGCGAAGCCGTGGGTCGTTCACGTCTGGAACCCGACCGGCTTCGGCCCGCGGGACTCCGAGAGCTTCTGCCGGGCCGCCGAGTACTACCACACCCTCATCGAGGGCCAGGTGAACCTGCGTCTGGAGAACCTTCGGGTGGATGGGCGGCCGGTCCCGCTGGGTGCGTCTTGCCGCAGCTCGCGGCCCGTCGACCTGGACCTGTGGGGGGAGAAGGGCTACAACGCATTGGCCGGCGGCATGCTGAGCCAGCACGAGGACCACCCGCTCGGGGAGGGCACGGTCAGGCCGCTTCGGACGCCGGGCTACCCCGACACAAGGGCGTCCATCTACTTCGAGGACGAGGGGCGCACGCTTCCGCCCTCGAAGGGCATCGACGTGCCGCCGTTCACGGGGTGCGGAGTGTCGGAGGATCTCGACCCCTTGGTCAACGCCATGGCGGCGGGTCCCAACAACCCCTTGCGGGTACGCCAGGGACTGCCCATGCAGAGTGGGATCGACATCAACGACATCGCCCGGTGCGATGCGCCCGACCGCTGTCCCGAGACTCCGTCGCTCACGCCCAACGACATGCCCCCGCTGCCGGCCGAGGATCGGTGATCGCCGTGCTGCCCCTCCGGCGCACGGGTGCGTAACGCACTGACCGTGCTGCTCGTGACGGTCGGGGGTGTCCCGGTCGCGGCGGCAACGAGCGCACCCGCGGACGCGGCCACGGCGAGCTCATCTTCGAGCCGTCGGGCCAAACGGGCAGGCGCCCCTTGTCACGCAGCTGACAACGGCCCGCGCGGCGCTCTCGGCCCCCTGCTCCCGGCCCGCACGGTCCTCGATCCCTCCGGGACCGGCGGCGAAAAGTTGTCACCCGCATCACAACATCCGTGTGGGCACCGGATGAATTGCCCATGACGTCTAGTCGCGACAGCGCGTCCCGCATTGACTGAGCAGCACGTCATGTGACGGTAGTCACGGGAGAGGGAGGGTCATGTCTCGGGCGGCGAACTCGGAGCGCCGGCGCAATGTCGCCATCGTCCTCCTCGGCGTGCTCCTGGCGACGCTCGGCCTGGCCGGTGGAGCGCTGCAGGTGCTGCGGGCAGCAGCCTCCGAGCCGACGCCCGTCGTCACCGAGCGCAGCGAGGAGACCTCGGCCGCGGCCGAGGTCACGACGATGGCGACCCCGGCAGTGCCGGTCGTCGCCGTGGATCCCGCCACCGGTGTACGACGCCAGCGGGTCGGCGGACCGAGCGACTTCCCGGGGTCGCTCGGCTCCGCCCCGCCCGCCGCCGTCGCTGCCTACCAGCGGGCGGCGGTCGTCCTGGAGTCCGCGTCGCAGTGCCGGCTGGACTGGACGGTGCTCGCCGCGATCGGGCGGGTGGAGTCCGACCACGGGCGGGGTCCCGCCCTGCTCGCCCCGCTCGACGGCCGCGGTGGCCGGGGCACGCTGCCCGACACCGACGGGGGAGTGCTCGACCGGAACCGGCGGTGGGACGCGCCGGTCGGAC
>DATLIG010000055.1:0-4127 GCA_035539555.1 Nocardioides sp. | reverse complement strand
GGCCTTCCCCGCGCCGGGGGCCCAGCCGGCCCAGCAGGTCCCCGCCGGGTGGGCGCCGTACCCGACGACGGGCAGCGGACCGCGGCCCGGGCTGGCCCTCGGTGCCGCCCACAAGCCGGGCGCCTTCCCGCTGCGCCCCCTCGGCCTCGGCGACATGTACGACGGCGCCTTCCGGATCATCCGGTTCAACCCGAAGGCGACCGTCGGGGCAGCCGTGCTGGTGACCGCCGTCGCGATGATCGTCCCGATCATCGTCACCACCGTGCTCACGTTCACCGTGGGCCTGGCCGTGGACTCCTCGGGGAACTACGAGACCGACGTCTCCGTGAGCGAGGCCGTGGGCCTGTTGGCGGCGTACGGCTCGCTCCTGCTCTCCTACTTCCTGTCGTTCGTCGGCATCGCGCTGGTGACCGGGATGGTCGTGCACGTGACCCGGGCGGCCGCGGTCGGGCGCCGGCTGGACCTCGCCGAGGCATGGGCCGCGACCCACGGCAAGCGCTGGCGCCTGATCGGACTGGTCCTGCTCTCGATCGCTGGCTACGTCTCGCTCACCTTCGTCTACGTGGTCGCCTGGATCGTGCTGGTCGTCGCGGGGGCCGACCCGTGGGTGCTCGTCGCCTGGGGGCTGGTGACCGTGCCGTCCTTCCTCGCGCTGCTGGTCTGGCTCTGGATGAAGGGCTACTACCTCGCCGTGCCGATCCTGATGCTCGAGGACACCGGGGTGTTCGGGGCGATCGGCCGGGCGTGGTCGCTCACCACGAAGCACTTCTGGAGGACGTTCGGCATCGCCCTGCTGACCGCGATCATCGGCGCGATCGGCGGCAGCATGCTCGCCACACCCTTCTCCTTCGGCGGGCAGCTCGGACTGGTGCTGGCGCCGGAGTACGGCGTGCTGATCCTCGTGCTGACCCAGGCGATCGGCATGGTCATCCAGAACGCGTTCAGCGCGCCCTTCCTCGCCAGCGTGACCTCGATGCAGTACCTCGACCTGCGGATCCGCAAGGAGGCTCTCGACGTCGAGCTGTTGCGGGAAGCGGGGATCATCTCCGCATGACGCCGCTCGCCGCCCTCCTCGCCGGGAGCCTCGAGCCGCCGCTGGACCCCAGCGGCGACGAGGCGCGCCGGCTGCTGCGGCGTGAGCTGGCCGACCCCAAGTACTACGACGCCGACATCCTGCAGCGGCTGACCGACTGGCTCGAGCGGCTGGTCGACGACACGATCAACGGCGTCTCGGCGTCCGGTCCGCTCTCCACGCTGCTCGCGATCATCGTGACCCTCGCCCTGGTGGCGGCGATCATCCTGATCGTGTCCCGCGCCCGTCGTACGGCACGGGCGGAGCGACGCCCGGCAGCCGCACTCACGGACGAGGTCATCACCGCCGCCGAGCTGCGTGCCCGGGCGGAGGCCGCCCTCGCAGCCGGTGACGCCTCGGCCGCGCTCGTCGACGGCTTCCGGGCGCTGGCGGTCCGGCAGGTCGAGAGGCAGCGGATCGAGGACGTGCCGCAGGCGACCGCGCACGAGCTCGCCCGGGCGCTCGCCGTCGAGTTCCCTGCGCACGTCAACGCCGTCCACCACGGCGCCGACCTCTTCGACCAGACCCTGTACGGCGAGCGGCGGGCCACCCGCGAGCAGGCCCTCGAGCTGCTGGCCCTCGACGACGCCCTGGCCGGCCGGACGGTCCGCCGATGAGCCGGAAGCGTCCGGGCGGCGGCTGGCTGCTGATCGGGCTGGCACTCGTCGCCGCCCTCGTCGTCGCCGTGTGGACGACGCGGGGCAACGAGGAGTTCCCGATCCCGCTCGACCCACGCAACCCGGGGCCGAAGGGTGCGCAGGCGCTTGCCGAGGTGCTCGACGACCAGGGCGTCGACGTCACCGTCGTCCGGTCGGCCGACGAGCTCGACGAGCAGCGGGTCGACGCCGGGACGACGGTGCTGGTCACCGACACCGCGGCGCTCTCGCCGCGCACGCTCGACCGGCTCCGTGAGCACGCACGGGACGGCCGGGTCGTCCTCGTGGACCCGTCGTACGCGCTCGTGCAGCAGATCGACGACGACCTGCGGGCCACGGCGGCCTTCCCCGACGAGGTCGACGCGGCCTGCACGGGTGGCGACGGGCCGACCGGGACCGACCTGTCCGGCCTGACGATCGAGGCCGACCAGGTGACCGTCTTCAGCGACGACGGGGCGACCCTCGACGGTCCGCGCTGCTTCACGACCGGCGGCGGGGCCGTCGTCGCGGAGTCGAAGGCGCAGGACCTGGTGCTCTTCGGAGCGGGCGAGGCGCTGACCAACGACCAGGTCCTGCGCGCCGACAACGCCGCCGTCGCGCTGCGGCTGGCCGGCGCGAGCGAGCGGCTGGTCTGGTACGTCCCCGACCCGACCGACGCCGGTGCCGACGAGACGGTGAGCCTCCGCTCGCTCATCCCCCGCTGGGTCGTGCCCGGCCTGTGGGTCGGCGTGCTCGCGCTGCTCGGCCTCCTGCTGTGGCGGGTCCGGCGCCTCGGCCCGCTGTCGACCGAGCCGCTGCCGGTCGTGGTCCGCGCCGTGGAGACCGCGCGGAGCCGCGGCCGGATGTACCGCCGCAGCGGCGACCGAGGCCATGCCGCCGGCGCGCTGCGCCGCGCCGCCCGCGCCGATGTCGCGTCCCGGCTCGGCCTCGACCGCCGGGCCAGCACCGCCGAGGTGGTCGACGCGACCGCTCGGCACACCGGTGCGGCCCCCGCGCAGGTCGCGCTGCTGCTCGACGACGCCGCCTACGACCCGGCGAGCGACCAGGACCTGGTCGCGCTCGCCCAGGAACTCGCCCGACTCAGGAGAGAGGTACGACGAGGATGACCGATCTGACCAAGGACGCCCCGCCGCCGCCCCCGCCGGCCGGCGGCAACGCCGACAACGCCGACAACGGCGACGCCGCGCTCCGCGAGCGGCTGCTCGCCGTACGCCAGGAGGTCGCGAAGGCCGTGGTCGGCCAGGACGCCGCGGTGTCCGGCCTGCTGGTGGCGCTGCTGTGCGGTGGGCACGTGCTGATGGAGGGCGTGCCCGGGACGGCCAAGACGCTGCTGGTGCGGACCCTCGCGCAGAGCCTGTCGGTGCAGACCCGACGGGTGCAGTTCACACCCGACCTGATGCCCGGCGACATCACCGGCTCGCTGGTCATCGACTCGACCGCGGGACAGCTGTCCTTCCGCGAGGGGCCGATCTTCACCAACCTGCTGCTCGCCGACGAGATCAACCGGACACCCCCGAAGACCCAGTCCGCGCTGCTGGAGGCGATGGAGGAGGGCCAGGTCTCGGCCGACGGCGTCACGCGCCCGCTCCCCCGCCCGTTCCTCGTCGCGGCCACGCAGAACCCGGTCGAGTTCGAGGGCACCTACCCGCTGCCCGAGGCGCAGCTGGACCGCTTCCTGCTCAAGGTCGTCCTGCCGATCCCGCCCCGCGACGACGAGGTCACCATCCTCAGCCGGCACGCCGCCGGCTTCGACCCGCGCGACGTGGCCGGCGCCGGGGTGCGCGCCGTCGCCAGCGGCGAGGACATCGCAGCGGCCCAGGCCGCGGTGCGGACGGTGCAGGTCTCCCCGGAGGTGGCGGCGTACATCGTCGACATCGCGCGGGCGACCCGGCAGTCGCCGAGCCTGTCGCTGGGCGTCAGCCCGCGGGGTGCGACAGCGCTGCTGCGCGCCGCCCGCGCGTGGGCGTGGCTGTCCGGCCGCGACTTCGTGACCCCCGACGACGTCAAGGCGCTCGCCCAGGCCGCGCTCGTGCACCGGCTCGGGCTGCGTCCGGAGGCCGAGCTCGAGGGAGTGGACGTCGCTCAGGTGCTGGCCTCGGCCATCGCCTCGGTGCCCGTCCCCCGCTGATGGCGATCTCCGGGCGCGTCCCGCTGCTGCTCCTGCTGGGGCTGGTGGCGGTCGTGCTGCGCCCCGAGGCGAGCACCGTGCTGCTGTGGCTGCTCGGGGTCCTGGTCCTCGCCGGCATCGACCTCGCCGTCGCGGCCGCGCCCGGGACGATCAGCCTCACCCGGCGCGAGCCGGGCACGGTCCGCCTCGGCGACCCCGCGACGGCCGGCCTGCGGGTGACCGCGTCGCGCAGCGGCCGGGTGCAGCTGCGCGACGCGTGGCAGCCGTCCGC
>DATLIG010000054.1:0-18162 GCA_035539555.1 Nocardioides sp. | reverse complement strand
CCGACCAGCTCGCGCTGGACCTGGCCGACGAGCACCATCCGGACGACGTCCATCGCCTCCGGCGTGGTGACCCGCAGGCCGCCGCGGAACTCGGACTCGATGCCGAGCCGGTCGAGCATCTGCGAGATCTGCGGGCCGCCGCCGTGGACGACGACCGGCCGGAAGCCGGCGAAGCGGAGGAAGGCGATGTCCTCGGCGAACGCGCGCTTGAGCTTGTCGTCGGTCATCGCGTTGCCGCCGTACTTCACCACCACGACCTTGCCGTGGTAGGCCTTCAGCCACGGCAGGGCGCCGGCGAGGGTCGCCGCCTTGTAGGGGTCCGGCTTGCCCGGTGCGGGGATCTCGTTCGTGTCGTCGCTCATGAGCTGTAGGCGCTGTTCTCGTGGACGTAGGCGTGGGTCAGGTCGTTGGTCCAGACGGTGGCCTCGGCGTCTCCCGACTTGAGGTCGATCGTGACGGTGACGGCCCGGGCACTGAGGTCGACGAGAGCGGGGTCCTCGGCGGGCGTGCTGTTGCGGCACACCCAGACGCCGTTCATGGCCACGTCGAGGTCGGCCGGGTCGAAGGCGGCGGCCGTCGTACCGACGGAGGCGAGGACACGGCCCCAGTTGGGGTCCTTGCCGAAGACGGCGGCCTTGAAGAGGTTGCTCCGCGCGACGCTGCGACCGACCTCGACCGCGTCGTCCTCCGAGGCGGCGTTGAGGGTCGTGATCGCGATCTCGTGGTCGGCTCCCTCGGCGTCGGCGAGCAGCTGCTTCGCGAGCTGGGTGCACAGGTCGGTGAGCGCGGCGGTGAACTCCTCGGGAGTCGGCGCGACGCCGGAGGCACCGCTCGCCATCAGGGTGACGGTGTCGTTGGTGGACTGGCAGCCGTCGGAGTCGAGCCGGTCGAAGCTGACCCGCGCGGCGGCCCGGAGCGAGGCGTCGAGCTGCGCGGCAGGGACGGCGGCGTCGGTCGTGATCACGACGAGCATCGTGGCCAACGCGGGGGCCAGCATGCCGGCGCCCTTCGCCATGCCGCCGATCGACCAGGCCCCCTCGGGCCCCTCGACGACGACCTGCTTGCTGACCGTGTCGGTCGTCATGATCGCCTCGGCCGCATCATTGCCGCCGTCGGCGGACAGCTGCGCGTGCAGGGTGTGGACACCGTCGAGCAGCTTCTGCCGGTCGTTGGCGAGGCCGATCAGGCCCGTCGAGCACACGACGACGTCGCCGGCTCCGACACCGAGGACCTTGCCGACCTCCTCGGCGACCTGGTGAGTGGTCAGGAAGCCCTCGGGGCCGGTGTAGCAGTTGGCGCCCCCGGAGTTGAGGATGACGGCGCGCACGACGCCGTCCTTGACGACCTGCTCGCTCCACAGCACCGGGTTGGCCTTGCACCGGTTGCTCGTGAACACGGTGGCGGAGTCGTAGGTGGGGCCCTGGTTGACGACGAGGGCGAAGTCCTTGTTGCCGCTGGCCTTCAAGCCGATGGCGGCGCCGGCGGCGACGAAGCCGGCGGGATGGGTGACGCTCATGGTGGTTCCTTCTGCGGAGGGCTAGACGGGGACGGCGGGGGCGACGGAGTGCCCCGATCGTCGCCAGGCCTCCTCGGCCCTGTCGGCGTCCGCGGTCCGCACCAGGATCCAGTCGGTGTCGAAGGTGGAGAGCACAAAGACGGGGATGGCGTCCTCGGCGAGCGGCGCGAGGGCCCGGACCAGCAGGCCGGGCACGGCGAGGTCGAGGGTGCCGTCGATCGAGAACGCGGTCCACGGCTTCTCGTGGCGGGCCTTCTTGGGCACACTCCGGCCGGCGCAGACCAGCGAGGTCTCGGTGGCGGTCGCCGTGATCGAGAAGACCGAGGAGGACTCCGCCCACGCCGGGATCTCGGCGCCGGCGGGCAGCCGGACCACGGCGAGCGTCTCGGGGAAGCGCGACAGGGAGAAGGTCGGGGTCGTCTGCTCGCTCATGGTGCCAGTCCTACCGTCGTCAGGCCGGTGGTCTCGTCGAGACCGAGGGCGAGGTTCATGCACTGCACGGCGGCGCCGGCAGTGCCCTTGGCGAGGTTGTCGACCGCACCGACGGCGACCAGCCGGCCGGCCGCCGCGTCGACGGTCACCTGCAGGTGGACGGCGTTGGAGCCGAGCACCGACTGCGTCTGCGGCCACTGGCCCGCCGGCAGCACGTGGACGAAGGGCTCGTCCGCGTAGGCCTTCACGTAGACGTCGTACGCCTCCTCGGCGGTGACGTCACCGATGAGCGGCGCCGAGCAGGTCGCGAGGATGCCTCGCGGCATCGGCACCAGCAGGGGCGTGAAGCTCACCTTGACCGATGCCGGGCCGCCGGCCACGAGCCGGCCGAGGTTCTGGGTGATCTCGGGCGTGTGCCGGTGGACTCCCCCGACGCCGTACGCACTGGCGTTGCCCATGACCTCGCTGCCGAGCAGGTGGGTCTTGGCGGCCTTGCCGGCGCCGCTGGTGCCGGACGCGGCGACGACGACCACGTCGGGAACGACGATGCCCGCGGCGACCGCCGGAGCCAGGGTCAGCGACGACACGGTCGGGTAGCAGCCCGGTACGGCGATCCGACGGGTCCCCCGCAGCGCGTCCCGGTTGCCGGGCAGCTCGGGGAGGCCGTAGGGCCAGGTGCCGGCGTGGGCGCTGCCGTAGAACTGCTCCCATGCGCCGGAGTCCTCGAGCCGGAAGTCGGCGCCGCAGTCGACGACCAGCACGTCCGGGTTCCGCTCGGTCAGCTCGGCGGCGAGGCCGCCCGACTGCCCGTGCGGCAGGCCGAGGAAGACCACGTCGTGGCCGGAGAGCACGTCGACCGTCGTCGGCTCCAGCACCCGGTCGGACAACGGCACCAGGTGCGGCTGGAGCGCGCCGAGGCGCTCCCCTGCATTGCTCGCAGCGGTCAGGGCACCGATCTCGACGCCGGGGTGGCCCAGCAGCAGCCGCAGCACCTCGCCGCCGGCGTACCCACTGGCACCGGCGACCGCGACCCGAACCTTGCTCATATGCATGATCATACAGGGTCCTGCATGTTCTTGTGCAACGGGCCTCGCCGCCGGACGTCCGGTCAGCGCTGGACGGCGCCGACCCGCTCTGCGGCGGCCGCGACCGCGGCATCGCGGGCAGCACCCGTCTCGGCCTCGGTCAGGGTGCGGTCCGGGGCACGGAACCGGAGCGCGAACGCCAAGGACTTGCGGCCCTCACCGATCTGCTCGCCCGTGTAGACGTCGAAGAGGCGCACCGACTCCAGGAGCTCCCCTGCGCCCTCGCGCAGCGCCGCCTCGACGGCGGCCACGGTGACCGCGTCGTCGACGACCAGCGCGACGTCCTCCTTGGCCAGCGGCATCGTCGAGAAGACCGGTCCGGGAACGACGTCGACCGCAGCCGCCATCAGCGCGTCGAGGTCGACCTCGACGGCGGCGCTGCGCGGCGGCAGGCCGAACGCCTTGCACACGCTCGGGTGCAGCTCGCCGGCATGGCCGATGACGACCTCGTCGACCGAGATCAGGGCGCAACGGCCCGGGTGCCACGGCATCCGCGCGGCGCTGCTCACCTCGATCGCCACGCCGAGCTCGTCGGCAAGGCGCCGCACGACGGCCAGCGCATCGCTCCACCCGGCGTCCTCGCCGCGCCCCCACCAGCCGGAGCGGGTCCGCTCGCCCGCGAGCACGACGGCGAGGTGCAGCGGCTGCACCGGCAGCGCCTCGAGCAGCTTGCCGAGCTCGGCCTCCGAAGGTCGCGTGTGCACGCCGTAGATCGGCGCGGGGCCGTTGTCCGACGGGAAGGCGACGGTGCCGGTCTCGAAGAGGGCGACGCCCGGGGCACCACGGCTGATGTTGCGGCCGGCGGCCTCGAGCAGGCCCGGCAGCAGCGTCGTCGTGTACGACGGCTCCTCGCTCGAGAGCGGGTTGGCGAGCCCGACCGTGGTGCGCAGCGGGTCGTCGGCCGGCAGGCCCAGCCGGTCGAAGGTGGCCGGTCCGGCGAACGGGAAGCTGACGACCTCGACGCAGCCGGCGCCGGCGAGGGTGCGGCCGATCCGGCGACGCAGCCGCTGCGGACGGGTCAGGCCGCCGCCGGTGGCCCGGCGCGGGAGCACGCTCGGGACCTGGTCGTAGCCGACGATCCGGACGACCTCCTCGACCAGGTCGTAGGGGTCGTTGATGTCGGGACGCCAGGTCGGCGGGACGACCACGAGGGCACCGGACTCGTCCTCGGCGACTGCGGCGCCGATCGCCCGGAGGCTCTCGACCGTCGTCATCGCGGAGATGTCGATGCCGCTGAGCCGGGAGGGAAGGTCGGGCTCGATGGTGATGGTCGGCCGCTCGGGGGCGGTGCCGACGAGGGTGAACCCTGGCTCGGCGCTCGCGCCGCCGTGCTCGACCATCAGCTCGACGACGCGGTCCGCGGCGACACCGGGCAGCAGCGGGTCGACGCCGCGCTCGTTGCGCTTGCCGGCCTCCGAGGTCAGCTTGTGACGCTTGCCGGTGCGGAACATCGACACGGCATCCCAGTGCGCCGCCTCGATGAGCACGCGGGTGGTGGTCTCGGACATCTCCGTCGTGGCGCCGCCCATCACCCCGGCGAGCCCGATCGGGCCGGAGCCGTCGGTGATGACGAGGTCCTCGGTGCTGAGCTCGCGGACGACATCGTCGAGCGTGGTGAGCTTCTCGCCCTCCTGTGCCCGGCGGACACCCAGCCTGCCTGCGACCTTGTCGGCGTCGTACCCGTGGATCGGCTGGCCGAGCTCGAGCATCACGTAGTTGGTGATGTCGACGGCGAGCGAGATGGACCGCATGCCCGCCTGCTCGACGCGGCGCTTCATGAACTCCGGTGTCGGGCGGGTCGGGTCGAAGCCACTGACCAGGCGGGCGGCGAAGACCGGGCACCCGGCCGGGTCCTCGACGTCGACCTGCCATGCCTGGCCGTCGGCCGGCGGGACGGGACGGTCGGCAGGGTCGGCGAAGGGCACACCGAAGCCGAGCGCCGCCTCGCGTGCGACACCGCGCAGCGACAGGGCATAGGCGCGGTCGGGGTTGATCTCGAACTCGATGACCTCGTCGTCGAGACCGAGCAGCGCGAACACGTCGTCGCCGGGCTCGCCGGCGTCGGCGGGCAGCACGATGATGCCGTCGTGGTCGTCGCCGAGGCCCAGCTCGCGGGCCGAGCAGATCATGCCGGCGGAGAGGTGGCCGTAGGTCTTGCGCTCGGAGATCGCGAAGCCGCCCGGCAGGACGCCGCCGGGCAGTACCACCACGACCAGGTCGCCGGGGCCGAAGTTGTGGGCCCCGCACACGATGCCCTGCGGCTCGCCGGTGCCGTTGGCGTCACCGACGTCGACGGTGCACCAGTTGATCGTCTTGCCGTTCTTCTGCGGCTCCTTGTCCTGCGTCAGGACGCGGCCGATGACGAGCGGGCCGGTGATGTCGGCCGCCTCGATCGCCTCGAGCTTGAGCCCGAGCGCCGTCAGCCGGTCGGTGAGGACCTCGGTGCTGACGTCCTCGGGGAGGTCGACGAGCTCCCGGATCCACGAAACTGGGGCCTTCACAGCTCACTCCCGAATGCCGTGGTGAAGCGCACGTCGCCCTCGAAGAGGGTGCGCAGGTCCTCGAGGCCGTGCCGGAACATCAGGGTCCGGTCGATGCCCATGCCGAACGCGAAGCCGGAGTAGCGCGAGGAGTCGATGCCACAGGCCTGCAGGACGCGCGGGTTGACGATGCCGCAGCCGCCCCACTCGATCCAGCCCTCGCCGCGGCAGGTGCGGCACGGGTCGGAGCCGGCGTCGTTGAGTCCGGTGCCCCGGCAGACGAAGCACACGAGGTCCACCTCGGCCGAGGGCTCGGTGAACGGGAAGTACGACGGCCGGAAGCGCGTCGTGATGCCCGCACCGAACATCTGGCCGGCGAAGTGGTCGAGCGTGCCCTTGAGGTGAGCCATCGAGATGCCCTCGTCGATGGCGAGGCCCTCGACCTGGTGGAACATCGGCGAGTGCGTGGCGTCGTACTCGTCGGTGCGGAAGCCGCGCCCGGGACACACGACGTAGATCGGGGGCTGCTGCGTGAGCATCGTGCGCGCCTGGACCGGGCTGGTGTGCGTGCGCAGGACGAGGTGGTCGTCGGCGGGGTCGGTCCAGAACGTGTCCTGCATGGTCCGGGCCGGGTGGTCCGGGCCGAGGTTGAGCGCGTCGAAGTTGAGCCACTCCGCCTCGATGACGGGTCCCTCGGCGACCTCCCAGCCCATCGCGACGAAGATGTCGGCGATCAGCTCGGAGCCGGTGGTGAGCGGGTGGCGGGCGCCGACCGGGTCACGGTCGGTCGGCAGCGTGACATCGACGGCCTCCTCGACGAGGATCCGTGCCTCGTTCTCGGCGTCGAGCTCGACCTGCCGGGCAGCGAGCGCCTGGTTGACGGCACCCCGCGCCTGACCGACGCGCTGGCCGGCCTCCTTGCGGGCCTGCGGGGGCAGGGCGCCGATCTCACGGTTGGCCAGCGCGAGCGGGGAGCGGTCGCCGGCGTGCTCGGTGCGCACCGCCTTGAGCTGCTCCAGGTCGGCGGCAGCGGCGATCGCGGCCAGTGCGGCGTCGCGCGCGGCCTCCACCTCGGCAGGGCTCACGGCGGCGACCTCCACAGGGTCGTAGTCAGTGTTAGGGCCAGACATCGTGCGGCAAGTCTAGGAAGCCGGGGGCCGTGCCCGCGAACCGGTATCGGGCAGCGCGGCCGGCCGGCGTCATTCGGCCGGGAACTGCTCGGCGATGGCGCGCACCCGGGCGACGTAGGCCGGCCACCCCTCGGCGTCGGGCAGGTTGGGGTACGCGGGCGTCAGTCCGGCCGCCCCGTCGATCCCCTCGCGGAGGATGTCGGCGTGCCCGGCGTGGCGGTGCAGGTCGGTCAGCACGTGCACCGCGATCTCGTACAGGCTCGCGTCCGCGCGCCCCTCGGGCCACCACGGCACCCGGCCGGCCGCGTCGAGCGGGAGCTCGTCGAACGCCGCGTCCGAGAAGGCGGCAACCCGGCCGTAGAAGGCCATCAGCTCCGCGGTGGAGACCTCGGCCGGGACGGTCCAGTCGGCCTGCGGGTCGGCGTCGTAGGCGTCCTCGGGGATGACGGCCGGATGGCCGGCCTCCGGGAACGCACGCCCGAAGGTCGCCCCGAAGTAGCCGATCTCGATGTTCGCGCAGTGCAGCACGATGCCAAGCAGACTGGTGCCGGTCGGCGTGCGCGGCAACCGGACCGCACGCTCCCCCAGACCGTCGAGCTTCCACAGGATGCCCTTGCGAGCGCGGGCGAGGTAGTCCCGCAGGATGTCGGCCGGTGGGCGCAGCTCCGTCATGGCCTCATTGTGCCGTTGCCGCGCCGTCCGCCACCGGCCACGCGGTGGTGACCCGGGCGCCCCCGCCCGGCCGGTCGTCGATGGTGACGACTCCCCCGTGGGCCTTCACGAGCCCGCTGACGATGTAGAGGCCCAGGCCGGAGCCGCCCCCACGACCCGCGGTCCAGAACTTCGTGAACACCCGCTTGCGCAGCTCGGCCGGAATGCCCTCGCCCTCGTCGGTGACGGTGACGGCGACGTACGACGGGTCCTCGGCCCACGGCGCGACCTGCACCCGCACCGTCCCGTCGCCGTGGCGCACTGCGTTCTCGACGAGATTCGTCAGGACCTGCATCACCTTGTCGGGATCGGCATCGACGGGCGGCAGGCCCTCGACGATGTCCAGCTCGACAGGCGTCGACGTCGCCTGCGTGATGGAGTCGTGCACGCGGCTGGCCTTGAGCCCGAGGTCGGTCGGGCGCCGGTGCAGCTGGAGCCTGCCGGTGTCGATCCGGGCGACGTCGAGCAGCTCGGCGATCAGTCGGCTCAGTCGGTCGGCGTCCGCGCTCGCGGTCGTCAGCATCAGCCGCTTCTGCTCGTCGGTCAGCTTGTCCCACCGCGCGAGGAGTGCATTGACGAAGCCCTTGACCCCGGTCAACGGCGAGCGCAGCTCGTGCGCGAGCGTCGCCACCAGGTCCGAGCGGTCCCGGTCGAGCCGGGCGCGGCCGCGGCCCGAGCGGAGCGAGATCGCGACCGACCGCACCGGTCCGATGCGGGACTCGCGGTGGAGCCGTGCGGTCACCAGCACCTCGGTGCCATCGGGGAGCAGCCAGGCCTGCTCCGGCACGGCCCTGCGGGTGGGCAGGCCGCCGTACGGCTCGTTGGCGGCGGTCCACGCCTGCGCGTCGTGGTCGGTGAGCGCCAGCACCTCGTCCAGCGGTCGGCCGACAGCCGTCTGGACCGGACCGACGTCCAGCATCTCGGCCGCCACCACGTTGATCGCCGTCACCCGGCCCTCGCCGTCGGCGACGACGACGCCGTCAGGCAGGAGGTCGAGGGGGTCGAGTGGCTCCGTCACCCGGCCATCATGGCGCGGGCACTCGCATAGAGGCAGACCGCGGCCGCCGTGGCGAGATTGAGCGACTCGGCGCGGCCGAGGATCGGGATGCCCACCCGGTGGTCGGCGAGGGAGGCGAGCTCGTCGGGCAGACCCCATGCCTCGTTGCCGAACAGCCAGGCCGTGGGGCGGGCGAGGAGGTCGTCGGCCGCGAACAGGTCGAGCTCTCCCCCACCGTCGGCGGCGAGGACGGTGAGGCCCGCCGCCTGCGCCGCGCGGACGGCGGCCACCGGATCGCGCTCGACGGCGATGGGCAGGTGGAACGCACTGCCGACGGAGGCGCGGATCGTCTTGGGGTTGTAGAGGTCGACCGCGTCGCCCGCGAGGACGACGCCAGCCGCCCCCGCGGCGTCAGCGGTGCGGATGACCGTGCCGGCATTGCCAGGGTCGCGCACGTCGGCGCAGATCGCGACGAGGCGGCCCCCGAGCACCTCGGGGAGTGCCACGTCGAGGAAGTCGCAGACCGCGACGAGGCCGGCCGGGCTCACGCTGTCGCTGAGCCCACCCATGGCGCGCTCGTCGACCAGGGTCACCGGGGTGTCGCCGAGCAGGGCGGCGTACTCGACGGCGGCGGCGGGGGTCGCGAAGACCTCCCGGACGCGGCCGGGGTCGCCGAGGGCACCTTCGACAGCCTTGGGTCCGTCAGCAAGGAAACACCGCCGCCCGGAGCGTTCCGGGCGGCGGTGCAGCTTCCGTGCTTCCTTGACCCTGGCGTTGCCGGCGGTCAGGGGCGCGGTCATGTCAGGACGCGATCAGGCAGAGACCTTGGGCGCGTTGACGTCCTCGGGCAGCGCGGCCTTGGCCTGCGCCACGAGGGCCGAGAAGGCGGCCGGCTCGTTGACCGCGAGGTCGGCGAGGATCTTGCGGTCGACCTCGATGCCCGCCAGGTTCAGGCCCTGGATGAAGCGGTTGTAGGTCATGCCCTCGGCACGCGCCGCAGCGTTGATCCGCTGGATCCAGAGGCGACGGAAGTTGCCCTTGTTCTTCTTGCGGTCGTTGTAGCTGTAGACCAGGGAGTGGGTGACCTGCTCCTTGGCCTTGCGGTACAGGCGCGAGCGCTGGCCGCGGTAGCCGCTGGCCCGCTCGAGGGTGGTACGACGCTTCTTCTGAGCGTTCACTGCGCGCTTGACGCGTGCCATCTCTTACTCCTTGTTTCGGTGCTCTGGTGCGTGCAGCCGGTCAGAGACCGAGCATCTTCTTCGCGCGCGGGACGTCGTTCTTGGCGACCTCGACCGTGCCGGTGAGGCGACGGGTGACCTTGGAGGCCTTCTTCTCGAGGTTGTGGCGCTTGCCGGCCTTCTCCCGAAGGATCTTGCCGCTGCCGGTCACCTTGAACCGCTTGCTGGCGCCGGAGTGCGTCTTGTTCTTGGGCATCTGTGTGTCCGCTCTGTCTCTTCGTGCTTCGTCTTACAGGTCGATGTCGGGGTCGAGTGCCTCGTTCGCCCGCTTCGCCTTCCGGGTGGTGGCCGGCTGCACGGCGGTGCGCTCAGCGTGCTCCGCGGCCTTCTCGGCATCGCGCTCGGCGGCGGCCTCCACCTTGGCGGCCTTGACCTCGGCCTTCGCCTCGGCCTTCTTCTTGTGCGGGCCCAGCACCATGATCATGGTGCGGCCGTCCTGCTTGGGGTTGGACTCGATGAAGCCCAGCTCCTGGACGTCCTCGGCCAGCTTCTGCAGCAGCCGGTAGCCCAGCTCGGGGCGGTGCTGCTCGCGACCGCGGAACATGATGGTGATCTTGACCTTGTCGCCGGCCTTGAGGAAGCGAACGACGTGACCCTTCTTGGTCTCGTAGTCGTGCGCGTCGATCTTCGGCCGGAGCTTCATCTCCTTGATGATGACGTTGGTCTGGTTCCGTCGTGCCTCACGGGCCTTCTGGGCGTTCTCGTACTTGAACTTCCCGTAGTCCATGAGCTTGCAGACGGGCGGACGGGCCATGGGCGCCACCTCCACCAGGTCCAGGTCGGCCTCCTGCGCGAGCTTGAGGGCCTGGTCGGTGGGGACGATGCCGACGGTCTCGCCGTTGGGTCCCACGAGCCGGACCTCGGGAACCCGGATCCGGTCGTTGATGCGCAGCTCGGTGCTGATGTGTCCTCCAAACTCGTTCGGTCGGGAGTCCTTCAGCCCTGCAAATGAGAAGAGGCTCCCGCTGGTGCAAGCGGAAGCCAGTCACGAGCCCCGTCGCTCCCGGAAGTCGTGCGCCCGGGCGGGGCTCTCCATGGACCGGACCCGACGACCTGGCGGCCGCTGCGGGTGGGAGACGATGGTGCTGGCCCCCGCTTGTGGATCCGCCATCCCCACTCACGCGGGCATGACAGATCGGTCAACGCCAGATGCTACCCGAGTTGTTCCCCGCCGGGCGAATCCCCGACGTCAGCGCCGGCGGCACCCAGCCAGGCCCAGTCGCCGTCCTCGAGGCGCACCGGCCGCCAGCCGGCCGCGACCCGGTGCAGGTCGTCGTCGGCGAGCACGAAGCGGTGCGGTCCGGCGACGTCCACGACCAACGCATGAGCGCCCTCCTGCACCGCGGTCGCCGCGGCGAGGTGGGCGGCGACGGGCACGGGCCGAGCCTCGGGGTCCCACGCCGCGAGCGCGGCCAGGTCGGAGAACGCCAGCAGCGCCAGCCGGCCGTCGCCACCGGTCAGCAGCACGGCCGCCATGTCGCTCGACTTGTCCCGCGCGAGCCCGTCGGGGCCGGTCTCCACCTCGCCCAGCATGGCCACCACGGGCACCAGCAGCCGGGCACCGGCGAGCACCCCGAGCACCTCCGGGTACGACGCGGCGCCGGCGTCGTACCCCTCGAGCGCGGCGGCGAGGGCAGCGTCGGCGGAGCCGTCGTCGTCGACGTACGCGGAGCCCTGGAGGCGCTTGGCGTCGGGGCGCTCACCGGCCTGGGGATTCCGCGGTTCGGTCACCGGCGGATTCTCGCATCCGTGGAAGCATGAGCGGCGTGCACCACTCGTTCGTCGCCCGCAACCGCCTCTGGCGGAGACTGGGTGCGGCCGTCCAGGCCTGGCCCGAGCCCCTGTCCACCCCGACCTTCGTCGTCGACCTCGACGCGTTCGACGCCAACGCCGCCGACCTCGCGCAGCGCGCCGCCGGCACGCCCATCCGGGTCGCGTCGAAGTCGCTGCGCGTGCCCGCGCTGATCAGCCGGGCCCTCGCCGCCCCCGGATTCGCCGGGGTCCTCGCCTACACGCTCGCCGAGGCGCTGTGGCTCGTCGACAACGACGTCAGCGACGACGTGGTCGTCGCCTACCCGAGCGTCGACCGGACGGCACTGGCCGCACTGGTCGCCTCGCCGCGCGCCGCCTCGCGGATCGCGATCATGGTCGACGACGTGGCGCACCTCGACGCCGTGGACGCGCTCAGGGCGTCCACCGCGGTCCCGGTGCGTGTCGCGATCGACATCGACGCCGGCCTGCGGTGGGGCGGCCAGCAGGTCGGTCCGCGACGCTCGCCCCTCTTCGACGTCGGTGCCGTCACCGACCTGGCCCGCCTCGTGATCGACCGCCCGGGCTTCCAGCTCGTCGGCGTGATGACCTACGAGGGCCAGGTGGCAGGTGTCCCCGACTCGGTGCCGACCCAGCGGGCCAAGTCGGCGGTGATCCGCAAGATCAAGGAGCTGTCCGTGCGACAGCTGCAGTTCCGTCGTACGGCCATCGGGGAGGCGCTCGACGCGCTCGCCGGCCACGGCGACTTCGCCGGCCTCGGCTTCTGGAACGCCGGCGGTTCCGGCTCGATCGAGTCCTCCGCCGCCGACCCGGTCGTCACCGAGGTGACGGCCGGCTCCGGCCTGCTCGGGCCGACGCTGTTCGACCACTACCGCTCGTTCGCGCCGCGCCCGGCCGCCTTCTTCGGACTGCCGGTCACCCGCCGGCCGGCCGCCGACGTGGCGACGGTGCACGGCGGCGGCCTGATCGCGTCCGGTCCGACCGGCGCCGACCGGGCCCCGACACCGTGGGCACCGGCCGGCCTGCACCTGACCGGCCTCGAGGGCGCGGGCGAGGTGCAGACCCCCCTCGTCGGCACCAACGCCGGCATCCTGGCGATCGGCGACCTGGTGTGGTTCCGCCACGCGTAGTCCGGCGAGCCGTTCGAGCACGGCCGCACCGTGTTGCTCGCCGAGGGAGACAGGTTCGTCGAGGAGGTCCCGACCTACCGTGGGCACGGACTCGCGTTCTGAGTCCCGCGCGGCCGCGTTGCTGGCCCGTGCGCTCGCCACTCCCCCGACGCTCGGCGCCGGCCGGCTGATCTGCATCGACGGCCTCGCCGGTTCCGGCAAGACGACCCTGGCGCGAGAGCTCGCCGCACTCGCGCCCGACGCGGTGGTCCTCGGCACCGACGAGATGCTGGAGGGGTGGCGCGGGCTGCCGGGGCTCGGCGCGTCGGTCGAAGCGCTGCTGCGCCCGCTGGCGGCCGGTCGGCACGGGACCTGGCGGCGCTGGGACTGGTACGACGAGCGATGGGCCGCGACGCAGACGGTGCACCCCGTCCCGTTGCTCGTGCTCGAGGGCGTCGGGTCCGCGGCGGCGGCGTACGACGACCTGGTGACGCTGCTCGTCTGGGTCGAGGCCGACCGCGAGACCCGGCTGGCGCGGTGGCTGGAGCGCGACGGGGAGGACCAGCGGCCGCACTGGGCGGACTGGCTGGCCGACGAAGCGGCGCTGCACGAGCGCGACGACACGCGGTCGCGGGCCGACGTCGTCATCCGGACGTAGGGCACCTCTCCTAGGGTGGGCGTCGTGAGCAGCCCGACCGGCCAGCAGTACGTCATCGCGTCCCACGGCTATCGCGCCGTGATCACCCAGACCGGCGTGCTGCGGCAGCTGAGCCATGACGGGCGCGACCTCGTGGACGGCTTCGCCGATGACGCCCTGCCGACGGCGGGTCGGGGGCAGCTGCTGGTCCCGTGGCCGAACCGGATCCGCGACGGCCGCTACGCGTTCGGCGGCGCCGCCCAGCAGCTGGCGCTGAGCGAGCCGAAGCGCGGCAACGCCTCGCACGGCCTGGTCCGATGGGTGTCGTGGACGCTCTTCCGCCACGACCCGGCCCTCGTCGAGCTGCGCTACTTCCTGCCGGCGCAGACCGGCTACCCGTGGGCGCTCGACCTTGCCACCACGTGGCAGGTGGGCGCGGGGGGCCTGACGGTGACGCAGGCCGCCACCAACCGTTCGAACTCCCCTGCGCCGTACGCCTCGGGCGCGCACCCCTACCTGCTCGCCGGGCCGGGCCCGTGCGATCGCTGGGAGCTGGACCTCCCGGCCGCGACCTACCTGACCGTCGACGAGGAGCGGCTGTTGCCGAACGGGCGCGCCTCCTTCGACGGCGCCGTCGGCGACCGCCTCGGCGACACCGTGCTCAACCACGCGGTCACCGACCTCCGGCGCGACGCGGAAGGCCGCGCCATGGTGTGCCTCCGCGACCCGGCCGCCGGGACCGGCGTCGCCCTCTGGGTCGACGCGCACCACCGCTGGCTTCAGGTCTACACCGGCGACGACACCCCGACCCCGCGGGTCAGCGTCGCGGTCGAGCCGATGACCGCACCCCCGGACGCGTTCAACTCCGGCGAGGACGTCGTCGTACTGGAACCGGGGGCATCATTCTCCGCGTCGTGGGGCATCCATTCGCTGTGACCGCGCGGTCGATAACGTTGGATCGCGATCAGCCGCACTGACGGGACAGGACGACACGACGATGGCGACGAGCGATGCCGGTGGCGGCGGTGCCCGCTGGTGGCGTCGTTCCCGCGACCTCGCCCAGCAGCAGGCCCGCTCCGCCCACGCCGACGCCGCCCAGGCGATGAAGCACCTCGAGTCGCTCGAGGTCGACCTCAACGAGCTCAGCGAGATCGACGCCGCGGCCGCCGCCGCGCGCGCGGGCGCGGAGCGGATCGGCTTCACCACGCCGCTGTCCCAGGAGTGGGACCGGATCTCCGTGGAGACGGGCATCCCGGCGCTGCAGTACTACGAGCTCGACGCCGCGTACGACGACCGGGTCGACCACGAGGAGGAAGAGGCCCGCCGGATCGCGGCCGGGTTCGGGGCCGCAGCGGCACGGCTGCGCGAGCTGTTCCCCGAGGTCGAGCGCTTCCGTGCCGCCCACGCCGACGCGCTGGCCGCCGCGGCGGCGATCCGTGAGGACACACCGGGCCTCGTCGAGCGGGCCGAGGCCACGAAGACCGAGGCGAGCCTCGCGCTGGCCGCCGCCTCCAACCAGGGCCTGCGGGACCCCGCAGCCGCCGACGCGCTCGTGCGGGCCTCCACGCTGATCGGCACCGCGCGGACGGCCGCCGACGAGCGCCGCTGGGTGGACGCGCACGCGGCGGCCACGGGCGCCGTCGCCGCAGCCGACAGTGCGCGCGCCCTGGCGTCCGACCTTCCCGAGCGAGCCGAGCGGATCCGCACCGGGCACCTCTCCGTCCGCACCCGGCGCGACGCGATCCGCACGCAGCAGGCCCGGCTCCCCGACATCATGAGCCAGCTCCGCCGGCGCTACACCGTCGACGCGTGGCGCGACGTCGACGGCGCCCCGGAGCGGGTGGCCGCCGCGCTCAAGCAGGTCGAGGACGGCATGGTCGAGCTCGACCGGCTGGTCAGGCAGCAGCCCCTCGACGTACCGACCGGGACCGCGCTGCTCGCCTCGGTGCGCACCGCGATCAACGACGCCAACGAGGACCTGCGCGCCGCCACCGACCGTCTTCAGCGGCTCGACTCACTGGCCGACGACCCCGAGGTGCTGCTCGAACGGCTCCGGCGCCGACTGGTCGACGCCCGCCGGTTCGTCGCGGCGCTGCCGGGCTCGGACCCGAACCGCTACGGGCCGACCCTCGACGCGCTCGCGCGGCGCACCGAGCACCTGCGTGAGCAGGTCGGCGCCACCCGCCCGGACTGGGGTGCCGTGATCGCCGAGGCGGACGCGGTGGAGGCCGGGCTGGACGCGATGATCAGGACGGCACGGGGGCACTGACCGCGCTGGTCAGCTCGAGGGCCATGTCTCCCCGTCCTCGGTGGAGGCCCGGGACGTCCAGTGCGTGCGATGGCAAGGCGGTAACGCACGGGCAGGCTGGACCGCCTGTCAAGCGTTGGCAACGCAGCCAGCGTGCGGGCTGGGCGTTCCGGGGACCGCTGAGGACGGGGAGACATGGCCCAAAGCCCACGCGAGGATCTCCTCGCCGGCGAGGATGCCGGTCGCCTTCGTGACCCCGACGTGCGCGGACGCGGCCCAGCCGGAGTCGTGCAGCTCACCGTGCGCGGGCCGCAGCGCGTGGTGGGCGGCCTCGAGCATGCCGGCGTCGAGCAGGCTGTCGCCGCTGGCGAGCGTGATGGTGGCCCCACCGTCCGGCAGGCGTCGGACCAGGCGTTCGACGGCGCTGCCCTTGCCGAGCCCCGCCGGCACGACGTAGACCTTGCGTCCCTGCACCGAGACCGTCCAACCGCCCTGCTCGGCGAGGGTCTCCAGCTCGGCCACCCACGCCTCGGGGATCAGCTCGCGGCTGTGGGCCACGAGGTAGCAGAACAGGTCCTCGACGTCGCGGACCAGCTTGACCCACGGCTCGCCGGCGACCGCCGCGAGTACGGCGTTCATCTCGGCCAGCGGCGCCGACTGCGCGGCCAGGGCGAACGACTCGTCACGCCAGTCCGCATCGGGGACGCCGTCGACGAGCAGGGTGCCGCCGTTGGTCGTGATCGCGTGGCGCGGGACGGCAGGCAGGCCGACGCGCTGGTACTGCGCGACGCTACGGGTCGTCACCGGCACCACGACGTCGCGCCGCATCAGGTCGCCGAGGAGCGACCACGAGCGCTGCGTCATGCGCGAGAGCGGCGCGCCGTCGTACACCTCGACGACGCGGGCGTCGGCGGGCGCGTCCGGACCGGCGGAGCCCGAGGAGTAGATCAGCGTGCGGTCGAGGTCGAACGCCACGAGGAAGGAACCGGTCACGTCAGGCCACCTGGCGGATCAGGCCGATGCAGGAGTACGGCAGGTCGGGAGCTGGTACGACGGGCACGTCGCGTGCCTCGGCGAGCGCGATCACGTGCCGCAGGTCTGGCAGGCGGTCCGGGCGGACGAGCACCTGCCACGGCACCCGGCGCAGCAGGACGCGGGTGGTCTCCCCCACGCCCGGCTTGGCGAGGTTGATGTCGCTGATGCCGAACTCGCGGGCGATCTCCTCGACCGCGCGGTGACCGGCCCAGGTGACGGCGCGGTCGGCGGCCGGCGACCCGAGCCCGACGGCGACGGCGTCGCGGACGCCGCCGAAGCGGGAGGCGATGGTCTCGACGAAGAGGACCGACACGTCGTCGGCGGCCCACTCGGCATAGAACTTGGCGCCGTGGAACATGCCTTCGCCGATCAGGTCGTCGCGGTAGACGGTGCGGGAAACGAGCCCCGAGACCGTCGAGTTGAGGCAGGCCGACGGGATCAGGAAGTCGTCGCGGGTGCCGTGGATCGCGGTGCAGCCGCCCGGGTCGGCCAGCACCGCGAGCTCGCCGTCGAGGCCGGCGTGCTCGGGGTGCGCGGCGACCCAGTCCGCCACGGCCGCGTCGAGCTCGCGCTGGATGGCGCCCTTGCCGGTCCAGCCGTCGACGAAGGCCACGGCACCGGCCGGGTGCCGCTCGAGCACGTGCGCCAGCGCGACCTCGTCGATGCCGCGACCGCGGATGATCGAGATCGTGTAGTGCGGGACGGAGACGCCGCGGGTCGCCTCGTAGTAGCGGCGGAGCAGCACGCCGATCGGCGTGCCGGCCCGGGCGAGCGACACCAGCACCGGCTGGTGGCCGCGGGCAGCGTGCCGCGCCCAGAGCAGCTCGCCGACGACGCCGACCGCCGTGGCGACCCGGTCGGCGCTGAGCTCCAGCGCCTCGTGGAAGAGCTCGAGGTAGGCAGAGTCGGGCTGGAACTCGACCGGGAGCATCTCGGAGTAGTGCGTGCCGCCCTGGATGGCGGCCTCGCGGTGCTCGGTGCTGCGCTCGAGGTCGACGCCCGACAGGTCGGTCAGCAGCCAGGTGACGTCGGCAGCGGGATAGGAGCCGAACCGGGCGGGGGCTGCGGTGCTGGTGGTCATCGGGGGCCTCCGGTGACGGTGACGACGTGCACGGCTTCGGCGAACGGGCGCAGCTCCTCCACCAGCGGGGCGGCTGCCGTCGCGGGGGTGTCGACGACCACCACGATGTGGTCGTGGCGCAGGTCGGACCAGGCCGCACCGCCCGGGACGGGAGCGGCGGGGTCCACGACGTTGTGGAGCCGGGCCGGACGAGCGGGCTCGGTCGGCGCGGCGAACACGAGCGTGCGGCGCACCGCGTAGCCCGGCTGGTCGGAGGCGTGCACCGGCGAACGCGTCGTCGACTGGGTGACGACGTCGAGCCGGGGCTGCTGGTCGGCGAGGTGGGCCGCGACGAGCGTCGGCAGGAACATGAGCTCCTCGGTCCCGACCACGAGGACCCGGCCGGACAGCTCCGGGCCCAGCCACCCGGCAACCTTCGCGGCGGCACTGTCGAGGCGCGCGGTCTCCACGGCGCTCAGCCCGTTGCGGGCCCCCGTGGGCTGGTCGTCGGGCCACCTGTCGTCGTAGACGTGGACGGTGGCGGGCTCGCCCGCGGGCAGCGGAGCTCCGGCGGCCAGCTCGGCGCGGGCCCGGGTCGCCTCGCTCGCGGCGATCGCGGTCGACGTACCGGACGACGTGCTGGAGCGGGCGACCCGGACGTCGACGCCGATCTCGGCGGCACGCTGCTCGAACGCCTCCCGCTGGGCCGGGGTG
>DATLIG010000053.1:0-21783 GCA_035539555.1 Nocardioides sp. | reverse complement strand
TCGCCGTCCGGGTAGCACATCGGCGCCGACCCGTCGCAGCAGCCGCCGGACTGGTGGAACATCACCGGGCCGTGCGCCTCGGTGAGGCTGCGGATCAGCTCCGCGGCCGGTTCGGTGACATCGACCCTGCTGGGCACGGATCCTCCTGGGCTGGGGGTGACGGTGGTGCAGCGGTCCCCGGTGCGGGCGACGTCATACGTCCCCCGCACCGGGGTGGCCGTGGTCGGCTCAGAAGAAGCCGAGGGCGTCGGGGCTGTACGACACCAGCAGGTTCTTCGTCTGCTGGTAGTGGTCGAGCATCATCTTGTGGTTCTCGCGGCCGATGCCCGACTGCTTGTAGCCGCCGAACGCGGCGTGGGCGGGGTAGGCGTGGTAGTTGTTCGTCCACACGCGACCGGCCTTGATCTCCTTGCCCGCACGGAAGGCCTGGGCCCCGTCGCGCGACCAGACGCCGGCACCGAGGCCGTAGAGCGTGTCGTTGGCGATCTTCAGGGCGTCCGCCTCGTCGTCGAAGCCGGTCAGCGAGACGACGGGGCCGAAGATCTCCTCCTGGAAGATCCGCATCGAGTTGTCGCCCTCGAAGATGGTCGGCGTGACGTAGTAGCCGCCGGCGAGGTCGCCCTCGAGGACGTTGCGCTCGCCGCCGGTGAGGAGCTTCGCACCCTCCTCCTTGCCGATCTCGATGTAGGACAGGATCTTCTCGAGCTGGTCGTTCGAGGCCTGGGCGCCGATCATCGTGGTGTCGTCGAGCGGGTTGCCCTGCTTGATCTTCTCGACCCGGGCGACGGCGTCGTGGACGAAGTCGGAGTAGATGCTGCGCTGCACGAGGGCGCGCGACGGGCAGGTGCAGACCTCGCCCTGGTTGAGGGCGAACATCGCGAAGCCCTCGAGCGACTTGTCGTAGAAGGCGTCGCGCTCGTTGGCGACGGACTCGAAGAAGATGTTCGGGCTCTTGCCGCCGAGCTCGAGGGTCACCGGGATGATGTTCTGGCTGGCGTACTGCATGATCAGGCGGCCGGTCGTGGTCTCGCCGGTGAAGGCGACCTTCGCGACCCGCGGCGAGGAGGCGAGCGGCTTGCCGGCCTCGACGCCGAAGCCGTTGACGACGTTCACGACGCCGGCCGGGAGCAGGTCGCCGATCAGCTCCATCACCTTGAGCATCGACCACGGGGTCTGCTCGGCGGGCTTGAGCACGACGGCGTTGCCGGCGGCCAGCGCGGGAGCGAGCTTCCACACGGCCATCAGGATCGGGAAGTTCCACGGGATGATCTGGCCGACGACGCCCAGCGGCTCGTGGAAGTGGTAGGCGATGAGGTTCTCGTCGATCTCGCCGATCGAGCCCTCCTGGGCCCGCAGGGCACCCGCGAAGTAGCGGAAGTGGTCGATCGCGAGCGGGATGTCGGCGGCGAGGGTCTCGCGGACCGGCTTGCCGTTCTCCCAGGTCTCGGCGACCGCGATCGAGGCGAGGTTGGCCTCCATCGCGTCGGCGATCTTCAGCAGGACGTTGGCCCGCTCCGTCGTGGAGGTCTTCCCCCACGAGGGAGCGGCAGCGTGGGCGGCGTCGAGGGCGGCCTCGACGTCCTCCTCGGTGCCGCGGGCGATCTCCGTGAACGGCTTGCCGTTGACCGGCGAGATGTTCTCGAAGTAGTTGCCCTTGATCGGGTCGACCCACTGGCCACCGATGTAGTGGCCGTAGCGGCTCGCGACGGAGACGAGGGAGTCGGGCTGTCCGGGTGCTGCGTAGACGGTCATGGTTGCTCCAGAGCGGTGTCGGGATCGTCGGTGTGACGGCGATCACGACGGTAGGAGCCGCAACGTTGCAGATCCGTTGCCGCCGGGGCGACTACATCAATTCCCTGTCCAGACGCGCGATCTGGCCGTCGACGAGTGCCCGCATCGGTGAGGAGGCCGGTACGACGGCCGCCTGGGCCAGCCACATGTCGTAGTCGTCGCGCCCCCAGCCCGACCGGGTCCAGGCCGACATCAGCTCGGGCGCGCGCGAGCGGAGCAGCGCCTGGCGCAGGGATGCGGCCAGCGCCTCCCGGAGCCGGACCACGCCGGGCGCGGTCGAACGCGGGAGCACCGGGCCGCCGTACCCCTTCATCGCGGAGCGGAGGTCGCCCGCCGCCAGCTGGGCCTCGACGGCGAGCCAGTCCCCGGTGACGGGTGCGGTGAGCCGGTAGGGGCGCGAGGCGAGCAGCTCCTCGCCGAGCAGGCCGCGCAGCCGGTTGAGCTCGGCCCGAAGCGTGGACGTGCCACCGTCCTCCTCGTAGAGCAGCACGGCCAGCTCGTCGCCGGTGAGGCCGACCGGGGAGGAGGCGAGGAGGGCGACGATCTCGCTGTGCCGGCGCGACAGGCGCAGCCGGGACAGCTTGCCGCGGCCGTCGTCGACGGTCACCAGCGCCTCGTTGTGGCCGAGCAGCTCGAGCAGCAGCCGCAGCCCGGTGGGCCGCTCCGCGACCGGTGGCGGCGGCAGGTGGCGGGCCAGCTCGGCCTCGGCGAGCCGGGCGGCGGCCCGCACCATGGCCATGGTCTGGGGGACGACGATCTCGTCGCCGCCGGTCACGTCGAGGACGCCCAGCACCTGGCTGGTCACCGGGTCGTGGATCGGGGTCGCAGCGCAGCTCCACGACCGCACCGACGAGCGGAAGTGCTCGTCGCGGGTGATGAACGCGTCGCGGCCGGTGGCGAGGGCGAGCCCCGGAGCGTTGGTGCCCGCCAGCCGCTCGTCCCAGTTGCTGCCCTCCACGAAGCCGATCCGCTCGGCGTGACGGAGGCGTTCCGTCGTACCGCAGACCCACAGGAGGGTGCCCTCGGCGTCGGCGAGCGCCATCACCGCGCCGCAGTCGCGAACCTCCCGGCCGAGCACGTCGTCGAGCAACGGGAGGACGCGCGCGAGCGGATGGGCCTCGCGCTGGCCGCGCAGGTCGGGGACGTCGAGGGTGACCGGGGCCTCCGCCTGCCCGACATCGACGCCGGCTGCGGCAGAGCGCTCCCAGGAGGCAGCGACCTCCGCCCGCATCCCCTGTGGTGCGGGCTCCTGTGTCATGAGTCCAGTAGACAACCTTCGTCCCCCGTGTGACCAGCGTCTCTCTCGTTCCGATCGACGATGCCGACGCAACGTTGCATCGACGTTGCACCGCGTCGCTGGGATTTCTCGCGCCGGATGTATCAGGCCGCCGTTCCCGGACCTCCGAGGGCTGAAGGTTTCCGTTCCCCCCAAAGGAGATTCACCATGAGCATCACCCGATCCGGGCGGTCCGCCGCCCGCCTGTCCCCCCTCGCCCTCGCCTTCCTGGTCGTCGCGCTCCTGCTCGGCACCACCGGCGGCGCCGTCGCCGGTGCGCTGATCACCGGCGCCCAGATCAAGGACGGCACCGTCACCGGGGTCGACATCAAGAACGGGAGCCTGACGGCGACCGACATCAACGACGAGCCCCGTGTGTACGGCGCCAGCCTCGGCTACGGCTCCACCGGCTGGATCGACGACTTCACCTCGAACTCGTTCACGCCGATCGTCAGCAAGAGCTTCACCGTGCCGCGCGCGGGCTACGTGTTCGTCACCGCCAACCTGTACGTCGAGGCGGATGCCTCGCTCGGCTCGGACGGCTACCTGCCCTTCGCGATCCGCCTGGACGGCAACACCGTCACCAGCCACACCGCGCTCGACACCAGCAGCGCCAGCTTCTCCCAGCACGGCTCGACCAGCATCGTGCTCCCGGTGACCGCCGGCACGCACACGGTCTCGCTCGTCGCCCGCGACGACGCCAGCGGCTCGTTCATCCGCGAGCGCTCGGTCAACGTGGTGTGGTCGCCGACCGGGTCCAAGAGCGGCTCGGCGTTCACTCCGCGCACCGGCCACCCCCGGGTCGCCAACCGCTGATCCACGCTGAACCACTCCGCGCGAGCGGGGGCACCGGAAACGGTGCCCCCGCTTCGTCGTACCGGGGCGGATGGCGAGGTAAAGAATCTCGCGTTCTTCTGCGCGACCTCGGGGCCGGTGCCAGCGTCGAAATGCTCCGCAGCTCCCTGCGGGGCGCTCCCACCCCCCTAGGAGATCTCGTCATGCGCATTTCCGGGCTCGGTCGGTCCGCCGGCCGTCTCTCACCCCTCGCCCTCGCCTTCCTCGTCGTCGCCCTGCTACTGGGTACGACGGGTGGCGCCGTCGCCGGCGCGCTCATCACGGGCGCCCAGATCAAGAACGGCACCGTGACCGGTGTCGACATCAAGAACAACAGCCTCACCAACGCCGACATCGTCGACGAGCCCAAGTCGTGGGGCGCGATGAAGAACGTCACCACGAACGACTTCACGACCTCAGCCTGGACGCCGGTCGTGTCGAAGGCGCTCGCCCTGGCGCGGCCCGGCTACCTCACGGTCACGGCCAGCCTTTACGCCGAGGACGACGCCACCCTGGTCGGCACCGGCTACCTGAAGTACGCGCTGCGGATCGACGGCAAGGTCGTGGACGTCTACAAGGCGCTGGACTTCCCCACCGACGGCGGTCCGGGTGAGTCGGGGGCGACCACCCTGGTGGTGCCGGCCGCGAAGGGCAGCCACACGGTCCAGCTCGTCGTGTCCGAGAGCGGCAGCGGCTCCTTCCTGTACGGCGGCGAGATCAGCGCCATCTACACCCCGACGGGCAGCGCGAGCGGCGTGGACTTCGCCACGCGTCCCTCGCACGCCCGCGCGAACCGCTGACCGGGTCTGACGGGCGGCCGGATTTCGGGCCTCCCGTCACCCTCCGGTAATCTCTCCGGCGGTGGCGTGTCCGAGCGGCCTAAGGAGAACGCCTCGAAAGCGTTTGTGGGCGCAAGTCCACCGAGGGTTCAAATCCCTCCGCCACCGCCAGCCAGACCGGACCGGATCCCCCAGGGGACCGGTCCGGTCTGCTTTTTCCTGCTCCCGTCCGGTCAACCTCCGGCGGGGGACGGGCGTCGTACGTCCGAAGGAGGTGCGGATGGCCCAGCGTCCGACGACAGGCATCACCCGACGGCGACTGCTGTGGGGAGGTACGACGGCCCTCGCGGTCGGCGGTGCCGCCCTGGCCGGCGTCGAGCTCGAGGTGCTCCCCGGGAAGGCCTCGCTCTACCACCACCTCGGCCACGACGGCGCCGACGGCGTGGTCCCCGAGGCGGAGCCGGGGCGGCTGGACTTCGCCTCGTTCCGCTCGCGGGCGCGGGGCAAGGACGTCGGCTGGGCGCTCGCCCGGCCGCCGGGACCCCCGCCCACGACGGCGCTGCCCGTCGTCGTCGCGCTCCACGGCCGCGGCCAGGACCACACCAGCGCGTTCCGTCGGGACCGGCTCGCGCTCGACCGGTTCCTCGCGGACGCGGTCGCCCACGGCGTACCTCCCTTCGCCGTCGCCAGCGTGGACGGCGGGGAGACCTACTGGCACGACCGAGCCAGCGGCGACCGCGCGCAGGCGATGGTGATCGACGAGTTCCTGCCGCGGGTCGCCGAGGCCGGCCTCGACACCGGCCGGATCGGCTTCGTCGGCTGGTCGATGGGCGGGTTCGGGGCACTCCACCTCGGCTCCGTCCTCGGCCCGGACCGGGTCGCGGCGGTGGCCGCCCTCTCGCCTGCCCTCTGGCACGAATACGACGACACGGCGCCGGGTGCCTACGACGACGCCGCCGACTTCGGGCGCGTGAGCGTGATGGGCCGGCAGGCGGACCTGGACGGGATCGCGGTGCGGGTCGACTGCGGCAAGGGCGACCCGTTCTACGCGAACAGCCGCGACTACGTCGCCGGGTTCGACGACCCGCCGGCCGGTGGGTTCCAGCTCGGCGACCACGACAGCGGCTACTGGCGGCGGATGGCGCCGCGGGTGCTGGCGTTCCTGGGGGACGCGCTGGCGTCCTGAGCCTCGTCGTCCACCCCTTCGCCGATCCGTCTCATCACCGGGGTCGCCAGGACGCCGTGCAGCACCACGGAGGCGGTGATCGTGAACGCCACGGTGGACCACATCCAGTCGGTGCCGAGCTCGGGTGCCTCCCCGGTGGCGTAGGCGAGGTAGTAGACGGAGCCGACGCCGCGGATGCCGAAGAACGCGACGGCGGCCCGCTGCGCGGTGCTCATCCCGCTGCGGGAGCCGAGCAGCGCGACCCAGCCGGACAGCGGCCTGACGACGAGGAGCAGCCCGAGGCCGATCGCCACGCTGCGCCCGTCGAGGTCGTCCACGAGCCCGCGGCTGAGCGCGATGCCGAGAGCGAGCAGGAGGCCGAGGGTCAGCAGGCGCTCCAGCCGCTCGGTCACCTCGTGCATGGCGGCGTGGTAGTCGTGCGCACGCTCGGCGGAACGGAACGTCATCGCGCACACGAAGACCCCGAGGAAGCCGTAGCCGCCGCCGACCTCGGTCAGCCCGTACGCCGTGACGAGGGCGGCGAGGGCGGTCAGGGACTCCCCGCGCTCGGCGACCCGGAGCGACCGGCTCGCCGACCGGAACGCGACCCAGGCGAGGATCCGCCCGACGGCGAAGCCGACCCCGACGCCGAGGACGACCTTGGCGACGACGTACCAGCCGACCCAGCCCAGCCAGCCGGACCACGTCGACCAGCTCGACCAGTCGGAGGTCGCGAGGCCGCCCGTGGCGACGAGGACGGCGGCGTACACGAAGGGGAAGGCGAGGCCGTCGTTGAGTCCTGCCTCGCTCGTCAGGGTGAACCGCAGCTCGTCGGGCTCGTCGACCTCGTGACTGCCGGTCCGCGGACCGGCGACCTGGACGTCGGAGGCGAGGACGGGATCGGTGGGCGCGAGCGCCGCGGCCAGCAGGAGCGCGGCCGCCAGGCCGAGGCCGGCCACCATCCCGATCGCGGTGACGAGCAGGATCGAGAGCGGCATGGCGATGCCGAGCATCCGCCAGGTCGAGCCCCACGACCGCCACGAGCGCGCGCTCCTCATGTCCAGCGGCCGGTCGAGGGCGAGGCCGACTCCCATGAGCGCGACGATGACCACGAGCTCGGTCACGTGCTCGATGAGGGCCCGGTTCGCCATCGGGTCGACGGGGAGACCGTCCGGCAGGGGCGAGAGCCCGAGGCCCACGCCGATCGCGACCAGCACCATGGGTGCCGACACCGCCCACCGGTCGAGCAGCACCGGCAGGATGATCGCGAGCAGGAGACTGGTCCCGGCGACCACGTACGCCAGGTCTGCCGTCACTCCGCCTCCCTCCGACACCTCCGGGTGAGGGAGCAGTACCCGGGACCGCGCGGGGTACCGCGGGCGGAGCCGTCAGCGGCGGGCCGAGACCTCCGGGCCGAGGCAGACCGCGACCAGCTCGCCGGCGACCTTGCCGCTGAAGACGTCCCAGCCGCGGTCGAAGGAGACCAGCTCGGTCTCGCCCTCGGGCGTGCGGACGATCGCCTTGCTCGGGATCACGTCGCGGTCGAAACCGGTGAACGAGCAGCGGTTGGTCTGCATCAGGTCGTCGAGCGGACCCGACGACATGCCGATCCGCTCGGCGGGCGTCGCCGCCCTCGGCTCGCTCACCACGCCGATGGCACCGAAGCCGACGAGGAGGGTCAGACCGGCCACCGTGGTCGCCGTACGCACCGATTGGACGGCGACGCGCAGCCAGGTGGTCGGGGCAGCGTGGTCGGACATTGCTTTCCCCCCTGGCCGCTCGTGTCGTTCGTGGTTGTCCCGTTGCCGAACTCAACGACCCGGACGTGCCCGGGTCACGACCATCGGATGTGATCTGCGCCGGTCCGCTGACCGTGTCGCGGCGCCAGCAGGCAGGATGGCCCCATGACCTGGTTCGACTCACCGACCGACGTGGCCGCCCGGCTGGAGGCCGCCGGCTACCTCGCCGACGCGGCGACCGCGACCACCACCTTCCTCGCGGGCGCGCTCGAGAAGCCGCTGCTGCTGGAGGGCCCGGCAGGTGTCGGCAAGACCGAGCTGGCGAAGGCCGTCTCGCGCGCGACCGGCGCCGAGCTGGTGCGCCTGCAGTGCTACGAGGGGCTCGACGAGGCGCGTGCGCTCTACGAGTGGAACTACAAGAAGCAGCTGCTGCGCATCCAGGCGGCCAATGCCGCCAGTGGCGCCGGGCAGGACTGGAACGCCACCCACGACGACATTTTCACCGAGGAGTTCCTGCTCACCCGGCCGCTGCTGACGGCGATCCGGCGCGAGGAGCAGACGGTGCTGCTGATCGACGAGGTCGACAAGACCGACATCGAGGTCGAGGGCCTCCTGCTCGAGGTCCTCAGCGACTTCCAGGTGACCATCCCCGAGCTCGGGACCGTGGCGGCGACGCGGCGGCCGTTCGTCGTACTCACGTCCAACGCGAGCCGCGAGCTCTCGGAGGCCGTCAAGCGCCGCTGCCTCTACCTCCACATCGACTACCCCGACGCCCAGCGCGAGCGCCAGATCCTGCAGCAGCAGGTCCCCGGCCTCGACGACCGGATCGCGCAGCAGGTCGTGGAGACCGTCGCGCGGATGCGGGAGCTGGAGCTCAAGAAGGCGCCGTCGATCGCCGAGTCGGTCGACTGGGCGCGCACGCTGATCGCCCTGGAGATCCGCGACCTCGACGAGGCAGCGATCGCCCAGACCCTCGGTGCCGTGCTCAAGCACCAGTCCGACCACGAGCGCGCCGCGAAGGAGCTCAAGCTCAACCGGGCTTGATGATCCGATGAACGCCGACCGCTCCGGACTCCTCGACCGCCACCTCGCCTTCGTCGAGGCGCTGCGTGGCGCCGGGCTGTCGGTGTCCCTCGCGGAGGACCTCGACGCGGTCGCCGCACTGTCCGCCCTGAGGTGGAGCGACCGCGCCACGGTGCGCGACGCGTTCGCGGCGACCATGGTGAAGAAGCAGGCGCAGCGTACGACGTTCGACGCGCTCTTCGACGTCTACTTCCCCGCGATGGTGGGCGACGGTGCGGCCGCCGCGGCGGCGGGCGAGAACGCCGACGGGAGCGGCTCCGAGGGTGGGCCGGTCAAGGACAACGCCGCTGCCCTGGGCGACTTCCGGGACCGGCTGGCCGAGATGCTCGAGGCAGGCGTGGTCGACGAGGCGATGCTGCGGCAGATGGCGGCCGAGATGGTCGGCACCTTCGGCGCGATGCCCGGGCGCGGGCCGGGACTGTCGTCGTGGTCGGCCTACACCGCCCTGCAGCGGGTGGCGCCCCAGGAGCTCGTCGACCGGCTGGTGCAGGGCCTGATGACCGACGCCGTCGGCGAGGAGGAGGCGCGACGCCGCGCCCACCGCCGCATCGGCGAGTTCACGGCGATGGTCGAGGACGACGCCCGCCGCCGGATCGCCGAGGAGAAGGGCCCCGACCACGTCGCCGACGTCGCCATCCGGCCCAGCATCGACAAGCTCGCCTTCATGGCGGCCCGGCGCACCGACCTGGAGGAGATGCGCAAGGAGATCTTCCCGCTCGCGCGTCGCCTCGCCACCCGGCTCGCGAAGGAGCAGCACTCACGGCATGCCCGGACGGCGCCGCTCGACTTCCGTCGTACCGTGCGGGCGTCCATCGCCACCGGCGGCGTCCCGATCACGACCCACCACCGCCCGAAGCGGCCGCACCGCACCGACCTCGTCGTGCTCTGCGACGTCAGCGGCTCGGTCGCGAACTTCGCGCAGTTCACGTTGCTCTTCGTCTTCGCGCTGCGCGAGGTCTTCCAGAGCATGCGCGCCTTCACGTTCATCGACCACGTGCACGAGGTCACCGGCCACTTCCGTCCCGGCGCCGACCCGGTCGACGTGCTGGCCGACCTGTCGGCGTCGGCGAGCCACGCGGCACTGTGGGGCCGCACCAACTACGGCCGGGCGTTCACCAAGTTCGAGGAGAACTTCTTCGACGCGCTCACCCCGAAGACCACCCTGCTGATCCTCGGCGACGCCCGCTCCAACTACAGCGACCTCCACGAGGACACCCTGCGCCGGCTGACGGGCGCGGTGAAGCGCTCGTTCTGGCTCAACCCCGAGCACGAGCGCAACTGGGGCACCGGTGACTCCGCGGCCCCCACCTACGGCGAGATCGTGAAGATGATCGAGTGCCGCAACCTCGCGCAGCTGCAGGAGTTCGTGCACGACCTGGCGTGGTGAGGACGTGTAGGAATCACCTCCTCAGCGGCGAAACTGGCGCTTCCTGACCGTTGCAACGGGCAGGAAGCGCAGGAATCACCGCTGAGGAGGTGATTCCTGCACCCCTCAGGCAGTGAACTCCAGCGCCTTGTCCTCCACCGGCTTCCGGAACACCAGGATGTCCTTGAAGTAGTTCATCTTCAGACGCCACGGGAACTCCGAGCCCTGCTTGGGCAGCGAGTCGATGGACCGCATCACGTAGCCCGCCTCGAAGTCGAGGAACGGCTCCTCGGTCACCAGTGGGTCGCGGCGGGGGACGACGGTCCGGGTGCCGGTCTCGTCCATCCGCTGGATCACCTTGACGACGTACTCGCACACCAGGTCGGCCTTGAGCGTCCACGAGGCGTTCGTGTAGCCGATGATGAACGCGAAGTTCGGGATGCCGCTGAGCATCAGGCCCTTGTAGGCCATCGTGTCGGACGGCTTGACGACCTGGCCGTCCACGCCGAGGGTGGCGCCACCGAAGATCTGCAGGTTGAGGCCGGTGGCCGTGATGATGATGTCGGCCTCGAGCTCCTTGCCCGACTTCAGCAGGATGCCCTTCGGGGTGAACCGGTCGATGTGGTCGGTCACGATGTCGACACTGTGCTGGCGCAGTGCCTTGAACAGGTCGCCGCCGGGGACCGCGCACAGGCGCTGGTCCCACGGGTCGTACGGCGGCTTGAAGTGCTCGTCGAAGCTGACGTCGTCGGGCAGCTGGCGCTCGAGCAGCTTGCGCAGCAGCGCGCGCGACTCCTTCGGCCGGGCCTGGCAGAACTCGTAGAACGCGATCCGGCTGGTGAGGTAGCGGGTGCGCACCAGCTTCTGCGCGAGCTTGTCGGGCAGCCGCTTGTACATCTCCGCCGACACCTTGTCGTACGTCGGCTGGCTGATGATGTACGTCGGCGTCCGCTGCAGCATCGTGACGTGGCCCGCGCCGCTGTTGGCCAGCGCGGGGATCAGCGTGACGGCGGTGGCGCCGGAGCCGATCACGACGACCCGCTTGCCCTCGTAGTCGAGGTCCTCGGGCCAGTGCTGGGGGTGGATCAGCTGGCCCTCGTAGTCACCGACCCCGGCGAACTCGGGGGTGAAGCCCTCGTCGTAGCGGTAGTAGCCGGACGTCGACCACAGGAAGCTGGACGTCAGCTGGATCGTCTCGCCGGTGTCGGTCCGCTCGACCGTGACGGTCCAGCGGGCGTCCTCGGTGGAGAACTCCGCGTGTACCAGCTTGTGGTGGTAGCGGATGTGCTCGTCGATGCCGTTCTCGGCCGCGGCTTCCTTGAGGTAGTCCAGGATGTCCGGGCCGTCGACGATCGCCTTCGTGCCCTTCCACGGCTTCCAGCCGAAGCCGAGGGTGTGCATGTCGGAGTCGGAGCGGATGCCGGGGTAGCGGAAGAGGTCCCAGGTGCCGCCGAGCGAGTCGCGCATCTCGAGGACGGCGTACGACTTGCCGGGCAGTCCGTGGGTCACGTGGTAGGCCGCATCGATGCCCGAGAGGCCGGCGCCGACGATGAGGACGTCGAGGTGCTCGGCGGAGGCAGACGGGTCGGTCATGGTGCTTCCTTCAGGTTGAGGAGCTGCTCGACGGGGACGTCGGGCACCTCGATGTTGCGGCTGGACACGAGTCCCTCGATCTGCAGCCAGGTCACCTCGGCGAGCAGGTCGATGAACGCGGGGGCTGGGGGGCGGAGCTCGTCGCGCGAGCTCCAGTTGCGCACGGCGGCCATCACGCCGCCGACGAGCAGGAAGACCCACGGGGTCAGGGCGTCGCGGTCGTCCTCGCTGACGTCGGCGTCGAGGAGGGCGAGGATGCCGCCGATCAGGATCTCGATCTGCTCGGCGAACTGCCCGATGGCGTCGTCGAGCGGGCGCTCGGTGGTGCCGTTGACCTGGCGCTCCGCGAAGCGCATCAGCGCGATGTTCTCGGTGTTCCAGTCGACGTACGCGCCGATGACGCGGTGGACGATCTGCTGGATGGTGCCCTCGAGGGTGATCGTCGACAGCAGCACCTCGCCCGCCTGCAGGCAGATCTCGCGCTGGATGGCGAGGTCGAGGTCGACCCGGTCCTCGAAGTAGCGGTAGAGCACGGTCCGGTGCACCGAGGCCTCATCGGCGATCTGCTGCACGCTGAGCTCGTCGCCGGGGGCCAGGTCGCGGTTGAGGACGACGATGGCAGCGTCGATGACGGCCTGCCGGCGCGCTGCGTTGTGCTCCTGCCAGCGTCGCTTGCGGCCGTCGGTGTTGTCCCGCTTCGCCGTCCCCATGACGACACCCCCTCGGATGCTCACGGTGTGAGCGACACCGTACGCCGAAGGATCCCACGTCGGCGTGCGACGGGCGGCACGGCCGCGATCGCGCGTTGGGCCTCCGGGTCGGTGATCTTGGCGCGCGGACGGCCGACGGCGGCGCCCTGCTCGCGCTCGGCGGCGTCGATCCGCTGCCAGCCGCCGAGGTCCGTCGACTCGGGGTACTGCTCGCGGACAAGCACGGCGGCCGAGGCCAGGGTTCCGGTCGGCTCGGGCAGGCCCGCGTCGAGGTCGTCGAGGATGGTCTCCACGGTCTCCTGGGCGTCGGTCTTGTTGGTGCCGATGAAGCCGACCGGTCCGCGCTTGATCCACCCGACGACGTACACGCCCGGCTCGACGCGGCCCTGGTGGTGGGGGACGGTCGCGGTGCGCTCGTCGAAGGGCAGGTCGGCGACCGGAAGTCCGCGGTGTCCGACGGAGCGGACGACGAGCCCCGCCGCGAGGTCGAAGGTCTCGTCCGTCGCCTCGGCCCGTACGACGCCGTCCGCACCCGCCACGAGGCGGTTGCGCGCGACGCGGACGCCGGCGACCCGGCCGTCCTCGCCGAGCAGCTCGACGGGGGAGACCGCGAACGACAGCACCACGCGGCGCCTCGTGGACGCGGGATCGACCGTCCGGGAGGCGAGGTCGCGCAGCAGCTGGCTGCGCTGGTCGTCGCCGTCGAGCAGGGTGGGGTCGCAGTCGACGACCACGTCGACGTCGTCGAGCGCGGCGAGGCCGATCAGCTCCGGCACCGTGAAGGCGGCCTGCGCCGGGCCGCGACGGCCGAGCACGACGACCTCGCGCACGCCGCTCTCGCGGAGCCGGTCGAGCGCGCCGGGCGCCAGGTCGGTCCGCTCCAGCACCTCGACCGGACGGGTCAGGATGCGCGCCACGTCGAGGGCGACGTTGCCGTTGCCGACGACGACGGCCCGCTCGTGTGCCAGCGGGACCTCGAGCTGGTCCTGGTCGGGGTGGCCGTTGTACCAACCCACCAGCGCGGTTGCCGGCACCGAGCCGGCGAGGTCCTCGCCGGGGATGTCCAGCGCCCGGTCGGCGGAGGCGCCGACGGCGTACACGACCGCGTGGTAGCTGTGGCGGAGGTCGTGAAGGCTCAGCTTGCTCTCGGGGCCGCCACCCACCTCGGTGCCCAGGAAGTAGCGGAACCGCGGCTGCCGCTCGATCGCCTCGAACAGCCGGGTGACCAGCTTGGTCGACGCGTGGTCGGGTGCGACGCCGTGCCGGACCAGCCCGTACGGCGTCCGGAGCCGGTCGTAGACGTCGACCCCCTCGACCTCCGGGTGCTTCAGCAGCTCGTCGGCCGTGTAGAGCCCGGCCGGGCCGGCGCCGATCACGGCGACCCGGAACGGCCCCTTGCGGGTCAGCCGGCGCTGCTGCGGCACCAGCGCGACCGGCGTCCGGTCGGCGTGCGGGAACGCGTCGTAGTAGGCCGCGTTGAGGTCGATGAACGGCAGCTGCTTCGTGGTCAGCGCGGCGTCGGGGACCATCGCGCCCACGGGGCAGGCGGTCGCGCAGGCGCCGCACCCGACGCAGGCGGTCGCGTCGACGTACACCATCTCGGTGGAGCCGAAGCCCGGCTCACCGGGCGCGGGGTGGATGCAGTTGACCGGGCAGGCGACGACGCACGAGGCGTCGGCGCAGCAGGACTGCGTGACGACATAGGCCATGGGACGAGTGGGGACCTGCGGTCGTCAGACCGCGGCGGACTTCGGCTCGCTGCGGAAGCGCGACGACGGGCCGTCGATGCCCAGCGCACGCCACACCTGGCGGGAGACCTTGTTCATCAGGCCGAGCTCGTCGGCGAGCATGCGCACGTCGCCGAAGGTGTCGCGCAGCAGCTTCGAGGACTTGTCGGACTTCCAGTAGACCTCGCGCATGACCGACTTCGGGATGCCGAGGTCCTTCTGCATCTGCTTGGTCGGCTTCATGATCACGTCGCACAGCGCGCGCATGATGATCGGGTAGGCGAGCGACAGGCCGAAGCGCTGCAGCGTGCCGTAGTCCTTGGAGCGCTCGACGAGGTAGGAGTGCGCGAAGCCGATGTGGCGCGCCTCCTCGGCGACGTGGATCTGCATCACGCGCTCGATGATCGGGTGCAGCTCGTGGCCCGAGCGGAGCACGGACTTCTGCAGGTAGTCGATCGGCTCCTCACCCGCGAGGATCCCGAAGAAGAAGATGTTGGGGAGCGGCCCGCCGGCCAGGCACAGGAAGGGCGCGATCTTCACGAACCACTTCGGCCCGCCCTGGACGTCGACGCCGATCCGGTTCACACCCTCCTGGAACATCTGGGTGTGGTGGCACTCCTCGGTCACCTCGTGCGTGGAGTAGCGGAACTCCGCACGGTTGTTCGGCATCGAGATGAGGTGGCTCATCACGCCGCCGATCAGCACCTGCTCGAACTGCAGGCCGACCTTCATGATGTTGGCGAGGCGGTACTGGCCGATCTCGATCTGGCGCTCCAGCGGGAGCGACTTGTACCAGTCCGTGCCGCCCAGCGAGTCGATCTCGGGGAGCACCCAGCGCGGGTCGTTCGGGACGACCTCGAACTCGGGGCTGTCCCAGGCGATGTCGAGGAACGCGTCGAAGTGCTGGTGCACCGAGGCCTCGGAGAGCACCCGCAGGGTCTCCTGGTAGCTGAGGCCCTCGGTCACCGGAAGGGTGTCGGGGGCGATCTCGGCGGTGCGGTCAGCGGTGGCGGTCATCGGGTTTCCTCGATCCGTTTCATCATCGAAAGCGGGAGCATGCACTGAGTTAGCGCAACAACATGTTGCATACATTGACCCCCTGTTTGTCAAGGAACTGGTTTCGTTTTTGAGTACATGCACCCGGGTCCAGCGCGGGTGAAGTGACGAGGATCGCTCACATGCCCGCCGCATCCGGCCTCTTGCCGACCGCCACCGCCCTCGCCGACCAGACCCCCGTTGAGCGCAACAGGGTCGTCGACCTGCTCCGGGCGGCCGCGATCCTCGTGGTCGTCCTCGGCCACTGGCTGATGGCCGCCGTGTACGTCGACCGCGACGGTGGCCTGCACCGGGGCGACCTGCTCGACCTCGCCGGCTGGACCCACCCGCTGACCTGGGCGTTGCAGGTGATGCCGGTCTTCTTCCTCGTCGGCGGCTACTCCAACGCCCTGTCGTGGCGCTCGGCCCGCAAGCGCAACGAGGGGTACGGCGGCTGGCTGCGGTCGCGCCTGCGCCGGCTCGTGCTGCCGGTGCTCCCGCTGATGGTCTTCTGGGCGGTCGTCGCCCCGACCGCGCACGCCGCCGGTGTCGATGCCGACCTGCTCCGCATCGCCAGCCGTGCCTCGCTCGTGCCGACCTGGTTCATGGCCGCCTACGTCGTGGTCGTCGCGGTCGCCCCGCTCACCCTGCTCGCGTGGGAGCGGCTCGGCTGGTGGTCGATCGGGGCCGGCCTCGCCCTCGGCGGCCTCGTCGACGCCATCAGCGTCGGCCAGGACCTCGTCGCCGTCGGTTTCCTCAACTACCTCGTCGTGTGGAGCACCGTGCACATGCTCGGCTACGCCTGGCTCGACGGCCGGCTGGCCTCCGCCGCCCGCCGCGTCGCCCTCGTCGTCGTCGGCTTCGGCGTGCTCTACCTGCTCACCGTGCGGGGCCCGTACGCCGTCTCCATGGTCGGGCTGTCGACCGGCGAGATCGACAACGCCTATCCGACCCGCGTCACCCAGGGCTTCCTCGGGTTGCTCCAGGCCGGTGTGGTGCTCACCCTCGAGCCGCTGCTGCGCCGCCTCGTCGCCCGTCGTCGCGTCTGGGTGCTCACGGTCCTGGTCAACGCGCGGATCATGAGCATCTACCTCTGGCACCTCACCATGCTCGGCGTGCTCGTCGGCGGTTCGATGCTCCTCGACGGGTTCGGCCTGCACCGGCTCCCCGACTCGGCCGGCTGGTGGGCCACCCGCCCGCTGTACTTCGGCGTCCTCGCCCTGCTCACCGCCGGTGCGGTCGCGATCGTCGGCCGGTTCGAGACCCCGGCCCCCGACCCGCGGCCGGCGCCGTCAGGGATTCGGCCGGTCCTCGCCGTCGTCGGCGTCTGTGCCGGGCTGGGTGCGCTGGCCTCGATGGGGATCGCCCGCGACGGCGCGATCCTCTGGTACCTCCCGCTGGTGCCGATCGCCGCGTGCCTGCTGGGCGGCGTCGTCCGGCTGCGCGACAGCGGGTCTCAGGCCGACGGGCTGAGGTAGCCGAGCTCGCGCCAGCGGGCCAGCGCCGCCACCAGGTCCGGGTGGTCGGCGCGGTCCGCTGCCCGGCCGCCGGCCACGAGGGCCGGGACGTCGGGGGCCGACCCGGCGTCGTACACGACGGTGAGGCGGTTGGCCGTGGCGGCGTTGATCAGTGAGCCGAGGAGGGCGACCGGGTCGCTGCGGTCCTCGAGCGAGAGCACCTGGACGTCGGCGGGGAGCGCGGGCAACTGGGCCGACGGCGCGCTGGCCGTGACGACCTGGTCGACCACGAAGCCGGGCAGGTCGGCGCGGGTCGCGATCTCGATCGCTGCCGCGCCGCCGCTGCCGCGGCCCACCAGCATCACGCGGGTCTCGCCCTCACCGTCGGCGGCCGCGGCGCCGAGGGCGCGGACGACGGCCTCGGCGTGACCGGACGCGTCGCCCGAGACCAGACGGAGCCGGCCGGCTCTCGGGGTGGGAGCGGCGGAACCCGAGAGGAAGGCGAGCAGGCGGTCGGGGCCGACCCGCAGGATCCGGACCGGGAGGCTGTCGTCGCCATCGGCGAGCAGCGCCATCAGGTCGCCCAGGCCGGTCGGGGCCGCGTCCTCGTCGCTGATCCCGGCCGCGGGCGCGGGCGCCTCCGCCGCGCCCGGCAGGTCGACGGCGACATCGCGCACGGCAGCGCCCCAGTCGTCGCCGAGCGGAAGGACGCCCGACGCGCGCAGGCCGCCGGCACGCGCCGCGCGGCCGCCCTCGCCGGACAGCACGCCGGCCGTCAGCAGGCCACGCATCTGGAGGCTGTCGAGCAGGCCGCCACCGGTGGTGACGTGCTCCATCAGCTCGGGGTTCGCCTCGGCGAGCTCGTTGAGGTAGGTCGCGACGCCGTCGCGGTCGAGGGAGTCGGTCTCGATCAGGCCGGCGGCCACGATCGCGCCGCCCAGGCTGACCTGCGGGGCGAGGTAGCCGATCGCCTTGCCGGCGATCGAGCCGAGCGTCTGGTACGCCGCCGCCTGCAGCTCGTCGATCCAGCGGTAGGTCAGCACGGTCGCCCGGAGCACGAGCGCGTCGGCGTCGAGCTCGATCGAGCGGCTGAGCAGGCCGTCCTTGCCGGTGGTCGCGGCGCGGAGCTCCTCCTCGGCCGTCGCCCACGTCGACTTCGACAGCTCCGCGGACTGGACGACCTCGGGCTCGGTCAGCACGTCGCGGCCGAGCTTGGCCCACTCGCGCATCTGGGCGCCGGCGTCGTCGAAGACGTCGGCCAGGCGGAGCATCTGGTCGTACTTGTCCGCGAGGTCGGCCGCCTGGACCGGCGACAGCGGCTGCTCCTCGGTGGTGGTGTCGGGCTGGTTCATCGCGCTCCCTCCAGCGCCGGCGCGACGACGGTCGCGAGGTCGGCGGGGACGACGGACCGGACCTCGAGTCGGGGCACGCCGTCCTGCTGGTGCGGGCGGAGGGCCCGCCAGCCGTCGGCCAGGAGCGTCCACGACACGACGCCCACCGTGTCGACGGTGTCGCCGGACACGTCGGCGACCAGTGCCCGCAAGCGGCCCTGGGCCTCGCCGGCGAGCGCGGTCAGCAACCGGGCCACGGCGTCGTCGGGCAGCGTGCCGTCGGGGCCGAGCACCGCGCCGGAGTGCCGTGCGGCCAGGACCGGCAGCAGGTCGCCCCGGCCCACCCGGGTCGCCTCGGCAGCGGCGTCGGCGAGCTCGAACGGCAGGTCGACGTACGACGGGACCGCGGAGGCGCCGAGCGCGACGTCCTCGGTCACGGCCGCGACCCGGGCGAGCTCGCCCGCCCAGGCGTCGACGCCGAACCAGCCGAGCTCGAAGACGATGCCGTCGACGGTCGCCAGCGACGCGACGGCGGTGGCGTCCTGGCGGTGCCAGACCTTCGCCTGCACACCCGCCATCCGCAGGTCGATGTCGACGGCGGTGCGGGGCGCGGCGAGGAGGCCGATCGCACCGGCCAGCCCGGGGTCGAGCGCACCGTCGGTCAGCAGCCCGCGCCGCTCGAGGGCGCCGCCGGGATCGTGGAGGGCGGCGACGACGGCCCGGTAGGACTGGTCGTCGGTCGTGGTCGGGCTGCTGCCCAGGCGCGACTGCATCGCGTCCGCCGCCGCGGGCTCGGCCACGTCGAACGGGAGCGGGGCGTCGCCGGCGAGGGCCGCCGCGTGCTGCAGCTCGCGCAGGGTCAGGCCGATGCGGCGCGGCGCCGCGTCGAGCGGCCGGCGGGAGTCGTCCCGTGTGGCGACGGTCGTCAGGTCGATGGTCGGCACGTGGCGTCAGCGCTCCAGTCCGGGGATGTCGACGGACAGCCAGTCGCGGTGGCCGGGAGGGGGTGCGACAAAGGCCGCGAGCACCTCGTCGTGGGGGTCGGGGGTGACCTGCGGGCCGTCGTACTGCTCGTTGCGGGCGGCGATCGCCGCGATGCGCGCCCGGGCATCGGCCACCAGCGCGGTGACCCGGGCCTGCGTGGCGGCGATCTCCTCCGCGGTCGTGTCGACCGCCTCCGCGTGGTCGGCGAGCGCGTCGGCAGCGGACACGTGGCGGTCGGCGGCGGTGCGCAGGTGACGCGCCCGCTCGGTGACGCGCTCACGCATCGCCTCGGCCGCACGGCCGCTCCACCCGAGCCCGTCGACCCGGGCCACGAGCTCGTCCGCGAGCGCCTTCACGTCGGCGCCCTGGTCGCGCAACGCGGAGACGCGACGCCTGATCAGCTCGGTGTCCCCGTACATGAGTCGCGCCCTTCCCCGATCGTGGAGGTCCAAACCTCCGACTTCCCGTTCGGCGACATCGGGCGCCTCACAGGGCCCCGTCGAGCCGGTCGAGCGCGGCGACGATGTCGTCGGTCGCGCCGGCGAAGCTGAACCGCAGGAAGTGACCCCCGTCGACGGTGTCGAAGTCGATCCCCGTCGCCACTGCGACGCCGGTGCGGGCCAACAGGTCCCGCGCGTAGGCCATCGAGTCCCGGGTCAGGTGCCGCACGTCGGCGTACGCGTAGAAGGCGCCGTCGGCGGGCGCCAGCTCGGTGATGCCCAGGCGGGGGAGTCCCTCGAGCAGGAGCGTCCGGTTGTGGGCGTAGCGCTGCACATGGGCGTCGAGCTCGGCGTACGACGTGGCGTCGAACGCCGCCAGGGCCGCGTGCTGGGCGAGGACCGGCGGGCAGATGCTGAAGTTGCCCGTCAGCACGTCGACCGGCCGGCGCAGCCGCTCGGGGGCGAGCATCCAGCCCAGCCGCCAGCCGGTCATCGAGAAGTACTTCGAGAACGAGCCGAAGACGACCGCCTCACGGGAGGTCTCCCAGGCGCAGCTCGCGCTGGCGCCGGCGTACTGGATGCCGTGGTAGATCTCGTCGGAGACCAGCTGGACGCGGTTGTCCTCGCACCAGCGGGCGATCGCGGCCAGCTCCTCGGGCTGCAGCATCGTGCCGGTCGGGTTGGCCGGGCTGGCCACGACGAGGCCGTCGAGCGGCCGCCGCTCGTGCGCATCGGCGAGCTGGTCGACCGTCGGCTGGAAGCGGGTCTCCGGGCCGGTCGCGACCTCGACCACGTCGCAGCCCAGCGCGGCGAGGACGTTGCGGTAGCAGGGGTAGCCGGGGCGGGCGATCGCGACGCGGGCGCCGGTGTCGAACGCCGCGAGGAACGCGAGCAGGAACCCGCCGCTGGAGCCGGTCGTGACGACGACGTCGTCGGCCGTCACGTCGATGCCGTAGCGGGCGCGGTGGTGCCCGGCGATGGCCTCGCGCAGCTCGAGGATCCCGGTGGCGGTGGTGTAGCCGAGCGGGTCCCCCGTGCCGAGCAGCCGGATCGCCTCGGCGGTGACCGGTGCGGGCGCGCCGGTGCTGGGCTGCCCGGCGACCAGGTTGAGGAGGTCGCCGTGCGTGCGCTGCCGCTCGGCGGCCGCCGCCAGGAGGTCCATCACGTGGAAGGGCGGGACGTTCGCCCGGGTGGCGGCGGTGAAGCGGTCGGTCACGCTCCCGACCCTATGTGCCGGCTCCGTCGACTTGCCGGTTCGGTGGCTTGAGTTGCCGGTTCGGTGACTTGAGTTGCCGGTTCGGTGGCTTGAGTTGCCGGTTCTGTCGATGGAACCGGCAAGTCAACGGGCCGAACCGGCAAGTCAACGAGTCCCGGCGGCGTGGCGTCCTGCGAGGCGGCCGAAGAACGAGCCCTCGCCCAGCTGGGTTCCCGAGCAGTAGCCGTTGCCGTCCTGGGCGATGTTCGACGCGCAGGCGCCCGCGGCGTACAGGCCCGGCACCACCGAACCGTCGGTACGACGGACCTCGCCGTCGACGGTCGTGGCCATGCCGCCGATGGTGAAGCCGGCGTACAGCGCGACACCGAGCGAGAGGTCGAGCACCGCCCACGGGCCGGCCGTCTGCGGCGCGATCCAGTCGGGGTGCTTGTGGAAGTCGGGGTCCTCGCCGGCGGCGGCGTACTCGTTGTAGCGCTCGACCGTCTTGACCAGCGTGCCGGGCGGCATGTCGAGCCCGCTCTCCATCTCCTCGAGCGTCTCGAAGCCGTCCTTGAGCGGCACCAGCGGCATGTGGTCCTCGCCGAGGTGCTCGCTGTCGACGATGAGGTAGGCGACGGAGTCCGGCTGCTGCAGGACGTGGTACGACGTCCGCGCGTGGTAGCTGTCCTCGGCGACGAAGCGCTGGCCGTCCTTGTTGACGATGATGCCCTTGCAGCGCGAGGACGGCGGGTAGAAGGGGGCCGTGATGAACGGCTCCTCCATGTTCTCCAGGGCCGCGCCGACGGACTGGCCGAGGCGGATGCCGAGCCCGTCGTCGTACGTGGAGCCGAGGGTGAACAGGTTGACCCCGAGCGCGGGGGTGTAGCGGGCGACCATGTCGGCGTTCATCACGAACCCGCCGGCGGCGACCACCACGCTGTGCGCGCGGATGACCCCGGTCTGGTCGAACGACCTCCACGCCAGCCCGACGACGGTGCCTGTCGCCGCGTCGCCGTCGACGACCAGGTTGGTGGCACCGGTCTCGTAGCGGACCTCGACGCCGGCCTTCTCCACCTGCGTACGGAGCAGGTCCATCACGATCCGGGTGCCCTCGGTGTCGCCGGGGACGGGGACCTTGTGGCCGCGTGGGGCCGGGGCGACCTCGTCGCGGTAGGGCCAGACCTTCTCGTTGCCCGTGAACATCAGGCCCTCGGTGCCGGGCTGGATGACGGCCTTGCCGGGGAAGTACGAGCGCTCGAACTGGAACCCGAGCTCCTC
>DATLIG010000052.1:0-33654 GCA_035539555.1 Nocardioides sp. | reverse complement strand
GTCCTTGACCGCGCCGCCGACTCGATCGCCGACGCGGTCAAGGACGCCGACGTCGTCTGCGTGATGGTGCCGGACTCGCCCGACGTCGAGGCCGTCCTCGCCGGCGAGGGCGGCGTCTTCGACCATGCCGCCGCAGGTGCGCTGGTCATCGACTTCTCCAGCATCCGCCCCGACGTCACCGCGAGCCTGGCCGAGCAGGCGAAGGCCAAGGGCTTCCGGCTGCTCGACGCCCCGGTCTCCGGCGGTGAGGCAGGTGCCCGCAACGCGGCGCTCTCGATCATGGTCGGGGGATCGGCCGACGACTTCGAGGCTGCCCGCGAGGTCTTCGACGCGGTCGGCAGGACCGTCGTCCACGTCGGCCCGAGCGGTGCCGGCCAGACGGTCAAGGCCGCCAACCAGCTCATCGTGGCCGCCAACATCCAGGCACTCGCCGAGGCGGTCGTCTTCCTCGAGGCCTACGGCGTCGACACGAAGGCCGCGCTCGAGGTCCTCGGTGGCGGTCTCGCCGGCTCGGCCGTGCTGAACCAGAAGAAGGAGAACATGCTGACCCGGTCCTTCCAGCCGGGCTTCCGCATCGAGCTCCACCACAAGGACCTGGGCATCGTCACCGCGGCCGCCCGCGAGGCGGGCGTCGTCGCGCCGCTGGGCGCGCTCGTCGCCCAGCTGATGGCGAGCGCGAAGGCCAACGGCGACGGCGGCCTCGACCACTCAGCGTTGCTGCGCGGGGTGGAGCGCCTGACCGGCAGCGCCAACGAGAAGGGGGCGAACTGACATGGCACGCATGCGCGCGGTCGACGCCGCCGTCCTGATCCTGGAGAAGGAGGGGGCCACCCAGCTCTTCGGCCTCCCCGGTGCCGCGATCAACCCCTTCTACAGCGCGATGCGCACGCACGGCGGCCTCAAGCACGTGCTCGCCCGCCACGTCGAGGCGGCCTCGCACATGGCCGAGGGCTACACCCGGGCCAAGGCCGGCAACATCGGTGTCTGCATCGGTACGTCGGGCCCGGCCGGCACCGACATGGTCACCGGCCTCTACTCGGCGTCCGCCGACTCGATCCCGATCCTGTGCATCACCGGCCAGGCGCCGGTCGCGAAGCTGCACAAGGAGGATTTCCAGGCCGTCGACATCGCCTCCGTCGCCCGGCCGCTGACGAAGATGGCGGTCACCGTGATGGAGCCGGCGCAGGTCCCCGGCACCTTCCAGAAGGCCTTCCAGCTGATGCGCGAGGGTCGTCCGGGTCCGGTCCTGATCGACCTGCCGATCGACGTCCAGCAGACCGAGATCGAGTTCGACATCGACACCTACGAGCCGCTGCCGGTCTCGAGGCCGGCCGCCAGCCGTGCGCAGGCGGAGAAGGCGCTCGACCTGCTCGCCGCCTCGGAGCGCCCGCTCATCGTCGCCGGTGGCGGCATCGTCAACGCCGACGCCGCCGACCTGCTCGTCGAGCTGGCCGAGGTCACCGGCGTCCCGGTCGTCCCGACCCTGATGGGCTGGGGCACGATCCCCGACGACCACGCGCTCAACGCCGGCATGGTCGGCCTGCAGACCTCGCACCGCTACGGCAACGCGACCATGCTGGAGAGCGACTTCGTGCTGGGCATCGGCAACCGTTGGGCCAACCGCCACACCGGCTCGGTCGAGACCTACACGACGGGCCGTACCTTCGTGCACGTCGACATCGAGCCGACCCAGATCGGCCGCGTGTTCGCGCCCGACTACAGCATCGTCTCCGATGCGAGGGCCGCGCTCGAGGTGTTCGTCGAGGTCGCCCGCGAGCGGGCCGCCGCCGGTGCGCTCGCGGACCGCTCGGCGTGGGCCGAGGACTGCGCCGAGCGCAAGCGCACCCTGCAGCGCAGGACGCACTTCGAGAACATCCCGATCAAGCCGCAGCGCGTCTACGAGGAGATGAACCGCGCGTTCGGTGCCGACACCCGCTACGTCACGACGATCGGCCTCTCCCAGATCCAGGCCGCGCAGCTGCTCCACGTCTACAAGCCGCGCCACTGGATCAACGCCGGTCAGGCCGGCCCGCTGGGCTGGACCCTGCCGGCCGCGTTGGGCGTCGCGACCGCCGACCCCGACGGCCAGGTCGTCGCGCTGTCCGGCGACTACGACTTCCAATTCCTCGTCGAGGAGCTGGCGGTCGGCGCCCAGTTCAACATCCCCTACATCCACGTCGTCGTGAACAACTCCTACCTCGGGCTGATCCGCCAGGCCCAGCGCGGGTTCGAGATGGACTACTGCGTCCAGCTGTCCTTCGACAACGTCAACAGTCCCGAGGTCAACGGCTACGGCGTCGACCACCTCAAGGTGGCCGAGGGTCTGGGCTGCAAGGCGATCCGGGTCACCGATCCGGCCGACCTGGGCGCGGCGTTCGAGAAGGCCAAGGCCCTCATGGCGGAGTACCGCGTCCCGGTCCTGGTCGAGGTGATCCTCGAGCGCGTGACGAACGTGTCGATGGGCCTGGAGATCGACGGTGTCGTGGAGTTCGAGGACCTCGCCGAGCGCGGCGAACACGCCCCGACCGCTCTCGTCCCGCTGGACTGACCGGGACCGCGCCGTGCCCCGCGTGCAGCCCCGCATCCTGGTCGCCTCCGACAAGTTCAAGGGATCGCTCACCGCCGCCGAGGTCGCGGCGGCGGTGGGCACCGGTGTACGACGCGCCCTGCCCGACGCCGCGGTGGAGGCGTCCCCCGTCGCCGACGGCGGCGACGGAACGCTCGCCGCGGCCGAGGCCGCGGGCTTCGAGCTGGTGCCCGTCACCGTCGCCGGACCGACCGGCGAGCCGGTCCGCACGACGTACGCCCGGCGCGGTGACCTCGCGGTCGTCGAGCTGGCCGACGCCGCCGGGCTGGTGCGCCTGCCCGGCGACCCGGACCCGCTGCGGGCATCCAGCCGCGGGGCCGGCGAGGCGCTGGCCGCCGCGGTCGACGCCGGATGCCGGCAGGTCGTGCTCGGCATCGGCGGCAGCGCCAGCACCGACGGCGGTGCCGGCCTGCTCCGCGGCCTCGGTGCGCGGCTGCTCACCGCCGACGGCGAGGAGGTCGCCGACGGCGGCGGCTCCCTCGACGACGTGGCCCACCTCGACCTCGACGCCCTCCGCGGTCGGCTGGACGGCGTGACCGTCACCGTCGCCTGCGACGTCGACAACCCGCTGACCGGCCCTCGCGGCGCCGCCGCGGTCTACGGGCCGCAGAAGGGCGCCACCCCCGACCAGGTACGACGTCTCGACGCCGCGCTCGCCCACTGGGCCGACGTCCTGGCGGCCACCACGGGCACCGACGTCCGCGACCACCCGGGCGCCGGCGCGGCCGGCGGGGTCGGCGTCGCGGCCCTGGCCGTGCTGGGCGCCGAGCTGCGCTCCGGGATCGAGCTCGTGCTCGACCTGGTCGGGTTCCGCGAGCTGCTGGCCGGGGCCGACCTCGTCGTCACCGGCGAGGGCGCCCTGGACGAGCAGACCCTGCACGGCAAGGCGCCCGCCGGCGTCGCCGCCGCAGCGGGCCGCGCCGGTGTGCCCGTGGTGGCCGTCTGCGGCGTCAACCGGCTCGACCCCGCCCGGATGCGGGCCGCCGGCATCGCGGCGGCGTACGCGCTGGCGGACATCGAGCCCGACCTCCAGCGCTGCCTGACGGACGGCGCCCCCCTCCTCGAGCGGCTCGGTGAGCGGATCGCCGCCGAGCACCTCACCCACCTCGACCGCATCAAGGAGAACGCATGAAGCTCCTCCGCGTGGGTCCGCCCGGCCGCGAGCGGCCCGCGGGCCTCGACGACGCCGGCATGCTGCGCGACCTGTCCCCGGTGGTGCCCGACATCGGCGGTGAGCTGCTCGGCGACCCGGTACGGCTGCGCGTCGTCCAGGAGGCGCTGGCCTCCGGTGCGCTGCCGGTCGTCCCCGACGGGGTCCGGATCGGGCCGCCGGTCGCGCGGCCCGGCAAGGTCGTCGGCATCGGCCTCAACTACGAGGACCACGCCGAGGAGGCGGGTGCGCAGATCCCGGACGAGCCGGTCGTCTTCCTCAAGCCGTCCACGTCGGTGTCCGGTCCGTTCGACGCGATCGAGCTGCCGCCCGGCTCGACGACGAGCGACCACGAGGTCGAGCTCGGCGTCGTGGTCGGCCGGCGGCTCCGCCGGTGCACCTCCGTCGCGGAGGCGCTGGCGGCGGTCGGTGGGTACCTGACCGCCGACGACGTGAGCGAGCGCTCGCGGATCGCGGCCGGACCGACCTGGGCGAAGGGCAAGTGCGCCGACACCTTCACGCCGATCGGCCCGTGGCTGGTGACCCCCGATGACGTGGGGGACCCGCAGGCGCTGGGCCTCGAGCTGTGGGTCGACGGTCAGCGTCGGCAGTGCGGCTCGACCGCCCGGATGGCCCAGGGCGTCGGCGCCCTGCTCGCCTATGTCAGCACGCTGATGACCCTCGAGCCGGGGGACCTGCTGCTCACCGGCACCCCGGGCGGCGTGGCCGCCGGACGTCCCGAGCCACGGCCCTTCCTCCGGGACGGGCAGGTCGTGGAGGCTGAGGTGGCCGGGCTCGGTCGCCAGCGCACGCCGGTCGTGGAACCAGCCTTGACCGGTGCGCGATGACCGGCGTAACTTTTCTCACCACAGAAATGGCTTTCCATGATGCGGAATGACGAGTCCGGAGGTGGGGACATGGGTCGCGAGCTGGACCTGGTGATCCGCGCGCAACGGGTCGTGGCCCGGCACGGCGAGGTGGCGCGCTGCATCGGCGTACGGGACGGCAGGATCGTCGCGATCGAGCCGATCACCTCGGACCTGGACGCGCCCGAGGTCGTCGAGCTCGGCCCGGAAGAGGTGCTGATGCCCGGCGTCGTCGACTCGCACGTGCACGTCAACGACCCCGGCCGCACGGAGTGGGAGGGCTTCGCGTCCGCGACCCGCGCGGCGGCCGCGGGCGGCGTCACCACGATCGTGGACATGCCGCTCAACAGCATCCCGCCGACCTGCGACGTCCCTGCCCTCGAGCTGAAGAGGAAGACGGCGGAGAGCCAGGCGTTCGTCGACGTCGGCTTCTGGGGCGGCGCGATCCCGGGCAACGTGCCCGAGCTGCGCGCGCTCCACGACGCCGGCGTGTTCGGGTTCAAGTGCTTCCTGCTGCACTCCGGCGTGGACGAGTTCCCGCACCTCGACCCCGACCAGCTCGAGGAGGCGATGCGCGAGATCCAGTCCTTCGACGGGCTGATGATCGTGCACGCCGAGGACACCCACGCGATCGAGCGCGCCCCCGACCCGCACGGCGAGACCTACGAGGACTTCCTGCACAGCCGTCCGCGCGGCGCCGAGAACCTCGCGGTCGCGCAGGTCATCGAGCTCGCCCGGTGGACCGGCTGCCGCGTGCACATCCTCCACGTCTCCAGCTCCGACGTGCTCGCGATGCTCGCCTCGGCCCGGCGCGACGGCGTACGGATCACTGCCGAGACCTGCCCGCACTACCTCACCTTCTCCTCCGAGGAGATCCCCGACGGCGCGACGCAGTACAAGTGCTGCCCGCCGATCCGTGAGGCTGCCAACCGCGAGCTGCTGTGGGAGGGCCTGCGCGACGGTGTCATCGACCTCGTCGTCTCCGACCACTCGCCGTCGACGCCGGACCTCAAGTGCTTCGACACCGGCGACTTCGGTGTCGCCTGGGGCGGCATCTCCTCGCTCCAGCTCGGCCTGTCCGCCGTCTGGACCGAGGCCCGCCGCCGTGGCTTCTCCCTCGTCGACGTCGCCCGCTGGATGGCGCAGGCGCCGGCCGTCCAGGCCGGGCTGCGGGGCAAGGGCCGCATCGACCTGGGGTACGACGCCGACTTCTGCGTCTTCGCCCCCGACGACGCCTTCGTGGTGGACGTCGCCAAGCTGCACCACAAGAACGCCGTCACGCCGTACCACGGCAGGCCGCTCGCGGGCGTCGTCCGCTCGACCTGGCTGCGGGGCGAGAGGATCGACATCGACGCCGCCCCGAAGGGCCGGCTGCTCACCCGAGGAGGAGCCTGACGTGACCGACCACAGGCCTGACCAGACCCCCCGCTACTACGCCCCGACCGGCGGCCACCCGGACCAGCGCGAGCTGACGACCGACCGCGCGGTCTTCACCGAGGCCTACGCCGTGCTCCCGCGCGGGACGATGCGCGACATCGTCACCAGCAACCTGCCATTCTGGGAGGGCACCCGGCTGTGGGTGATCGCGCGGCCGTTGTCCGGCTTCGCGGAGACCTTCTCGCAGTACATCGTCGAGGTGTCGCCCGGCGGCGGCAGCGACAAGCCGGAGCTCGACCCCGGCGCCGAGGGAGTCCTGTTCGTCGTCGAGGGCGCGCTGACGCTGGCGATCGAGGGCGAGAAGCACGACCTCGCGCCCGGCGGCTACGCCTTCCTCCCGCCCGGCTCGGCGTGGACGCTGCACAACACGAGCGACCAGGTCGCCCGCTTCCACTGGATCCGCAAGGCCTACCAGCGGGTCGACGGCATCGACGTGCCCGAGGCGTTCGTGACCAACGAGGTCGACGTACCGGGCGGCGAGATGCCGGGCACGAACGGCGCCTGGCGCACGCAGCGCTTCGTCGACCCGAACGACGTGCGCCACGACATGCACGTCAACATCGTCAGCTTCGAGCCCGGCGGTGCGATCCCGTTCCCGGAGACGCACGTGATGGAGCACGGGCTCTACGTGCTGGAGGGCAAGGCCGTCTACCTGCTCAACAAGGACTGGGTGGAGGTGCAGGAGGGCGACTTCATGTGGCTGCGCGCCTTCTGCCCGCAGGCCTGCTACGCCGGCGGGCCCGGCCGGTTCCGCTACCTGCTCTACAAGGACGTCAACCGGCACGCGGTGCTGTCGCGGCAGTTCACCTGAGGATGGCTCGCTGACATGGCGGTCGCGGTCGTCACCGGGGCGGGATCCGGGCTGGGCCGGGTGATCGCCGTCGCCCTCGGCGCGTCCGGGTACGACGTCGCGCTGCTCGGGCGCACGCCCGGCGCGCTCGAGGAGACGGCCTCGGCACTGGCGTCGGCGGGTGGGTCGGTGCTCGTGCTGCCGACCGACGTGGCCGATGCCGTGCAGGTCGACGCCGCCTTCGCCGCCGTCGTCGAGGCCTGGGGACGGGTGGACCTGCTGGTCAACAACGCCGGCACCTTCGGGCCGACCGGGGACGTCGACGAGCTCGCCGTCGAGGACTTCGCGGCGACGCTCGCGGTCAACGTCACCGGCGCGTTCCACTGCGCCCGCGCGGCCTTCGGCCAGATGAAGCGGCAGCAGCCGCGCGGCGGGCGGATCATCAACAACGGCTCGATCTCCGCGCACGTGCCGCGCCCCGGAAGTGCGGCGTACACGACCTCGAAGCACGCGATCACCGGGCTGACCAGGGCGCTGGCGCTCGACGGTCGCGCGCACGACATCGCGGTGGGACAGGTCGACATCGGCAACGCGGCGACCGAGATGACCGCCGGGATCGCCGTGGGTGCCCGTCAGGCCGACGGATCCGTGCGGCCCGAGCCGACCTTCGACCCGCAGCACGTCGCCGACGCGGTCGTCGCGATGGCGCGGCTGCCCCTGGGGGTCAGTGTGCCGGCGATGACGATCCTCGCGACGGGGATGCCGTACGCGGGTCGGGGCTGAGCTCCTGCTGCTCGCCGGACCGGTCGGTCCGGCGGCGGCGGTCCCACCACGCCCAGCCGGCGACCACGACGGCGACCAGGAGCGCGCCCGCGATCTCGTCGACGACGTAGTGCTCGGCGTAGTAGACGAGCGAGAACAGCATGCTCGCCGGGTAGAGCAGCACGGTCCAGCGCCACGGGGTGCGGAAATGGCTGATCACCCACCACGCGATGAAGATCGCGAGCGCGGAGTGCAGCGACGGCATCGCGGCGACCTGGTTGCCGATCGACGAGAGGTCCTGCTGCGCCGTCGTCGCGTGGCTCGCCGTCGTCGAGCGGGTCGACGCGGTGAGGTCGAACCAGCCCCGCCCGGTGATCCGCGCGACGTCGTCGGTGAGGTAGCCGTCGCGCGCGGCCATCCACGGCGGCGCCATCGGGTAGAGGATGTAGCCGGCGACCGAGAGCAGCATGATCGCCAGGTAGCGCCGCATGTAGCCGATCCAGGCCGTGCGGTTGCGCTTCCACAGCACCGCCCCGATGGCGAGCGCCGCGAAGAAGTGCGAGTAGTAGACGGTAGTCAGCACGACGTCGTACCACTCCGGCGCCATGGACTGCCGGCACGGGACGCCGCACAGGTGCTCCTGCAGGAACTCCGTCGGCAGCGTCCCGCCGAACAGCCAGCGGTCCGCGTCGATCGGCCACTGGTAGCTCACGCTGAGGATCCCGAGGTTGTCGGAGACCCCGCGGCTGTAGAGGTAGAGCAGGAGGACGGCGAACGGCGGCCACCAGTCGCGGATGAACGCGAGGTGCTCCCGCACCGGCCGCCGCACGTCCCACGCGACCGTGCCGAGCCACAGGATGATGACCACCTGGTAGCCCTGCCGGGGCAGCCCGCGCGTCTCCATCCAGCCCACCAGTGCGGCGAGGAAGACCAGGGCGCCGGCAATGCGGACAAGGTCGACCCGCGACAGGGTGGGCTCGACCACCGTTGCCTCTGCCTCGCCGCCAGTCATCCGGACCTCCCGGAGGGAGGGTATCTGGCGGTGAACAGCAGGTGCGAGAGGGTTTGCCAGTTCAGCGGCCGATCGTCGGGCCGGCGGGTCGGCTTACCGGCATGGAGTGGTCGTCCTGCGCGCGCGTCGCGAAGAGCCACCAGCCGTCCTCGTCCGCGATGACCTCATGCGTCTCGCTGCAGTAGTCCACCAGGATCGTTGCACCGGGCGTGGTTCGGCCGTACGTCGCCACCATGTCCGGGGACCACGACGTCGCCGAGTCGCCCGCGCCGCCACCGCTGTTGCCGGCGACCCATGGGCCGTCCTCGGTGCGGGTGTACTCGTCGAGGTCGATCGAGCCACCGTCGCCGTTCGGGTCGACGACGACGGCCGCGATGTCACGGGCGACCACCATGGCTCGGACGACGGCGTACCTGGGATCCCAGTGGCCGGCGCGGATCGCGTACTGCTCCGTCATCTCCTCCACGTCGCGATGCTGTCATGGCGTCGCGCCAGGCGGGCTCTCATTTAACCGCTGTTCCGTCCCACCTCGGGCACGGCACAGTGTCGGCTGTGCGGACGGACGACGGTGCTGGGAGGGCAGCCGGGTCCCGATGGTGGATCGGCCTGGATTCCTGGGTCCTGCAGGACGGCAACTACACGGACTTCGTGGTCGGACAGCGGCGCCAGTTCGCGCTCGAGTTCGGCTACCGCCGGAGTGCTCGCCTCCAGCTGACTGATGCACGTCAACGGCGCTGCGTCCACACCGGCAGGGACATGACCTATGCCGTGACGGCCGAGCTCGTCCGGGCGCCGCGTCAGCGCGAACTGAACGCCTTCGTGCTCGACTTCGGCCTTCGGGCGTACGACGACTGGATGGTTCTGGACGACCTCGAACCACCGCCGCCGGACGTCTGGCTGGAGGGCGAGATCTCGCTGCACGTCGACCACTTCTCCTTCATGGATGAACTGGCCGCCGTGCCCGGCATGCCGTCCCTGATCTACACCTGGCGCATCGACGCGATTCAGGTCGACACCTCGCCCAGGATCTGGATCGACGCCTCCCATCCCGACTACGTCGGACCTGACGAGGGTCCGTCGCCGGTACCAGATCCGGACCGGGAGAGCTGGCGCTCGGTGCGGCGCACCCGAACCTGGGATCACGGCGGCGGGTACCGCCTGCTCTGCACCCTCCTCGACGAGACACCGGTGTCGACGATGGCGGCTTCTGGGGTGCGGTCGCCCTACGGCCCGCTCCGAACGAGCCCCTTGAGGCTGCCCGGACGAGGGCGAGCCGGGCGAACGAGATCTCGGCGGGCGTGGGGTCTGGTCGCCGCGGGTGGCGGTGACATGTCGAGTGCCGGTCTGCCAGACCCGCTCGTCATTGCCGATGACGGTGACGAGCGGGCAGCACAAGAGCCACGATCGAGTGCCCTTCGGGGATCGGTCGCCACCATGCGGTGGCGATTGCGATCGCGCGGTTCCCGTCGATGGCCACGGTTGCGTTGGCGCGCGCTCAGGCTCAGGTACTCGTCGACATCAGGGCCAGGGTGATTCCCGATGCCATGAAGGCTGCGCCCAGCCCGCACAGCACGAGCTCGACCTTGATCGACTGTGCCGCGGACTGGCATGCTTCCGGGTCGCCAGGTCGCGGCGGGCTCTTCCGGGTCGGCGTCAGGATCGCGAAGATGAGCCCGCTGTACGCGACTCCGATCAGATCCGTCACCAGCAGAGCCGCACCCAGCAAGATCAGAGTCTCCGCCACCTGACCATGATGACCCGAGGCACCCAGCGGCGAACGGGTTTCCATGGCTGCGCCGCTGGCTGCTCCGGGAGTCAGGCGGCGCGCGTGGGTGTCTGGTCGCCGCCGGTGGCGGTGACTTGTCGTGTTCCGGTCTGGTCGACCAGGTAGTGGGCCCCGTGGGGATCGCGCCAGATGACGATCCCGGGGAAGGGTTGTCGGACGTCCCAGCCCGCATGTGTCTTGATCCGGTGGTGCGTCCGGGTCAGCGGGCCGAGGTTGTCGGTGGAGGTCTTGCCGCCCTCGCTGTAGGGGACCTGGTGGTCGAGGTCGACGTTCTTCGTCAGGTTGGCGGCGAAGGGGAACGTGTCGCCGGGGTGGATCAGGTGCACGGCCTCGCGGAGCCGGTTGGGGATCTCGTAGGCGTCGACGGCGGCGCCTTGGTTGAGGTCGATGACGGGCTGGACCTTGACCTGGCTCGCGATGTGGGAGACGAGGTGGCGGGCGTAGGCGGTGGTGAGTGGGCTGTGGCCCTCCATCCGCGCGATCGCGGAGTCGGGGGTGCAGTGCAGGACGATCTCGACCTTCGGCTTCACCGGCCCGACCGACAGGTCGAGGTGGGAGGCGGGGTTGGTGAGGAGTGCGAACGCGGCGAGGCGTCGTTGCTGCTTGGTGGCCTCAGGCATCTCGGTCTCGAGGGCCGTGGCGGTGGCGTCGATGCCGGCTTCGGAGCCGAGGATCGTCGCGGCGTGGTCGCGGATGGTCATCGTCATGATGCCGTGCTTGTCGATGCGGGAGCGGCGGACGAAGGTATCCTTGGCTGCCGCTTCCTCCTTGGCTCGGGCGAGTTCGGGTGAGGCGGCGGCGACCTTGCCCTCCACGACCGCTTCGAACCGGGTCCACGCGAGCCGGCCGTCCGCGAGGTCGACGACCTCACCGTCCACCCACCCGGCCTCCTCGGCCGACAGTTCACGGGTGGCTTCGGCGACATGCCGGGCGTGGGTCGAGCGGACCGTCCCGGACTGGACGCCGGCCCACAGCTTGGGGAGGCGGTGGTGCAGGTCGACCGCGTCCGCGATCAGCCGCTTCGCGCCGTACGGGGAGGTCTGTATCCGTGCCCCGAACGTGGCGGCGGCGTGCTCGGTGATCCTCGGCTCCGAAGCCGGCATCGACGCCACCGCGAAGACGCTCGAGGACCAGATGCCCGACACCGGCAAGATGGAACGCCGTCTCGCCGCGTTCGCACTCCTCACCAACCCCGCCTCCCACCTCGACCTGTCGGTCGGGCCGGTGAAGCCCAAGGTCGAGATCGTCCTGCACTGCACCCCCGACTCGACGATCGCGCGGATGGAGGGCCACGGCCCACTGGTAGGCGGCTTCGAGGATCGCCCGCTCCGCGGTCAGTCGTGCCGTGTGCTGGTCCTCGACGAAGGACAGCACAGCATCGGCGGACATGTCCGCCAATGCTTGGTGTCGGTCCCGAGTGGCCATACGTGTATTGGATCACGGAGGGCCGACACAACCCGGGACGTGGAAGCGGGCTGTGGACAGGGGCGCTCGATCCGGGCCCTGTGGAGGACAAGTGGCGCAAGGAGTTATCAGCGGAGTTGCCGGTCCGCACCCGACCGCCGGCCCCGGCCACCCGCCCACGCCCCTCGTCACTGCCGTTTGAGACCGGTACCGGCCACGACCTGACACTTGAGCAGGTGCACCGGAGCCGGGGGTCTCGTGACGGTCGCTGCGCGACCTCCTCGACCACCGAGGTGCGCTGCGCGACCTCCTCGACCACCGACGTGCGCTGCGCGACCTCCTCGACCACCGAGGTGCGCTGCGCGACCTCCTCGACCATCGGGCCGCAGGAACGACAGGTGGTGCAAGGAGTGATCTGCGGAGCCGCCGGGCCGCGCCCGACAGCCGCACCGATCTCGTGCCCGCCGTCCTCGTGCTGCGTCAGAAGCCCGCGGGCCACTCCGGGCACGGGCCCGGCACACCCTCACCGTCCCAGTTCTCGGTGTTCGTGATCGTGTCGGCATCCCGGTCGAAGGGGCCGGGCGTGTAGCAGTCCGTGCCGTCCCCACCGTCGAAGGTGTCCGCCCCAGCGCCCGACATGAACTCGTCGTCGCCTCCGAGTCCGTTCATCTGGAAGACACTGCTGCCCGCAGCGACGCGGTCCGGGCCCGGAGAGCCGATCACCGTCGTGGGGCCGGCCCAGAGGCGGTGGTACTCGATCCCGAGGAGCTGGGCGGTCGCCGTCGTTCCGGCGAGCTGGACGGTGCCCGTGGCGAGGTCCACGGTCAGCGCCTTCTCGGTGTCGAGCAGCAGGACGCCGTCGACTCCCTCGCCTCCGTCGACCACGGTGTGGAGGTTCTCCAGGCTCACCGTGAGCGTGTCGCTTCCCGCGTCGCCGGCCAGCGAGTCCTCGTCCGCCGTCCCGCGGTCGTTCAGGAAGTCGTCGCCGGGCCCGCCCTGCAGGACGTCCGAGCTGGTCGCGCCCGTGTCGCGGAGCACGTCGTCACCGCCGTCGCCGGTGAGGCGGTCGTCGCCCAGGGAGGACTCGATGCGGTCGTTGCCCGCCCCGCCCCAAGCCTGGTCGTCCGCAGTACCGGTGGTCGTGACGTCGTCCGTCTCCAGCCGGTCGTCGCCCCCGAGGCCGTACAACCGGTCGCTGCCGGCGCCGCCCAGGAGGGTGTCGGCCCGGCTCGAGCCGAGCAGGAAGTCGTCGTACCGACTGCCGATGATCCGGACCGGGCCGTTGGCCACAATGCGATCACGTCCGTCCCCCACGGCGAGCTGGTCCTCCAGCCGGACCTGCACCGGGCCGGGCGCCGTGTCGTAGGCGATCGCGTCGATCCGGCGCTCGAGCTCGCCCGCCGACCGCGGGTCCAGGCCCGGCACCAGCGTGTCCGCCCCCGGGCCGCCCCGCAGGGTGTCGCCGATCTGGTGGAGCTGACCCTGCGAGCCCTCGGCGAACGTGTCACCGTCGCCGTAGAGCCGGTCGTTGCCTCCCTGTCCGCGCAGGTCGTCCGCGCCGCCGGCGCCGCAGATGATGTCGTCGCCGCCCAGGCCGTTCACGACGTCTTCGCCCGGTCCGGCCTGGATGACGTCGCGGCGCGCGGTGCCGCGGAGGACGTCGTCGCCGGCCGTGCCCTTGATGGTGGCCACGTGGCCATGGCAGTACCACCTCGCCGCGGCAGCCTGCGCGGGAGCAGGCACCGCGGCTGTGACCACCATCAGTGCGAGAGTCGTCAGGAACGCCAGCCCGAGCCGCGGAGTCATGGTGCGACCGTAACCCGGCAGGATGTCGTTGCGGTGGGGATTCGCTGCGCAGCCCACCCGGCCTCGCCGCGCGCGTGCCTCAGATCTTGCGCAACCGCACCCAGTCCACCGAGTGGTCGGCCGACTTCCGCAGCACCAGCGTCGCCCGCGACCGCGTGGGCAGGACGTTCTGCGCCAGGTTGGGCCCGTTGATGGTGTCCCAGATCCGGCGGGCCTCGTCGACGGCGGTGTCGTGGCTGAGGGCGGCGTACTTGGCGAAGTAGGAGTCCGGGTCGCGGAAGGCGGTCTCGCGCAGGCGGAGGAACCGGTCGACGTACCACTCGCGGATGTGGTTGGTGTTGGCGTCGACGTAGATGGAGAAGTCGAAGAAGTCGGACAGGCCGAGCCCGACCCGGCCGTCGCCCCGCACACGCGCCGGCTGGAGGACGTTGAGGCCCTCGACGATGACGATGTCGGGCTTCTTCACGACGACCTTCTGGTCCTCGCGGACGTCGTAGACCAGGTGGGAGTAGACGGGGGCCTCGACCTCGTCCTTGCCGGACTTGATGTCGATCACGAAGCGCATCAGGGCCTTGCGGTCGTACGACTCGGGGAAGCCCTTGCGCTCGAGGAGCCCCCGCTTGACCAGCTCGGCGTTGGGATAGAGGAAGCCGTCGGTGGTGACGAGGGCGACGTTGGGGTGCTCGGGCCAGCGGGCGAGCATCTGCTGGAGCACGCGGGCGGCGGTCGACTTGCCGACGGCGACGGAGCCGGCGAGGCCGATGACGAACGGGGTGCGCGGCGGGGTCAGGCCGTGCAGGAACTCCTGCTGGGCGTGGTGCAGGGCGGTGGCGGCCCGGACCCGCAGGCTGAGCAGGCGGGAGAGCGGCAGGTAGACGTCGCGGATCTCCGCGAGGTCCAGCTGGTCGCCGATGCCGCGCAGCCGCACCACCTCGTCGCTCGTCAGCGGGCTCTCGGTCTCCGAGGCCAGCATCGCCCAGGTGGCACGGTCGAGCTCGACGTACGGCGAGGACTCCCGCGGCGACTCCTCGCCGTGGGCCCCCGGCGTCTCGGTGGCCGTGACCATGTGGCGATTCTTCCAGTCGCGCCGTGTCGGCAGTCGGCGGCATCCCAACTAGAGTGATCACCCATGTGCGGGATCGTCGGATATGTCGGGCCCAGGTCGGCCACGGACACGGTCATCGACGGCCTGCGTCGGCTGGAGTACCGCGGCTACGACTCGGCCGGGGTCGCGGTCGTGGACGGCGGTGCGATCGCCCTCGAGAAGCGGGCCGGGAAGCTCGCCAACCTCGAGAAGGTGCTCGACGAGACGCCCCTGCCCGTCGCGCACACCGGGATCGGGCACACCCGCTGGGCCACCCACGGCCCGCCCAACGACGTCAACGCCCACCCGCACACCGGCGGCGCGCGCCGGATCGCGCTGGTGCACAACGGCATCATCGAGAACTTCATCGAGCTCCGCGAGCGCGTCGAGGCCGACGACCACGTGCTGCTCTCCGACACCGACACCGAGATCGTCGCCCACCTGGTGGAGCTGCAGGTCCAGTCGGGGGTCGACCTGACGACCGCGATGCAGCGGGTGTGCCAGCAGCTCGACGGCGCCTTCACGCTCGTCGCGATCGACGCCGAGGAGCCCGACAAGGTCGTCGCCGCGCGCCGCAACTCGCCGCTGGTGGTGGGTCTGGGTGAGGGGGAGAACTTCCTCGGCTCCGACGTCGCGGCGTTCATCGAGTTCACCCGCGAGGCGCTCGAGCTCGGCCAGGACCAGATCGTCGTGATGACCCCGGACGAGGTCCTCGTCACCGACTTCCACGGCCGACCGGTCGAGGCGAAGCAGTTCCACGTCGACTGGGACCTCTCCGCCGCGGAGAAGGACGGCCACGACTGGTTCATGCGCAAGGAGATCTTCGAGCAGCCGCGTGCCGTCGCGGACTCGCTGATCGGTCGTCGTACGGCGGCGGGACAGCTGCAGCTCGACGAGATGCGCCTGGCCGACGAGGAGCTGCGCGACGTCGACAAGATCATCATCATCGCGTGCGGCACGTCCTTCTACGCCGGCATGGTCGCGAAGTACGCCATCGAGCACTGGACCCGCACCCCGGTCGAGGTCGAGCTGGCCTCCGAGTTCCGCTACCGCGACCCGATCATCGACTCCACCACGCTGATCGTCGCGATCAGCCAGTCCGGCGAGACGGCCGACACGCTGCAGGCCATCCGCCACGCGCGCAGCCAGCGCGCCAAGGTGCTGGCCATCTGCAACACCAACGGCTCCTCGATCCCGCGCGAGTCCGACGCGGTGATCTACACCCACGCCGGCCCCGAGATCGGCGTCGCGTCGACGAAGGGCTTCCTGACCCAGCTGGTCGCCTGCTACCTGCTCGCGCTCTACATGGCGCAGGTCAAGGGCACCCGCTTCGGCGACGAGATCGACGAGATCATGGAGCAGCTCGAGGCGATGCCCGGGCACATCGAGACGGTCCTCGAGGGCGCCGACCAGGTCTACGAGCTGGCCCGGTCCCACGCCACCACCCGCTCGGTGCTCTTCCTCGGTCGCCACGCCGGCTACCCGGTCGCGCTCGAGGGCGCGCTCAAGCTCAAGGAGCTGGCCTACCTCCACGCCGAGGGCTTCGCGGCCGGCGAGCTCAAGCACGGCCCGATCGCGCTGGTCGAGGAGGGCCTGCCGGTCCTGTGCGTGGTGCCGCCGAAGGGCCGTGACAGCCTGCACGGCAAGATGCTGAGCGGCATCCAGGAAGTGCGCGCCCGCGGGGCCCGCACGATCTGCCTGGCCGAGGCGGGCGACACCTCCATCGAGCCGTACGCCGACGAGCTGATCCGGCTGCCCAAGGTGCCGGTGCTCCTGCAGCCCCTCGTCGCGATCCTGCCGCTGCAGCTCTTCGCGTGCGAGCTCGCCACCGCGCTGGGCCACGACGTCGACCAGCCGCGCAACCTCGCCAAGTCCGTCACGGTCGAGTGACCCCCTGATGGCGGTGATCGGCGTCGGGATCGACGTGTGCGAGATCGCCCGGTTCGACGAGTCGTGCCGGCGTACCCCCGCGCTCGTGGAGAAGCTCTTCGTCGAGGCCGAGCGGGGTCGCCCGGTCAGCTCGCTGGCGGCGCGCTTCGCGGCCAAGGAGGCGCTGGCCAAGGCGCTGGGCGCCCCCGGGGGGATGCACTGGCACGACTCCGAGGTGGTCTCGGAGGAGACCGGCCGGCCCCGCTTCGTCATGCGCGGCACCGTGCTCGCCGTCGCCGACCGGCTCGGTGTCCGCTCGGTCCACCTCTCCCTGACCCACGACGGCGGGATCGCCTCCGCGGTCGTGGTCCTGGAGGGCTGAGGCCGCCGTGCTCCGCGCCCACACCGTCGAGGAGGTCCGCGCCGCCGAGGCCGCCCTGATGGCGACGGTGCCCGCGGGGACGTTGATGCAGCGCGCGGCCAGCGGTCTCGCCTACGCCGTGCTCGACCTGCTCGGCGGCGGCTACGGCCGCCGGGTGCTCCTGCTCGTCGGCTCCGGCGACAACGGCGGCGACGCCCTGTACGCCGGCGCGGTGCTCGCCCGACGCGGCGCGCTCGTCGAGGCGTGGTTGCTGTCCACCACCGTGCACGAGGCCGGGCTCGCCACGCTCCGCGCAGCCGGCGGTCGCGTCGGAACGCCGCGACCGGGCGTCACCTTCGACGTGGTCGTCGACGGCATCGTCGGCATCGGGGGGCGTCCCGGGCTCCGCGACGGCGCCGTCGCGGCGCTGGCGGCGGCCGCGGGGATCCCGGTCGTCGCGGTCGACACCCCCTCCGGCGTCGACGTCGACTCCGGCGCCACGCCCGGCGAGCACGTCGAGGCCGACCTGACCGTCACCTTCGGCACCCACAAGGCCTGCCACCTGCTCGACCCCGCGGCGCTCGCCTGCGGCGCGGTCGACCTCGTCGACATCGGCCTGGACCCGTTCCTGCCGCCGGCCGCCATCGAGGCGCTCCAGCCCGACGACGTCGTCGCGATGCTGCCGCAGCCCGACCCCGACGGGCACAAGTACACCCGCGGCGTCGTCGGCATCCGCGCCGGCTCCGACGCCTATCCCGGCGCCGGGCTGCTCAGCGTCGCCGGCGCGGCGTGCGGGCTCGCCGGCATGGTCCGGTACGACGGCGACGAGTCCGTGCTCGACCTGGTCCGCGTGCAGCACCCGGAGGTCGTCGGCCCGGGCCGCGTCCAGGCCTGGGTGGTCGGCTCCGGCAGCGACGCCGCGGCCGAGCCGGCCCTGCGCGACGCCCTCGCCGACGACGTACCGGTGGTCGTCGACGCCGACGCGCTCGCCTTCGCCGACCTCGCCCGGGGGCGTGACGCCGTGCTCACGCCGCACGCCGGCGAGCTGTCCCGGATGCTCGGCGTCGCACGGGAGGAGATCGAGGCCGACCCGCTGCGGCATGCCCGCGCCGCGGCCGACCGGTACGACGCCGTGGTGCTCCTCAAGGGCCGCCACACCGTCGTCGCGCGTCCTGGCGGGCGGGTCCGGGTCACGACCACCGGAACCCCCTGGCTGGCGACCGCCGGGGCCGGCGACGTGCTCGGCGGGCTCGTCGGTGCCCTGCTCGCGACCGGGCTGGACCCGTTCGACGCCGCCTCCGTGGGCTCCTGGCTGCATGGTGCCGCGGCCGTGCTGGCCGCGCAGGGCGGGCCGATCGTCGCCGGCGACGTCGCGGCCGCCCTGCCGGACCTCGTCGCGAGCCTGACCACACCACACCCTGACCACCCCGTGATGGGACGATAGGGACCATGTCCGGCCCCACCCTCGGCCCCGCCGAGATCGTCGTCGACCTCGCCGCGATCCGTGCGAACGCCCGTCTGCTGCGGGAGACCGCGGGCGTGCCGCTGATCGCGGTGGTGAAGGCCGACGGCTACGGGCACGGCATGGTCGAGAGCGCGCGGGCGGCCCGGGAGGGCGGCGCGGAGTGGCTCGCGACGGCGACGATCGAGGAGGCCCTCGCCCTGCGCGCGGCCGGGGTCGACGGGCCGCTGCTGTGCTGGATCACCACGCCCGGCTCCGACTACGCGGCCGCCGCCCACGCGGGCATCGACGTCAGCGCCTACTCGGGTGAGGAGCTGGACGAGATGGCAGCGGCGTTCGAGGGTCGCGCCGAGCCCGCGCGGATCCAGCTCAAGGTCGACACCGGCCTGTCCCGCGGCGGCGCACCCCGCGCGGCCTGGGCCGACGTCTTCGCCCGCGCCCGGGCGGGGGAGGAGGCCGGCCTGTGGCGGGTCACCGGCATCTGGTCCCACTTCGCCTGCGCCGACGAGCCCGACCACGTCGCCAACGACCGGCAGGAGCAGGCCTTCCGCGACGCGCTCGCCCTCGCGGGGGAGGCGGGGCTGCGCCCCGAGCTGCGCCACCTCGCCAACTCGGCCGCGACGATCCTGCGCCCGTCCTCCCGCTTCGACGCGGTCCGTTGCGGCATCGCGATGTACGGCCTCGACCCGGCTCCCGGCGAGGCCACCCAGATCGGGCTGGTGCCCGCGATGACCGTCCGCGCGCCACTGGTGATGGTCAAGGAGCTGGCCGCCGGCGACGCGATCTCCTACGGCCACCTGTGGACCGCCGACAGCCCGACCACCGTCGGTCTGGTCCCGGTCGGCTACGGCGAGGGCATCCCGCGCCACGCCTTCCGCGGCGACGACCCCGACGCGGCCGCCCAGGTCGGCATCGACGGCAAGCGGCGCCCGATCCGCGGCACGGTCTGCATGGACCAGGTCGTGGTCGACCTCGGCGGCGACCACCCGCCGGTCGGCAGCGACGTGATCGTCTTCGGCCCGCCGGCCGCCGGCGGCCCGACCGCGCAGGACTGGGCCGAGGCCTGCGGCACCATCAACTACGAGATCGTCACCAGGATCGGGGGCCGGATGACCCGCAGGTACGTCGACTCCGCGCCCGTCGGCGAGGCGAAGCAGTGAGCCGCCGCGGACGGATCGCCGGCTCGCTCGCCGGTGCCCTCGGCCTGGCCGCCGGCACCGCGGCCGTCGGGATCGTGCGCCAGCAGCGGCAGATCAGCCACCGTGCGGGGGAGTCGATCCCCTTCGGCAGCCTGCGGTCGGAGCCGGTCACGGTCGTCGCGGACGACGGCGTGACGCTGCACGTCGAGGTCGACGAGCTGGAGGCGCCGGCGGCCACCGGCGCGATGGACCGGCTCCTGCGCCGTACCCCCGCGGCGCCGCGGGTCACCGTCGTCTTCGTCCACGGCTACTGCCTCAACCTGGACTGCTGGCACTTCCAGCGGGCGGCCTACCGCGGCCTGGTCCGCGCCGTCTACTACGACCAGCGCTCGCACGGCCGCTCCGGCAACTCCGACCGCGCGCACTCGACGATCGACCAGCTCGGCCGCGACCTCCACGCGGTCCTCGAGGAGGTCGCTCCCGACGGTCCGGTCGTCCTGGTCGGCCACTCGATGGGTGGCATGTCGATCGTCGCGTTCGCCGAGCAGTTCCCCGAGCTGATCGGCACCCGGGTGGTCGGGATCGGCCTGATCTCCACCACCGCCGGCGGCCTCGACCCGGGCCGGATGCTGCTGCCGATGCTGCCCGCCCGGCTGACCGGCCCCCTCGCGGGCAGCGCCGTCCGCACGCTGCACCTCGGCCACCGCGCGATCGACACCCTGCGCCGTGCCGGGTCCGCTGTCGCGACGGTGGCGACCGACCGATTCGCCTTCGGCGAGGCCGTCCCGAAGGGGTACGTCGAGTTCGTCGACGAGATGCTCGCCGCGACCCCGTTCGAGGTGGTCGCCGACTTCTTCCCGAACTTCGCGGGCCTCGACAAGTTCCACACGGTCGCCGCGCTCGGCGCCGTCCCGGTGTCGGTCATCTGCGGCACCGCCGACAAGCTGACCTCGATCGGCCATTCCCGCAAGCTCCAGTCGCGGATCCCCGGCTCGCGGCTGCTCGAGTGCGAGGGCGCCGGCCACATGGTGATCATGGAGCGGCACGAGCTCGTCAACGCCGAGCTGGACCAGCTGATCACCGCCGCCGCCGCGAGGGCGACCACACGGCCATGATCGAGATCCTCGAGGTCGGCCCCGAGCGGGCCGACGACGTCCTCGCCGTCGTGCGGGCCGCCTTCGCCGCGCGCCCCGTGCTCGACCCGCCCGCCGACGCGCTCGGCGAGACGGTCGAGACGATCGCCGCGATGCTCGCGCCCGGAGGCGGGCTGCTCGCGCTCGACGACGGCCGGCCGGTGGGCACCGTGGTCCTCGACCCGGTCGACGACGCGATCTACCTGCGCCGCTTCGGCGTCGATCCCGCCGCCCAGGGGCGCGGCCTCGCGCGCGAGCTGGTGCGTGCCTCGCTCGCCGCCGCCTCCCGCCGTCCCGGTGTACGACGTGCGGTGATCCTCGCCCGCCAGGAGCTCCCCCGCACGGTGGGCTTCTGGCGCGACATGGGCTTCGTCGAGACCGACCGCCATCCGCCGTACATCGAGATGGCGCGGCCCGTGCCGCTCACCGTCGAGGTGCCGTCGGCCGACGACATGCGCGCCCTCGGCGAGCGCCTCGCCGGCCTGCTGCGGGCCGGCGACGTGCTGGTCCTCAGCGGGGAGCTCGGCGCCGGCAAGACCACCTTCACCCAGGGCCTCGGCACCGGCCTCGGCGTGCGGGGCGGGATCACGTCCCCGACCTTCGTCATCGCCCGCGTCCACCCCTCGCTCGGTGACGGACCGGAGCTGGTCCACGTCGACGCCTACCGCCTCGGCGGGCAGGCCGAGCTCGATGACCTGGACCTCGACACGGACCTCGACGACGCGGTGACCGTCGTCGAGTGGGGGACCGGCCTGGCGGAGGGCCTCGCCGACGCGCGGCTCGAGGTCCGGATCATGCGCGCCACCGCGGCGACCGATGTCGACCCGGAGGCCGACCCGCGGCTGGTCGAGATCGACCCCGTCGGGCTTCGCTGGCTCGGCGTCGACCTCCGCTCCTGAACCAGGATCCCGGGACCCGGTCCCACGGACCCGGTCCCACGGACCCCCGTCCCAGTGCGGTGGTCCGTCGGTACGGGTCAGGTCGACCCGCGCGCAGGTTCCTGAGACCCCTCGCCGATTCCTAGCCTCGAAGGGCAGCGGATCGGGACAGGGAGGTCGAAGATGCGCGCTCTGCGAGTTGTCGTCACGGCCGTACTGGCTGTCGTGCTGTCAGCGGGCCTGGTGCCCGACGGCGTGCCGTCCGCGCAGGCCCAGCGCGGTCCGGCCCCGGTCCTCGACCGGCCGACCACGACGACGAAGAGCGTCGTGCTGACCGGCCGGGCCCGGCCCCGGGCGCTGGTCTCGCTCCAGGTCCGGACCAGCCGTTGGGTGACCGTGCGGCGGGTCCGCGCCACCGGGACGGGGCGGTACCGCGTCGTCGTACCGGCTCCGGCGACGACGCGATCGTTCCGCTCGGTCTCGCTGCGCAGGGCCAGCACGGTGCGGCGCGTCGTACCCGTCAAGGCGCCCGCGCCGCCGACCGACGGCTGTGGCGTCCGCCCGAAGCGGCGCACGGGCGGGTACTACTCCTGCACGTTCGTCGACCAGTTCGAGGGGACCGCGCTCGACACCGAGCGCTGGCTCGGCCAGAACATGCTCGGCCAGGGCGAGCGCTGCGTCGCCGCCGGCCCGAGCACCGTCGCCGTCGCCGACGGCACGCTCCGGCTCAGCGTCGTGCCCACCACCGACGACGAGCCGTGTCCGCTGCGCGCCGACGGCACCCGCGGCAGCTACGCCGCGGGCTGGATCTCCACCCACGGCCGTTGGAGCCAGCAGTACGGCCGCTTCGAGGCCCGGATGAAGTCGCAGGCGAGCGCCCTCCCCGGCCTGCACGAGGCGTTCTGGCTGTGGCCCGACATCCGCTACGCCTCGGACGCCGACTGGCCCAACACGGGCGAGATCGACATCGCCGAGACCTACTCCGTCCACCCGGACCTCGCGATCCCGTTCCTCCACTACAGCGCCGACAGCGGCGGGCCCGTGCCCGGGCTCAACACCGCCTGGAACTGCCGTACGACGCGGGGCGCGTGGCACACCTACGCCCTGGAGTGGACCGCCGACCGGCTCGAGGTCTTCGTCGACGGCCGCTCCTGCCTGGTCAACACCTCCGGGGCGGCGAGCTTCCGCAAGCGGTTCATCATCAACCTCACCCAGCTCCTCGGCACCGGCACCAACCTCTGGACGGGAGCGGTGCCGTTGCCCGCGACGATGGAGGTCGACTGGGTGAAGGCCTGGTCCTGATTTCGCAGACCCGCCCGCGGCGCAGCCAGCCATGTCCTACCGTGGCACCCCGTGCGTCCCTCCCGTCCCGTGCTCCTCGTCGCCGTGGGCCTCCTGGTGGTCCTCGTGGTCGGCGGCGGCGTCGCCCTGTGGGCGACCCGGGAGCGGATCGAGGGCAGCGACCAGTGCGGCAAGAGGTTCGCGAAGCCGGGCGGCGGTGCGTGGGAGTGCACCCTCGTCGAGGACTTCTCCGGTGACCGGCTCGACCCCGACACCTGGAAGGTCTCCGAGGTCGTCGGCACCGACGACCTGTGCGCCGTGGACGACCCGCGGACGGTCGCGGTCGCCGACGGCAGCCTCCGGCTCTCGGTGCTCCCCACGGACGCCACCACGACCTGTCCGGTCCGCGGCGACGGCACTCGGGCGTCGTACGCGTCGGGCTGGGTGACGTCCTACGGTCGCTGGAGCCAGCAGTACGGGCGCTTCGAGGCCCGGATCAAGGTGCAGGACGTCGACGGCCCCGGCGTCCACGAGGCGTTCTGGCTGTGGCCCGACGTCCGGTACGGCGCCGACAAGCCCTGGCCGCAGTCGGGCGAGATCGACATCATGGAGACCTACTCCCACCAGCCCGACCGGGTGATCCCGTTCCTCCACTACGAGGAGGGCGAGAAGCCGAACAACGGTGTCAACACCGCCTGGGGCTGCGCGACGACCCGCGGCGAGTGGCACACCTACACGCTGGAGTGGACGGCCGAGCGCCTCGAGATCCTCGTCGACGGCGACACCTGCCTGGTCAACAACATCTCGGGAGACGCCTTCCACAAGCGCTTCATCATCTGCTTCACCCAGTTCACCGGCACCGGTGCCAATGCGTACGACGGCCGGGTCGCCCTGCCGGTGACGATGGAGGTCGACTGGGTCAAGGCCTGGCGCTGACCGCAAGACCCGGAACCGACGGACGATCCTGGTGCGATGGCTCCGATGAGCCATCACCCATGATCGTGCGACCAGAACTGGTCCGGGACCCTGTCCCGGGTGGCCTGCAAGGCGCTACCTTCCTCGGCGGGAGCCCTTTACCTTCTCGGGATCTCGCGCAGGAAACCAGGGGGAAGTCATGCGTTCGTTCCGTCACGCCGCCATGCTCGCGGCAGGACTGCTGGCCGCCGCGCTCACCGTGCCGCTGGCGCCGTCGTCGCCGGTCCCGGCCGCTTCGTCAGCCCCTCCGGGGGTGTCGAAGCCGGACTGTGGTGCGCGGATCACCAAGCCGGGCGGTGGCAACTGGAGCTGCACGATGGCCGACTACTTCTCCGGCAGCGCCCTCAACGACAACGTGTGGGCCGGGATGAGCATGGTCGGAGAAGGTGACCTGTGCGTGGTGAACACGCCGAAGACGGTCTCGGTGTCGGGCGGCTACCTGCACCTGTCCGCGGTGCCGACCGACGCAACCACGCAGTGCCCGCTGCGCGCCGACGGCACCCGCGGCTCGTACGCCTCGGGCTGGGCGACCACCTACCACCGGTTCAGCCAGCAGTACGGGCGCTTCGAGACCAGGATGCGGGTCCAGGACGCCTCGGCGCCGGGCCTCCACGAGGCCTTCTGGCTGTGGCCCGACATCCGCTACGGCGCCGACAACCCGTGGCCGGACTCCGGCGAGATCGACATCGTCGAGACCTTCTCCGCCTACCCGGACCTCGCGGTCCCGTTCCTGCACTACAGCGACGACCGCCTCGGGTCGGTCGACGGGCTCAACACCGCCTGGAACTGCGCGACGACACGGGGCGAGTGGCACACCTACGCGCTCGAGTGGTTCGCGGATCGGCTGACGATCCTCGTCGACGGCAAGGTCTGCCTGACCAACACCGCTGGCGCGAGCAGCTTCCAGAAGCGCTTCATCATCAACCTCACCCAGTTCCTGGGCAGCGGCAACAACCAGTACGACGGGCAGGTGCCGCTGCCGGCGACGATGGACGTGGACTACGTCAAGGTCTGGCGCTGAGCGAGGCCGCCGTGGGGAGCTGTGGCAAGCCTGTGAACTGCTACAGGTTCCACTTCTCACCCGGGGCCGCTACCTTTACGTGCCACTGGGGGAGCTCCACCCCCGCCCGCCTGCTCTGACGACGGACATGGGGAAGCGATGCGCTCGTTGAAGTCTGCCCTGGTGGCTGCCTGCCTGATGGCCGCCGCCCTTGCCGTACCCCTCGCCCCGACGTCGCCGGCGCCACCGGCGACGGCCGCCGACGCGTGCGGCACCGCCGTCGCCCGCAGCACCGGCGGCTACTGGACCTGCACCTTCGTCGACAACTTCGGCGGCTCGCGGATCGACGGCAACAAGTGGGTCGGGCTCACCCAGCCGGGGACCGGGAACCTGTGCACGCTGAACAGCCCGCGGACCATCGCGGTCAGCATGGGCAAGCTCCGGCTGAGCGCCGTCAAGACCACGAGCACGACCCGCTGCCCGCTGCGCGCCAACGGCACCCGGGCGAAGTACGCCGGAGCCACGGTCAGCAGCTACTACCGCTTCAGTCAGCAGTACGGCCGGTTCGAGGCCCGGATCCGGGTCCGCAACACGTCGCTGCCGGGCCTGCACGAGGCGTTCTGGCTGTGGCCGGACACCCGCTACACCTCCGACGACAACTGGCCCAACACCGGTGAGATCGACGTCATGGAGACCTACTCCTACCAGCCGTCGCTCAACGTGCCCTTCCTCCACTACTGGGCGGACTCCTACGGCGCCGTCGACGGCTTCAACACCTCGTGGAGCTGCAAGTCGCAGCGCGGCCAGTGGCACACCTACGTCCTCGAGTGGAGCTACAGCCAGCTCTCGATCAAGGTCGACGGCCGGACCTGCCTGACCAGCGCCCACGCCGCGCCCAGCTTCCGCAAGCGGATGATCATGAACCTCAGCCAGTACCTCGGCGGCGGCAACAACCTGTACGACGGCCGCGTGTCCCTGCCGGCGACCATGGAGGTCGACTGGGTGAAGGCCTGGCGCTGAGCCTGGTACTGATCCCCGCGGGCGGCGGACGGTAGCCTCGCCTCCGTGCTGCTCGCCCTCGACACCGCCTCCCCGACGGTGACCGTCGCCCTCCACGACGGCGCCGACGTCGTCGCCGCGGAGACTGCGGGAACCGCCATGCGGCACGGTGAGCAGCTCGCCCCGCTGATCGCGAAGGTGCTCGCCCTGGCGGGCGCGCAGCCGGCCGACCTCACCCGGATCGCGGTGGGCGCCGGGCCCGGCCCGTTCACCGGGCTCCGGGTCGGACTGGTCACCGCGCGCACCATGGGCCACGTCCTCGGCGTCCCCGTGCTCGGTGTGTGCTCCCTCGACGCGCTCGCCGTCGAGGCCGTCGACACCGGGACCGTCGACGCCGACTTCCTCGTGGCGACCGACGCGCGGCGCAAGGAGGTCTACCTGGCGTCGTACTCCCGGGACGGGCGGCGCACCAGCGAGCCGGTCGTGGACCGTCCTGCGTCCCTCGCCACCGACCGCCCCGTGGTCGGCGAGGGCGCGTCGCTCTACCCGGACGCCTTCCCGGGCGGGCGGGGGCCGCTGCGCCCCGACGCCGCCTGGCTGGCACGCGCCGTCGTGGCCGACCGGGTGACGCTGCTGGAGCCCGAGCCGATGTACCTGCGCCGCCCCGACGCCGAGATCCCGCACGCTCCCAAGGCCGTGCTCCCCGACGTGACGCCCACGCCGTGACCGGGGTCCTGGTCCGCGCCGCGAGCCGGGCCGACGTCGAGGACGTCGCCGCGCTCGAGGAGCTGGCCTTCCCGCTCGACCCGTGGTCCCCGGTGCTGTTGGAGCAGGCCGTCGACGGCACCGTGCCGACCATCGGCGTCCTCGTCGCCGAGCGCGACGAGGCCTTCGTCGGGTACGCCGTCGTGAGCGTCGTCGACGTCGACGCCGAGCTGCAGCGGATCGCCGTACCGGAGGACCTGCGGCGCTCGGGGATCGCGCGCACCCTGCTCGAGGCGGTCCACGGGCACGCCGCGAGCCGGGGCGCCGAGCGGCTGCTGCTCGAGGTCCGCGAGGACAACCTCGCCGCCCGGATGTTCTACGAGCACCACGGCTTCGCCGAGCTCGGCCGCCGCCCGCGCTACTACCGCGATGGTGCGACCGCGCTCGTCCTCGCCACACCCGTCACAATGGGGCGGTGGTGATGAGCGAACCGCTGGTCCTGGGCATCGAGACCTCCTGCGACGAGACGGGGGTCGGCATCGTGCGCGGCCACACGCTGCTCGCCGACGCCGTCGCGAGCAGCGTCGACCAGCACGCCCGCTTCGGTGGGGTCGTCCCCGAGGTCGCCAGCCGTGCGCACCTCGAGGCGATGGTCCCGACCATCCAGCGCGCCTGCGACACGGCCGGCGTCGCGCTGACCGACGTCGACGCGATCGCCGTCACCCACGGGCCGGGCCTGGCCGGTGCCCTGCTGGTCGGCGTGGCCTCCGCCAAGGCCCTCGCCCTCTCGCTCGGCAAGCCGATCTACGGCGTCAACCACCTCGCCGCGCACGTCGCGGTCGACCAGCTCGAGCACGGCCCGCTCCCGGAGCCCTGCCTCGCCCTCCTCGTGTCCGGCGGCCACTCCAGCCTGCTGCGGGTCACCGACATCACCGGCACCGCCAACGGGGTCGACCCGATGGGGGCGACCATCGACGACGCGGCCGGTGAGGCCTTCGACAAGGTGGCCCGGCTGCTCGGCCTGCCGTTCCCCGGCGGCCCGCACATCGACCGGGTGGCCCGTGAGGGCAACCAGGTCGCCATCGACTTCCCGCGCGGCCTGACCAGCCGCCGCGACCTCGAGCGGCACCGCTTCGACTTCTCGTTCTCCGGGCTCAAGACCGCCGTCGCCCGCTGGGTCGAGGCCCGCGAGCGTTCCGGCGAGCCGGTCCCGGTGGCCGACGTGGCCGCGTCCTTCCAGGAGGCGGTCTGCGACGTGCTGGTCCGCAAGGCGCTCGACGCCGCCGCGGCCGAGGGCATCGAGGACCTGATGATCGGCGGGGGAGTCGCCGCGAACTCCCGCCTGCGGGCGATGGCGGAGGAGCGGGCCGGCAAGCTCGGCATCCGGGTCCGCGTGCCCCGCCCCGGCCTGTGCACCGACAACGGCGCGATGGTCGCGGCCCTCGGGTCCACGATGGTCGCGCGGGGACGCACCCCGTCGTCGCTGGACCTGCCGGCCGACTCGAGCCTTCCGGTCACCGACGTGCTCGCGGGCTGGCTCCCTCCTCGGTGAGGGGATCAGCCCGCGAGCCTCGCGGTGCGAGGAGGGTGCTCAGCCGAGTACGCCGGGTCCGGTGCCCTCGTCGTCGAGCCAGTCCTGCCCGTCGTCGTACAGCTCCCGGTCGGCGCCCTCGCGCTCGCCGTCCCTGCGCCGACCGCCGCGGCCACCGGCCGCACCCGCCGCGCCGCGGCCGCCGCGTCCGCCCTGTGAGCCCGGGACGCCGCGACCACCGGCACCACGACCACCGGCACCGCGCCCGCCGGCGCCGCGACCGACCTGGCTCCCGGGTGCGAGCCCGCCACGTCCCAGGGAGCCGGGGCCTCCGGCACGGCTCGAGGCGCCGATCGCCTGCGCGCCGCTGCTCAGGCCGCCGCGCGCCAGCAGCCCGCGGATCCCGTTGATCGCCCCCGGGCCCACCAGGCCACCGGCGAGCAGGCCGCCGCCGACCAGGCCGGGGTTGATGCCGCCCGGCCCGCCCGGGCCTCCGGGCCCGCCCGTGCCCGGGTCGTCGATGCCGGGGTCACCGGGGTAGCCCGGGTAGCCGGGGCCGTCCGGGCCGTCCGGGCCGTCGGGGTAGTCCGGGAAGTCGGGGTCCCCCGGGTCCGGGAAGTCGGGGTCGATGCCGCCCGGGTCGTTGTCGTCGACGCCGATCAGGCCACCCGGAGGCGGCGTGTACGTCGGCGGGCGGACTCCGCGGGGGATGCCGCCCGGGCCGGTGCCGGTCGGCGTGCGCGGCGGCTCCTCGATCGGCTCCCCGTGGATCTTCGCGAAGACGGGGATCGCGGCGTCGTACGCGGTGTTGAGGTCGCGCAGCGCCCGCTCCGCCTCGGCATCGTCGGCGGCGTACGCCGCAGCACGGGTGTTGTAGGCCCGGGTCTGGGCGTTGTGGACCTTCATCGCCTGGATCTCGTCCGCCTCCTCACCGCTGGTCACCGTGGGGAACTTCGGCGGATCGCCGGGGTCGGTCGCCCCGGACACCTCGGTCGCGACGCCCTTGGCGGCGGCCATCGCGGAGAGGAGGTCGTCCAGGGCCAGGGTGGCGTCGCCCATGTCGCCCTTGCGGTCGTCGACCTTCTTCTGCATGGTCGCGATCGCGTCGAGGGCGGCTCGGGTGATGTCGGAGCCCGCTCCGAAGCCCTTCCGCATGCCCTCGCGGGAGTGCTCGAGTGCCTGGGCCACACCGTCGAGGTCCGTGTAGCCGTCGGCCCAGGCCTTGCGCGACTCGAGGACGTCGTCGCGGTTCATCGGTGCAACGGCCTTGCGGAGCCGAGCGAGGTGCTCGCCGGTCATGGAGTGCCTCCTGCCGGATCGCTGCTGGTATCGGCGCTGGTATCGGTGCCGGGATCGGTGCCGGTGCCTGTCGAGTCGTCGGTCGGGTCGATACCACTGCCGTTCTGCCGCGCCTGGGTGTTGGCCGTCTCGGCGTGGTTGGTGGAGGAGCCCTGGGTCAGGCGGTCGACGGCCTTGCGGGTCAGCGCCGCCTCGTCGGCGGCGTTGTCGTCGGCCCGCTGGAGGAAGAGCCGCGCGTCGGCGCAGCCCTTGCGGAAGGCGACCAGGTCCGCACGAACGCCGACCAGCGTCTCGTAGGTCACCTGGTGCGCGCGGCGGTGGTGGACGGAGAGCAGCGAGGACCGCTCGGTGTCACCGAAGGAGGTCGGCTGGATGGCGCCGAGGGAGTCGAACGCATCCGGCTTGATGGTGTCGAGCTTCTCGTCGATGACGCCGATGACCTTGGTGACCTCTGCCTCGACCAGCTCGATGCCGTCGATGGTGTCCTGGTCCGCCGGACCGTCCAACAGCTTCGCCATGATGTCGGAGGGGAAATTCATGGGTGCCCTTTCGTTCCCGAGGTGGCGTCGGGTGTGCCACAGCGGTGCGTACCCCTGCCGGAATGCGACAAAACCCAGGTCGCCGCGCCGATTCGTTAGGCTACCCGGCGCAGAGGGAGAGGAGTCTCGGGTGAAGTCTCGAATGACCTGCGCGGCGGTGCTGCTCGGCCTGGCGCTCGCCGGCTGTTCGACGGACGACGGAGACGACGGCGGCACGGACGCCCCGACGACAGCCGCCTCGTCCCAGGACGGCACCACGACGGCCAGCCCGTCGGCGGGTGCGTCCGACGGTGTCGAGCCCGCGACGGGCAAGCAGATGTCGGACAAGTACGTGTCCTTCCGACTGCCTGCCGATGATGACTGGGAGGTCGACGGCGGAGGCACGGTCGGGTTCCTGGCACCGCCCGACGATCGAGTCTCCCAGATCAACATCGGAGGCGCCGGCGCCACCATCGACGACCTCGACGAGGCGGCGAGGCTCGGGTTGAAGTCGATGAAGGACGTCCGGCCGACGGCGAAGCGGGAGGACAACCGCACCGTCGACGGCCTCGAGGGCGTGGTGCTGAGCGCCGACGACGACAACGGCTACTACTACCAGTTCGTGACGATCACCGCGGGTACGCACGTCGCGATCGTCTTCGACCTTCCGCGCAACGACGCCGCGGCGCACGCGCTGATCGACGCGGTCCTCGCCAGCGTCGCGTGGAAGTGACCGACGACCAACCTGCGGGTCGCTAGGTTCGGGTGACATCCGTCCGTCACCGCAAGGAGCCCCCCACCATGCAGCAGGTCCGCGCCGTCATCGCCCGAACGAAGGGCGCGCCCGTCGAGATCGCCACCATCAACGTGCCCGACCCGGGCCCGGGTGAGGCGGTGGTCAAGGTGTTGACCTGCGGGGTGTGCCACACCGACCTGCACTACCGCGAGGGCGGCATCAACGACGACTTCCCGTTCCTGCTGGGCCACGAGGCGTCGGGGATCGTCGAGGCCGTCGGCCCCGACGTCACCGGGGTCGCGCCCGGGGACTTCGTCGTCCTCAACTGGCGTGCGGTCTGCGGCGAGTGCCGCGCCTGCCGTCGGGGCGACCTGCACTACTGCTTCAACACCCACAACGCCACGCAGAGGATGACCCTGGAGGACGGGACCGAGCTGTCGCCGGCGCTGGGCATCGGCGCGTTCGCCGAGAAGACGCTGGTCGCGGCGGGGCAGTGCACGAAGGTCGACCCGGAGGCGCGCCCGGCGGCGGTCGGCCTGCTCGGCTGCGGCGTGATGGCCGGCATCGGCGCCGCGATCAACACCGGCGGCATCACCCGCGGCCGGTCGATCGCCGTCATCGGCTGCGGTGGTGTCGGTGTGGCTGCGATCGCGGGCGCGGCGCTGGCCGGGGCCAGCCCGATCATCGCCGTCGACATCGACGCCCGGAAGCTCGCGAAGGCCAAGGAGATGGGGGCGACCCACACCGTCGACTCCTCCGCTGGTTCTGGTGTGGACGCGGTCGAGGAGATCAAGCGGATCTGCGCGGAGACCTACGAGGGCGCCGACGGTGCCGACGTCGTGATCGAGGCCGTGGGCCGGCCGGAGACCTGGAAGCAGGCGTTCTACGCGCGCGACCTCGCCGGCACGGTCGTCCTCGTCGGTGTCCCGACGCCGGACCTGAAGGTCCCCGAGATCCCGCTGATCGACGTCTTCGGACGTGGCGGGGCGCTCAAGTCCAGCTGGTACGGCGACTGCCTGCCCTCGCGCGACTTCCCGATGCTGGTCGACCTCTACCGACAGGGGCGGCTCGACCTGGACGCCTTCGTCACCGAGGAGGTCGGCCTGGGCGACGTGGAGGCCGCCTTCGAGCGAATGCACCACGGCGACGTACTGCGCTCGGTGGTCGTGCTGTGACGGGCCCGCTCCGGGTCGACCACGCCGTCACGAGCGGCACCTTCTCGCTCGACGGCGAGACCTTCGACGTCGACAACAACATCTGGGTGGTCGGTGACGACGACGAGTGCGTCGTGATCGACGCGCCGCACTCCGTGGAGGACATCCTCGCGGTCGTGGGGGAGCGCCGGGTCACGGCGATCATCTGCACCCACGCCCACGACGACCACGTGCGGGTCGCGCCCGCACTGCGCGAGCGGGTCAACGGCGGCTCGGGCGCGCCGATCCTGCTGCATCCCGACGACCGACCGCTGTGGGAGCTCACGCACGGAGGCCCGGACGACGCCGACGGCTACCTGTGGGACGCCGACCTCGCCGACGGTCTCGACATCCCGGTCGCGGGGACGACGCTGCGGGTCCTGCACACGCCGGGGCACGCTCCCGGCGCCGTGTGCCTGTACGCCGCCGACCTCGGCTGCGTGTTCACCGGCGACACCCTCTTCCAGGGCGGGCCGGGGGCGACCGGCCGGTCGTTCAGCGACCGGCCGACCCTCGAGGCGTCGATCCGGGCGGCACTGTTCGCGCTGCCCGACGACACGGTCGTCCACACCGGGCACGGCGAGGACACCACGATCGGAGCCGAGGCGGCCGCCCTCGGGCGCTGACCGCTCGGCCCGATGGTCGGGCTGGTCAGGAGTCAGAAGGGCGCGACCAGCAGGGCGGTGCCCTCGCCGGCGACGCGGGTGAGGACGATCGTCGCCTCGGCGTCGCCGGCCAGGTCGAGCCGCTTGCGCAGCTGCTCCGGGACGACGTCGACGCCGCGCTTCTTGATCGTGAGCCGGCCGACCCCGCGCTCGCGCAGGGCCGCCTTGAGCTGCTTCTCCCGGTAGGGGAGCTGCTCGAGGACGCGGTAGCCGCGGGCGAAGGGGCTGCGGAACGGCTCGTCGCCCGTGAGGTAGGCGATCCTGGGGTCGACCAGCCCGCCGTGGATGCCGGCCGCGACGGCGGTGACCAGGCCGGCGCGGATCACGGCGCCGTCGGGCTCGTAGAGGTAGGCGCCGACCGCGCGGGTGCCGACCGCAGCGGCTCCGGGGTCGTCCTCGTCGGTGAGCGTCGCGAGCCCGCCCTCCCCGATGACGGTGGCACGGCGCGCGACGGTCGCGGTGCGGCCGGACCAGAGCGCGGCCTCCTTCACCTCGCCGTCGTCGCTGACCCATTCGGCCTCGACCCCGTCGGGGACCAGGTCGTGCGGGATCCCCGGCGCGACCTTCACGCACGAGTCGCGTCGCAGGAGGCCCTCCACCCAGGTCCACGGCGGCGTCCAGTCCTCGACCCGGAAGCTGCGACCTGCGCCCGAGCGCCGTGCGGGATCGGCGAAGGCGAGGTCGAAGCCGGTGGGATCGACGGTCGTCGCGTCAGCGACCTGGACCGCTCCCGGCAGCCCGAGGGCAGCGAGGTTCGCCTCGGCGATCGCGACCCGCACCGGGTCGAGGTCGACGCCGGCGCACACGATCCCGGCACGCGCGGTGGCGACGAGGTCGCCGCCGATCCCGCAGCCGAGGTCGACCAGGGTCCGCGCGCCGAAGGCCGCCGCCCGGCCCGCCCGGTGGGCCGCCACCCGTTGCCGGGTCGCCTGCTCGAGGGCGTCGGGGGTGAAGTACATCCGGGCCGCGGACTCGCCGAACTTCGCCACGGCCCGGTCCCGGAGCTCCACCTGCGAGAGTGCGGCGGCGGCTCGCTCACCGGACGTCGTACGACGGAGGGCGGAGCCGGCCGCCAGCGGGCTCGCGCCCCCGGCGACCAGCGAGGTGGCCTCGGCCAGCAGCGCCTGCCCGTCGTCGGTCAGCAGCCACTGGAAGGTCTCGAGGTCCACCCCCCGATCTTGTCAGGCGTCGTCCCTGGCCTCGTCACCGTGGCCCGGCCACCAGGC
>DATLIG010000051.1:0-2078 GCA_035539555.1 Nocardioides sp. | reverse complement strand
GGGGGCGGTCGACCCCCGCCTCCTTCACCGGGTGGATGTCCTGCTCCGACGCCCCGCTTCGCTCGTCCTCATGCTCGCGTTGGCGCTCCTCGGCCAGGCGGCCACCGCGCTCGCCGACGGGCGGGACGTTCTGGCCGACGCGAAGGATAACGGCCGCATCGACGGCTGCTACAGCCGCCGGGAGCTGAACGAGGCGCTCGACCTCGCGCGGGGCCACGACCAGCTCTACGGGCCCACGGTCGACCTGATCACGCGCGCCCGGATCACCAACGTCGCGCGCCCCGGCGTGCCCTGCGGCGACGGCGCGGCCGCCGGCGTCCGGCCGGTCGACGACGACTCGGGCCCGTCGCCGGGGCTCTGGCTCGGGGTGGCCGGCGCCGTCGCGGTGGTCGGGGTGGGCGCCGGCGTCTGGGCCGAGCGCTCCCGGCGGGACGGAGGCCGTTGAGACGGTTCGTCAAGGACGTCCTGCTGCCGGTCGCGGTGGCCGTCGCCCTCGCGTTCGTGATCCAGGCCTCGGTCGCCAAGCCGTACGAGATCCCGACGCCCTCGATGGCGCCCACGATCGAGCCGGGCGACCGCATCATCGCCAACCGGCTCGTCTACCACTTCCGCGACATCGAGCGCGGCGACATCATTGTCTTCGACCCGCCCCCCTCCGCCACCCGGGAGTGCGGCGAGGGCGGCGGCGGCGACATCCCGTTCGTGAAGCGCGTGATCGGGCTGCCCGGCGACCAGGTCCAGGTGAGCCCAGAGGACGGCACCACGATCATCAACGGCAAGCCGTACGCGATCGACGGTCCGGTCCTCGACAACTACGGCGGCCAGGGCAAGACATGGCCGGTGGTGCCGCAGGGCAAGCTGCTCGTGCTGGGCGACAACCGGGCCAGCTCCTGCGACTCGCACCAGTGGCTGCCGGATCCGTTCCTGCCCGAGGACAACGTCATCGGGCAGGCCGAGATCACGTACTGGCCGCTCTCCCACGCGGGCTTCCTGAACTAGCCCCCGGGCGGACGTGGACCGCCGGAACCGCGCCTCCGCGCGGTGCGGCCGAAACGTGGGCGCAGGGGGCTTGCATCGTCTGCCACATGTGGGAGGATGCCGCTCCACCACGCTGAATATGGTGTGGACTCCAGTGCCCCGACACCAGGGATAGCGTTCAGCCGATGCTCTGCCCGTTCTGCGATAACCCGGACCACCGAGTGGTCGAGTCGCGCGTGGCCGACACCAAGGACGCCATCCGGCGGCGGCGCGAGTGCCTGCGCTGCGAGCGCCGCTTCACGACCTACGAGCGCGGCGAGGAGATGCCGCTCGTGGTGGTCAAGAGCTCCGGGGAGCGCCAGCCGTTCGACCGGGCGAAGCTGCTCGAGGGGCTCCAGCGCGCGTGCCACAAGCGGCAGGTGCCGACGGCGGCGCTGGAGGTGGCGGTGCGCGACATCGAGGGCGAGCTGCGGAACCGGCTGCGCCAGGAGGTCCGGAGCTCGCAGATCGGCGAGCTCGCGCTGCGCCGCCTGAAGGAGATCGACCCCGTGGCCTACGTGCGCTTCGCGTCGGTCTACCGCGCGTTCGCCGACGTGGACGAGTTCGAGGACGAGCTCGCCCGGCTGGAGCGCGAGCCCCCGCTCCCACGGGGTCAGCACCCGCTCGACGAGGAGCTCTTCCAGACGCTCGACGACGGCTCGGGCCCGCCCGCCCGCGCTACCCTGACCGCACTGCCAGGTGGTCGCGAAGGTGCCGCCGCGAGTTCGACGACGACCACCAAGGAGCGATGAGATGGCGACTGACGCGCCACCCACGATGACCGACCGCGCGCTGGCGATCCCGCGCCGGTTCACCCGTCCGGGGGTCCACCCCTACGACGAGGTGGCGTGGGGTCCGCGCGAGGCCCTCATCGTGGAGCCCGCGCGCGACGACCGGCCCGAGCGCGAGGTGTTCCGGCAGGACGACTGCGAGTTCCCGCTCGACTGGTCCGACACGGCGGTGCGCATCGTCGCCTCGAAGTACTTCCGCTACGGCATGGACGACCCGCGCCGCGAGCGCAGCCTGCGCCAGGTCATCGACCGGGTCGTCGAGACGATCCG
>DATLIG010000050.1:0-15475 GCA_035539555.1 Nocardioides sp. | reverse complement strand
GTGTAGGCGACCAGGTTGCCGTCGGCCTGCAGCACCATGCGCGTGGGCGACGGCGAGTTGGTGCCCGTCGACCACAGGGCCTTCATCGGCCGGAAGGAACGGTCGTAGACGACGAAGCTGCCGTCGCCCTGCATCAGGGCGAGGTACCGCCGCGACGGCGAGTACATGCCGAGTCCGGCCGACAGGGTGGTGGTCGCGGCGATGGACGTCTGCCACCCGGTGACCCGGCCGGTGGAGGCGTAGCTGCGGTAGCGCCGACCGGAGAAGGTCCCGGCCGGGGCGAGGTCGCGGTAGGTCCCGACGCGGCTGGCCGGGTCCCGGAGGCTGAACCCGCCCAGCCGGGACGTCCAGCCGGAGTCGACGGTGCGCCATGCGCCGCTGCTGTAGCGCTGGAGCCGCACGGTACGACGGACCGAGCCCAGGTCGCCGCGGAGCACGGTGTGCTGACCGACCAGGAGCGTGCTGTCCGCAGCGGCGACGATCGGCGCAGCCTGCGCCGGCGCTGGCTGCAGGCTCAACGTCGAAGCGACCAGGAGCCCGACGAGGACCGCGAGCAGGGTGTGCCGCCGGGCGAGGCGGGCCGGTCGGCGGCGCGGTTGCGGCGTGTCGAGCATGTGGCCATCCCCCATGTGGCTGCGTGGCCCGCGGACATGCCGCAAGCCCGGACCCGGAGCCTGGGTCCGAGGGGGACGGTAGTGAAGGGAGCGCGGTCCGGCGGGAGGATCCGGCATTCTTTACCGGGCCGCGGGTCTCGTGACGGTCGCTGCGCGACCTCCTCGACCACCGGGGCGGTGGGCTACGGCTGGTTGAGGAACCAGCGGTGGCCGAACGGGTCGCGGAAGGAGGCGACCCGGCCGGCCGGGGGAGCGTCCTCGGGGCCGCGGTCGAGCGTCGTACCGGAGCTCGTGACGCGGGCGCAGAGCGCATCGACGTCGGGGACGGTGAGGTGGAGGGTGACGGGGAGGCCGCGGTCGCCGCGCGGTGCCTCGGCGTGCAGCTCGGGCCACTCGTCGGACATCATCCAGCGTGCGCCGTCGACCGCCAGCTCGACGTGGCCGACGCGGCCGTTGGGCATCTCGATCGGCGGGTAGACCACCGCGGCGCCCAGGACGTCGCGGTACCAGTCGATCGCGGCGCGGGCGTCGGCGACATGGAGGTACGGGGTCAGTTCCGTGGGGGGCATCAGCCCATTGTTACCCGATCGCGGGCCGAGGTGCCGCGGCGGTGCGGCCCGCCCCACTCGGTGCGGGCAGCGCCGCCGCGGGCGTCGCGGGTGCGCTCAGCGCTGCGTGAAGCAGACCAGGCAGGTGTGCGGCTCGTGCTGGATGTTGCTCGCGTGCAGGCGGTCGGCCCGGCCCAGGAGGTCGTCGAGTGCGCGCTCGGAGGCGGCGATCTCGAGGACCGTCTCCTCCAGCTCGACGGAGATCCGCGGGCCGGCCGACCGGGCCGGCGCGGTGGTGGTGTCCTCGACGACGGTGGCTTCGAGAGCGCTCATGGGTACCTCCCCCAAACTCATGACACATGACCGAGACCCTTGTCCTTCGAGGATCGGGGCTCCGTGACCGCCGTCGCAATGGGCGCGGGCGAGGTCGGCACGAAGGATTCCGGCGGATGGCCCGTCGTGACTACGCGACCGGGACGACCGTCTCGGGTCGTCGCCGCGACGACCATCGGATCCGCTACTGGAGGGCGGCAGTCAGCCGCATCACGTTGTCGACGTACTTCGTCCGGCGCGGGCGCTGGTCCCACTCGGGCAGGGTCAGCTCGGTGGACAGGGCACGGTAGTCGTCCTGCACCTCGCGCAGCCGCTCCACGATGGCGGGGTCCGGCAGCATCAGCGAGATCTCGTAGTTGAGGCCGAACGAGCGCATGTCCATGTTGCTCGAGCCGATCACCGCGACGTCGTCGTCGATCGTGAAGTGCTTGGCGTGGAGGATGAACGGCGCGGGGTAGCGGTAGATGCGGACGCCGGCCTCGAGCAGGGCGCGGTAGTACGACGCCTGCGCGTGGCCGACCATGAACTGGTCGGAGACCTCGCTGACGAACAACTCGACGTCGACGCCGCGCTCAGCCGCCGTGGTGACGGCGTAGAGGAGCGACTCGTCGGGCACGAAGTACGGCGAGGTCAGGGAGATCCGCTGGGTCGCGGCGTAGATCAGCGACGTGAACATCCGCAGGTTGTTCTCCGCGACGATGCCCGGGCCGCTGGGGACCACCTGGCAGGGGACGTCGAGCACCTCGTCGGGGCGCACGTCGGGCTGGCCGAAGACGGGGACCAGTTCCACGACCTCGCCCGTCTCGACGTACCAGTCCGAGGCGAAGACGGCGTTCAGCCCGCCGACGACGGGGCCCTCCAGACGCACCATCAGCTCGACCCACTCGCGGCCGAGCCGGTGGTTCCTCGGGTTGTTGTAGCCGGGCTCGGTGAGGTTGAGCGAGCCGGTGAAGCCGACGCTGCCGTCGACGACGAGGATCTTGCGGTGGTTGCGCAGGTCCGGGCGACGGAACCGCCCCTGCAGCGGCTTGATCGGCAGCATCGGGTGCCACTGGATCGACGTGCCGCGCAGCCGCTTCAGCATCTGCCGGTAGCCATTGAGGCGGCGCGAGCCGAGGTGGTCGAAGAGCAGGCGTACGTCGACGCCGCGGCCGGTTGCGCGCACGAGCGCCTGGAACAGCGGGTCCGTCACCTCGTCCCACGCGGTGATGTAGAACTCCACGTGCACGTGGCTGCGCGCCCGGTCGACCTCGCGGGCCATCTCCTCGACCACGCCGGCGTAGTCCGGCCAGAGCTGGACCTCGTTGCCGCCGGTGAGGGGGAGGGCGCCGAGGTGGTGGTTGAGGTCCGCCACCCGCGCGATCGGCGCCGGCAGCACCGTGCTGTCGAACGACAACGGCAGCTCGTCGGCGCGCTCGCGGATCGCGGCGATCGCCGCCTTCTGACGGGTGATCCGGCGGTTGCCGAGGCGGGTGCGGCCGAGCAGCAGGAAGATCGCGAAGCCGATGATCGGCTCGATCATGATCAGCAGCAGCCAGGCCATCCCCGTCGACGGCTTCCGGTTGCCGGGGATGATCCCGAGCGCGACGAAGCGGAGCACGATGTCGAGGCCGAAGATCGTCCAGCCGAGAGCGGACGACGGCACCGGGAAATCCATGGCTGAACAGTAGGGCGGGAGGTGTGCCCTTCGTCGCCATGGCACAAGCGTCGTGGCGGATGTTGTCGCTCGCGGCCGGTCCGCCGGCGGTGCCTGCGTCCCTACGGTGGCGCGACACCCCGCCCCGCACCTGGAGGAACCCATGACCGCACCCGTCGCCATCGTCACCGGATCCGCGAAGGGCATCGGCCTGAGCACGGCCCGCGAGCTCGCCGCCCGCGGCTACCGGATCGTCATCTCCGACCTCGACGCCTCGGCCGCCGAGGTCGCGGCCAAGGAGATCGACGGCGCGATCGCCGTACCGTGCGACGTCCGCGACGAGGACCAGGTCCGGGCGCTGGTCGCGGCCACGACCGAGCACCACGGCCGGCTCGACCTGATGGTCCCGAACGCCGGCATCGGCATCGTCGCCCCGATCCTCGACACCGACCTCGAGCAGTGGCGCGCGGTCACGTCGGTCAACCTCGACGGTGTCTTCCTGAGCCTGCGCTGGGCCGCGCCCGCGATCATCGCCTCCGGTGGCGGCTCGGTCGTCTCGATCGCGTCGGTGAGCGGTACGACGGGCACGCCCCTGATCGCGTCGTACGCCGCCGCCAAGGCCGCGGTCATCAACCTCACCAAGACCGCGGCGATGGAGCTGCGCGACCACGGGGTGCGGGTCAACGCGGTCGCGCCGGGCTTCATCGGTACCGACCTGGTCAACGACGCGGCGCCCGAGTTCGAGCGGCTGCTGGGCCTGCCCGCGGGTGGGTTCGGCCCGGTGATCGAGGCCAAGCAGGGGCGCTTCGGGGTCCCGGAGGACGTCGCGCGCGGGGTCGCCTTCCTCGCGGACCCCGAGCAGTCGTGGGTGACCGGGTCGATCCTCACGCTCGACGGCGGGATCACGTCGTCGCTGATCTGAGGGGCCCGGGGGGCTCGTGACGGTTGCTGCGCAATCTCCTCGACCACCGGGCGTTCAGCCGACGGAGCGGCCGATGCCCTGCGCGGCGACCTGGAGGGCAGCGACCAGACGCGCCCTGTCGCGCTTGAGCGAGGGGACCACGATGCCCAGGGCGCCGATCACCCGGCCGGATGCCGTCACCGGCACCGCGACCGAGCAGGCCCCGAGGGTCATCTCCTCGACGGTCGTCGCATAGCCGTCGTGGCGGATCCGCTCGAGCTGCTCGCGCATCCGCGCCGGCTGCGTGACCGTGTACGGCGTCACGCGGGCCAGCCGCGCCAGGGCCGCCTCGACGACGTCCTCCGGTGCGTGGGCCAGCAGGACCTTCCCGACGCCGGTCGCGTGCAGGGGGAGCCGCGAGCCGACGGTGCTCACGACGGGCACCGACGCGCGACCGGACAGCCGCTCCAGGTAGAGCACCTCCGTGCCCTCGCGGACGGCGAGGTGCACGGTCGCGCGGGTGGCGGCGTGGAGATCGTTCATGAACGGCGCCGCGACCTCGCGCAGGCCGGTCTCGACGGGGGCGAGCAGCCCCGTCTGCCACAGGCGCCGCGCGACGACGTACTCGCCGGACGGGCGGCGGACGAGCGCCCCGCCGGCCACCAGCTCGCCGACGAGGCGGTGCGCCGTGGGGACGGGGAGGTCGGCGCGGCGGGCGAGCTCGGAGAGGGTGAGCCGCCGGTGGGCGTCGTCGAACGCGAAGAGCAGGGCGAGCGCGCGGGAGACGACGGTCGCGCCGGGGACGGAGGTGTTGCCGGCCATGAGTGCCTTTCGCTGAGTGAAAGCACTCTATCGCCCCGGAGGACCGTGCGGGCCTAGCGTGTGACCGTGCTCACCACCACCGCTGCCGCCGCTCCGGACCTCGTTCCCCAGGAGCAGGTCACGGCCGAGATCACCGAGGTCCACGCCGCCACGCCGCCGGGTGCCGTGCAGCCGCGGATCGACTTCCCGCCGTACCGGAGCTCGGTCCTTCGCCACCCCACCAAGGACCTGCGCCACGCCGACCCGGAAGGCATCGAGCTGGTCGCGCCTGTCTTCGGCCACTCCGACATCGACCCGGTCGAGGCCGATCTCACCATCCAGCACGGCGGTGACCCGATCGGCGAGCGGATGGTCGTGACCGGGCGCGTGCTCGACGGCGACGGCCGGCCGGTGCGCCACCAGCTCGTCGAGATCTGGCAGGCCAACGCGGGCGGGCGCTACATCCACAAGCGGGACCAGCACCCCGCCGCCATCGACCCGAACTTCACCGGCGTCGGCCGCTGCCTGACCGACGCCGACGGTCACTACCGGTTCACGACGATCAAGCCCGGCCCGTACCCGTGGCGCAACCACCACAACGCCTGGCGACCCGCGCACATCCACTTCTCGCTGTTCGGCACGGAGTTCACCCAGCGGCTGGTGACGCAGATGTACTTCCCGGGTGACCCGCTCTTCGCGCTCGACCCGATCTACCAGGCGATCACCGAGCAGTCCGCGCGTGACCGCCTCGTCGCCACCTACGACCACGACCTGACCGCGCACGAGTGGGCGACCGGCTACCGCTGGGACATCGTCCTCACCGGCACCCACGCGACGCCGCTCGAGGCCGCCCACGACGGGGACGAGGACCACCGATGACCGCCACCCTGCCGCCGACCCCCGGCCAGACCATCGGCCCGTTCTTCCACTACGCCCTGCCGTACGACGGCGGCGCGCACCTCGTGCCGCCGGGCACGCCCGGCGCGGTCCGCCTCCACGGCACCGTGTACGACGGCGCGGGCACCCCCGTCCCCGATGCGCTCGTCGAGATCCGGCAGGCCGACGCCGACGGCACCGCGCCGCGGGTGGAGGGCTCGTTCGCCCGCGACGGCCGGTTCACCGGATGGGGGCGCGCGGCGACCGACGCGAGCGGGCGCTATGCGTTCACGACCGTCGCCCCGGCAGGAGTCGACGGCGGCGCGGCCTTCTTCGCGATCACCGTCTTCGCCCGCGGGCTGCTCGACCGGCTGTTCACCCGGGCCTACCTGCCGGGGGAGTCCGACGCCTTCCTCGCCGCGCTGCCGCCCGAGGACGCCGCCACCCTGCAGGCGGCGCCCGACGCCAGGGGCGACCTGCGCTTCGACATCCACCTGCAGGGCGACCGCGAGACGGTCTTCCTCGCCTACCCGCGGCACCGGTCATGAGCCTGCTCCGCCCGGGGTCGCACCGGGCCGCCGGGTTCGCCGACGACGCGGCGGTCCTCGCCGCCCTCCTGCGGGTCGAGGTCGCCTGGGCGCAGGCCCTGGTCGCTGCCGGGATCGCGAGCGACGCCGACGCAGCCAAGGTCGCCGAGGCGGCGGCCGGGCTCGACGTGGACCTCGCCGCACTGACCAGCGCGACCGAGGCGGCCGGCAACCCCGTGGTCCCGCTGGTCGCGATGCTCCGCGACGCGGCGGGCGACGCAGCCGATGCGGTCCATCGCGGGCTCACCAGCCAGGACGTCGTCGACACGGCCCTGATGCTGCTCGCCCGCGACGCGGTCGTCCGGGTGCGCGCCGACCTGGTCGCCACCGGCGACGCCCTCGCCGGCCTGGCCCGCTCCCACCGCGACGACCTCGCGGTCGCCCGGACCCTGACCCAGTGGGCGGTGCCGACCACCTTCGGCCTGCGCGCCGGCCAGTGGCTCGCCGGCGTCACCGGTGCCGTCGCCCGGCTCGACGGGCTGGTCTTCCCGGTCCAGTACGGCGGCGCCGCGGGCACCCGCAGCCTGCTGGCCCACCTCGCCGGTCCGGGCGCGGGGCGGGCTGGCGCAGCGCTCGCGGCCACCCTCGGCCTGACCGCCACCGACCTGCCCTGGCACACCTGCCGCGGCGCGCTCACCGGGGTGGGTGACGCGCTCACCACCGCCACCGACGCCGTCGGCGTCCTCGCCGCGGACGTGCTCCTGCTCGGCCGTCCCGAGGTCGCCGAGGTCCGCGAGGGAGCCGTCGCCGGGCGCGGCGGCTCCTCGACCATGCCGCACAAGCAGAACCCCGTCCTGTCCGTGCTCGTCCACGCTGCCGCACAGCAGGCCCCGGGGCTCGCCGCACAGCTCCACCTGTCCGCGGCGGGCGCCGTCGACGAGCGCCCGGACGGCGCGTGGCACGCCGAATGGCCCGTCCTCACGGAGCTCCTGGAGCTCGCCGTCACCGCGGCGAGCCAGGCCGCGGAGCTGGTCACGGGCCTGCACGTCGACACCGGCGCGATGGCAGCGCGCGTCGACGCGGCGGCCGCCGCCGGTGCCCTCGACACCCGGGGCCACGTCGGTGACGCCGGTCGCCTCGTCGACCTCGCGATCGCCCACTGGGAGGAGACCCGTGCCTGACCAGACCGCCTCCCCGCACGCCCTCACCCAGCTCACCCGGCTCACCCAGCTGGCCGGCGACGAGGGCTCCGCCCGTGTCCTTGTCGTCGGGCCCTCCCTCGGCACCGGCGTCGCGGACCTCTGGCTCGCCTGCGCGCACCTCCTGGCCGCGGACGGATGGCAGGTCGTCGGCTGGGACCTGCCCGGCCACGGCGCCGCGCGCCCGACCGCCGCCGCGTTCACGATCGACGACCTCGCCGGCGCCGTCCGCGACGGCGCGGCCCGGGTGGCCGCCGGCCGGCCCGTCGCCTACGCCGGTGTGTCGCTCGGTGGTGCCGTCGGCTTCGTCCTCGCCGCCGATCCCGGTCCGTTCGGCGCCGTCGTGACGCTCGCCTCCGCGCCCGTCATCGGTACGCCGGAGGGCTGGCGCGACCGCGCCGCCTTCGTCCGCAGGGCCGGCACCTCGGCGATGGTCGCCGGCTCGTCGGAACGCTGGTTCGCGCCCGGGTTCCTCGATCGCGCGCCGTCGGCCGGCGGAGGGCTGCTGATGGCGCTGCGCGAGGTCGACGACGAGTCCTACGCGCTCGCGTGCGAGGCGCTCGCCGGGTACGACGCCCGCTCGCGCCCGCCGGCCGTGCCGCTGCTGACCGTCGGCGGGTCCGAGGACACCGTCGTGACGCGCGACCGGGTCGGCGTCGTACTCGACGGGGTGGGCCACCTGCCACCGATCGAGGACCCCGCGGCCACCGCCGCGGTCATCCGCAGACTTCTGGAGGAGCAGCCGTGAACGACCCCTACGACGCCGGCATGCAGGTCCGCCGCGAGGTGCTCGGCGACGCGCACGTCGACCGGGCGGAGGCCGCGAGGACCCCGTTCACGGAGGACTTCCAGGCGCTCATCACCCGCTACGCCTGGGGGAGTGTCTGGACCCGGCCCGGCCTCGACCGGCGATCGCGGTCCGTGGCCGTGCTCACCGCGATGATCGCGCTCGGGCACTGGGAGGAGTTCGCGATGCACGTCCGCGCCGCCCGTACCAACGGCCTGAGCGACGACGAGATCGCCGAGGTCATCCTCCAGGCCGGCATCTACTGCGGTGTCCCCGCCGCCAACCACGCCTTCGCCGTGGCGAAGCAGGTCTTGGATGAGTAGGGAGGAGCTGGCATGAACCGCACGACCCACAGCACCGAGGTCGCCATCGTCGGCGCCGGCCCGGCCGGCCTGATGCTCGCGCACCTGCTCCAGCTGGCCGGGATCGACTCGGTCGCGATCGACATCCGCACCCGCGAGGAGATCGAGACCACCCACCGCGCCGGGATCCTGGAGCAGGACAGTGTCCGGCTGCTCGTCGAGTCCGGCGTCTCCGACCGGGTGCACCGCGACGGCTACCGCCACGACGGCATCGAGCTCGCCTTCGGTGGAGCCGGCCACCGGATCGACTTCCAGGCGCTGGTCGGTGCCAGCACCCAGCTCTACCCGCAGACCGACGTCTTCGTCGACCTCGCCGACGCGCGGGTCCGGGACGGGGGAGACGTCCGCTTCGGCGTACGCGACGTGTCGGTCGCCGACCTCACCACCGACCGTCCGCTGATGAGGTTCACCGACGCGGACGGCGTCGCGCACGAGGTCGCGGCCACGGTGCTCGTCGGCTCGGACGGCTCGCGCAGCATCTGCCGCCACGAGTTTCCGGAGGCGCTGCGCCGGCAGTTCTTCCGCGAGTACCCCTTCGCCTGGTTCGGCATCCTCTGCGAGGCCCCGCCCAGCAGCGAGGAGCTCATCTACAACCACTCCGACCGCGGCTTCGCCCTGATCAGCCAGCGCACCGAGTCGCTCCAGCGGATGTACTTCCAGTGCGACCCCGGCGAGGACGTCGCGGACTGGTCCGACGACCGGATCTGGGAGGAGCTCCAGACCCGCGTCGGCGCCAACGGCCACGTGCTCAAGGAGGGTGCCATCACCTCGAGGACGGTGCTGCCGTTCCGCAGCTTCGTCCAGGAGCCGCTGCGCCACGGCAACCTGGTCCTCGCCGGCGACGCCGCACACACGGTCCCGCCGACCGGTGCCAAGGGCCTCAACCTCGCGCTCGCGGACGTGCGGGTGCTGGCCGAGGAGCTCGAGCTCCACCACCGTGGGGACGAGGGGGCGCTCGACCGCTACGCCGAGCGCGCGTTGCGGCGGGTGTGGAAGGCCCAGCACTTCTCGTACTGGATGACCACGATGCTGCACCGCCTGCCCGACGCGAGCGACTTCGACGTACGACGCCAGGTCGGTGAGCTCACGTCGATCGTCTCGTCGACGGCGGGCTCGACCTACCTCGCGGAGGGCTACACGGGCTGGCCGTCCTGACCGCGGGGCGGGAAGGCGCAACCGACCGGGACGCCGAGCCGGCGCAACGCGAGCGCTGCCGGGCAGAACCCGGTGACGCTCGACTGGAGGAGGTTCGCCCCGACGAATCCCGTCAGCAGCAGCCACCAGGGGGAGAAGACGGCGGCGAGCACCGTGCCCAGCAGCACCAGCGAGCCCGCGAGCGCGAGCACCAGGCGGTCGACGTTCATCGCCACCACCGCTTCGGCTTCTCGTGGCCCGGGCACCACTGGTCCGCGGGGACCGCGGCCCTCACCGAGGCGACGTGCTGGCCGCAGCCGGCCCAGGTCGTCCGGCCGCAGGTCTTGCAACGCACGGGACGGCACATGCCTCAGCCCTCCCCGTCGTCGGCCAACGCGTCGGCGAAGGAGCAGAAGGCGTCGTACGCGCGGGCGCCGTGGATGGTCGCCGGGCCGCCGTGCATGAGGAACGTGACGCCGATGGCCTCGGCCGCCTCCTGCTTCGTCGCGCCGGCCCGTGCCGCCGCCTGGGCGTGGGAGGCGATGCAGCCGTCGCAACCCTCGACGACGCCGATCGCGAGCGCCACCAGCTCCTTGGTGCGCTTGTCGAGCGCGCCGTCGGCGAAGGCGGCCTGGGAGAGCGCGCCGAAGCCCGTGTAGACGTCGGGGATCGCTCGGCGCAGCTGCCGGTGCAGGGGCGAGAGCTCATCGAGGAGCGGCTTGCCGTGGGGTGAGGTGTGGTCGGTCATGACGGGTTCCTTCCGGTGGGTGGGTCAGTCGTGGGCGAACGTGATGGTGGGCAGGATCCGCCGCAGCCAGGCCGGAGTGGCCCAGGCCGCGCGGCCGGAGATCCGGAGCAGGACGGGCAACAGGACGAGGCGGACCAGGAAGGCGTCGAGCAGCACGGCGACGCCGAGGATGACGCCCATCTCCTTGGGCGGCAGGGGACCCGACAGCGCGAAGGTGAAGAACACCGCGACCATGACGCCGCCGGCGGCGAAGATCACACGCCCCGAGTGGGCCACGGCGCCGACCATCGCCTCCCGTGGGTCGCCCGACTTCTCCCAGTGCTCCTTCGCCGAGGCGAGCAGGAACACCGTGTAGTCCATCGCGATGGCGAAGATCATCGCGAAGAAGAACACCGGCGCCCAGGCATCGAGGAAGCCCTGCGGCTCGAAGCCGAGCAGCCCCGCTCCGTGGCCCTCCTGGAACACGAGGCGCGCGACGCCGAAGGCGGCCGCGGTCGACAGGAGGCTGGCCAGCGTGCCGAGCAGTGAGATGAGCGGTGCCTGGAGGGCGAAGAGCAGCAGCAGGAAGCCGAGGAGCAGGACCACGCCGATCACCAGCGGCGTCGAGCGGTGCAGCTGGTCGGTGAGGTCGATGTTCTCCACGGCTGCGCCGCCGACGAGCGCGGAGTCGGGGAGCTCGGCGCGCAGCCGGTCGACGGTGCCGGGCAGGCTCGGGTCCGACGGGTCCACCGTCGGCATCGCCTGGACGAGGACGCGGTCGGTGCCGTCGGTCGCCGGCATCGCGGGCAGGACCGCGGCGATGCCGGGGTCGGTGGCCAGGGTGGCGCTCGTCGCCTCGGCGTCGATGCCGTCGGCGACGACCTGCAGCATGCCCGGTGCGCCGGGGCCGAAGGCGTCCTTGACCTGCTCGTAGCCGATCCGTGCGCTGGCGTCCTCGGGCAGCACCTTGATCGACGGCATACCGGTCTTCAACCCGAGGATCGGCGCGGCCAGGACGAGGAGCACGACGGTGGATCCGACGCCCCACGCCACCGGACGGCGCCAGAGGTGCTCGCCCCATCGGGCGAAGACGGGGGAGCGGTGCTCGCCGACCTTCGCCCAGGGCAGCGCCAGCCGGTTGATCCGCTGGTCGAGCTTGAAGAGCACGAGGGGCAGCAGGGTGAGCGTCGCGGCCAGCACGAAGACGACGGAGATCATGATCCCGCCGGCCATCGAGCGGAACGACGGCGAGGGCACGAGCATCACGGCCGACAGCGACACGAGGACGGTGGCGCCGGACAGCAGCACGGCCTTCCCGGCCGTGTCCATCGTCTCGGCGATCGCCTGCCGCGGCGAGCCGTGCTGGCCCAGGCGGGCGGCCCGGTAGCGGACGACGAGGAACAGCGCGTAGTCGATGCCGAGCGCGAGGGCGAACATCATCGCGAAGTTCATCGCCCAGATCGACACCGGCACGACCTCGTTGATCAGCACGAGCGAGCCGGCCGACGCGACCAGGCCGGCGAGGGTCAGCATCAACGGCAGGCCGGCGGCGACGAGTGCGCCGAACGCGAGAACCAGGATCGCCAGGGTCACCGGCCACGAGAACATCTCCGAGGTCAGCATCGCCTCGAGGTTCGCCTCGTTGAAGTCGGACCAGAGCAGGGAGGAGCCGGTCGGGTTGACCTGGACCTCGTCCGTGGACAGGCCCTGCAGCTCCTCCTTGAGGTCGGTGGCGACCCGGACCATCTCGTTGGTGTCGACGCCGGCGCCGGCCAGCACGACGGCGGTGCGGCCGTCGGGGGACAGGCTGGCGCCGGGCATCGGCGCGACGACCTCGGCCAGCCGCGGCTCGTCCTCGAGGATGCGGGTGACCTCGGCGACGACCTGTCGTCCCTGGCCGGACTCGAGCGAACCGTCGCTCGCGTGCACGACGACCTGGATCGCGTGGCTGGCGTTCCCGCCGAAGTGCTCCTGCGCGAGGTCGCGCACCGCCACGGACTCGGAGCCGTCGGCCTGCCAGCCGGCGCCGGAGAGGCTCTTCTCGACGGACGGGGCGAAGATGCCCAGCCCGATCACGATCGCGACCCACACGAGCCCGACGCCTCGCCGGTGCTCGGTGACCCAGAGCCCGAGCCGGCCGAGGGGGCCGGGTCGCCAGGTGTGCGAGGCCGCCTCCGGAGCGGCTGATGTCGTCTGCGCCACGGTGGCGCCTCCTTTCGATTTATCCCCCCGGGGGGTTATGCTGACGACGATAGCAGATCCCCCCGGGGGGATAACGAATCGCGAAGGAGAGACGATGGAGCCGACCGAATTCACGCTGAGCGCCACCCTCGAGGCGTCGTACGACGACACGGAGGCGCGGGTGCGCGCCCTGCTCGCGGACGCCGGGTTCGGCGTGCTGACCGAGATCGACATCCGCGCCACGCTCAAGGCGAAGCTTGACGTCGAGGTGCCGGCACGCCTGGTCCTCGGCGCCTGCCGACCGGAGCTCGCCCACCGCGCGCTGCAGGTCGATCCGCGGGTCGCGGCGCTGATGCCGTGCAACGTCGTGGTCGCCGACGAGGGTGGCGGGCGCACGCGTGTCGACGTGATGGACCCCGCGCTGATCGCTTCGCTGTCGCCCGATCCGGTGATCGCGGAGGTGGCCGCCGAGGGCCGCGCCCGGCTGACCGCGATGATGGAGGCACTGACCGCGACGGCACGACTGACGGGAGCAACCGATGAAGCTGGAGCCTGAGGAGATCAAGGCGATCATCACCCGCCTCAAGCGGGCCAACGGCCACCTGGCCTCGGTGATCCGGATGCTCGAGGAGGGTGCGGAGTGCGAGGACGCGCTGATGCAGCTCGCGGCCGTCAACAAGGCGGTCGGGCGCGGCGGCTACGCGCTGGTCGCCACCGGCCTGCAGAAGTGCCTGGTCGAGGGCGGACCGGACAGCGTCGACGCGAAGAAGATGGAGAAGCTCTTCCTCGCGCTGGCGTGAGTCAGCCGGTTGCGAGGACCTCGCGCACCGATGCGGCGGCGTACGCGTTCCACAACGACGTGCGCCGCAGCAGGTAGTGCCCGACGGGACCCATGTCGGTGAACTCCGCGTCGGCGACGGTGGCCGCCCGCGCGACGTACTTCCGCGTGGCGCGGGCCGAGGTGATCCTGTCGCGGCGGCCGTGGGCGGCGCGCAGGACCTTGCCGGCCAGCGGCCCGATCGGCTCGTCCGGCGGGAGCCACGGCGCGAGCGCGACGACGCCGCGGACCGACGGGTGGTCGGCGACGGCGACGCCGGTGCGGGCGCCCATCGAGTGCCCGACCACCACCACGGGCAGGCCGTGCTCGCGGGCCAGCTCGTCGAGCGCCCAGCGGGCGTCCGGGACGGGTGAGGGGAGGCCGGCGGCCCCTGCGTTCCAGCCCTTGACCTGGTAGCGCAGCAGGACCACGCCGATGCCGTCCTGGGTCAGCGGCCCGGCGATGTGGCGGGCCAGCGCCCGGCCGCGCCGCCACGACAGGCTGCGTCCGTCGACCGGCATCGTGCCGTGCTCGGCACCACCGTGCAGCACCAGCGCGATCGCGCGCGGCGACCGCGGCAGGTGCTCGTCGGTGAAGGTCGGGGCAGTGGTCACGGCATCCATCTCCCCGTCTTCGGAGCCGGCCCGGCGGCCGGATTGCTCAACCATGCTGCCGCAGCAGGTGGTAGGCCTCGAGCGTCTCGGCGCGCTGCTCGGCATGGTCGACGATCGGCTCCGGGTAGTCGCCCAGGGTCGGGTCCGCCAGCTCGGGCACCCACCGGCGGACGTACGCACCGTCCGGGTCGAACTTCTTCGCCTGCGAGGTGGGGTTGAAGATCCGGAAGTACGGCGCCGCGTCGGTCCCGCAGCCGGCGACCCACTGCCAGTTGTGCTGGTTGCTCGCGAGGTCGCCGTCGACGAGGTGCCGCATGAAGTGGCGTGCGCCGTGGGTCCACTCGACGTGCAGGTCCTTCACGAGGAAGGACGCCACGATCATCCGCACCCGGTTGTGCATCCAGCCCTCGGCGAGCAGCTGCCGCATCCCGGCATCGACGATCGGGTAGCCGGTCCGGCCCTCGGCCCACGCCGAGAGCCGGCGCTCGAGCTCGGGGCCGGTCACGTAGGGCAGGCCCTTGAGCTCGGGCTTGAAGTAGTCGCGCGCGGACTCCGGCCAGGCGTGGAGCACGTGCGCGTGGAACTCCCGCCAGGCCAGCTCCTTGCGGAACACCGCCTGGTGGTGGTTGCGGGCGTCGAGGTCGGCCAGGAGCGTGCGCGGGTGGATCGCGCCCCACCGCAGGTAGGTGGAGAGCCGGGAGGTCTCGTCGAGGTCGGGGCGCCGGAGCTGGGCGACGTGCAGCTGCCGGAGGCCGGCGAGGCGGCCGCGCTGGCCCGGTGGGAGGAGTTCCGCGGGACCCCGTACGACGACATCCGCGACCGCCCCGACCTCGACGCGACCTCACGACTCTCGACCTACCTGCGCTGGGGGGCGATCCACCCGCGCACGCTGCTGGCCGACCTCGACGCCCGCAACCACCACCAGGCGGTCTTCCGCAAGGAGCTGGCCTGGCGGGAGTTCCACGCCCATGTCCTGCACGCGTGGCCGGAGTCCGCGCGCGACTACTTCAAGCCCGAGCTGAAGGGGCTGCCCTACGTGAGCGGCCGGGAGCTGCGGGACCGGCTCGCGGCATGGACGGCGGGACGCACCGGCTACCCGATCGTCGACGCCGGGATGCGCCAGCTGCTCGCCGAGGGCTGGATGCACAACCGGGTGCGGATGATCACGGCGTCGTTCCTGGTGAAGGACCTCCACCTCGACTGGCGGCGGGGCGCGGCGTGGTTCTTGCGGCACCTGGTCGACGGCGACGTGGCGTCGAACCAGCACGGCTGGCAGTGGACCGCGGGCACGGGCACGGACGCGTCGCCGTTCTTCCGGATCTTCAACCCCACCTCGCAGGCGAAGAAGTTCGACCCGGACGGTGCGTACGTCCGCCGGTGGGTGCCCGAGCTGGCGGACCCGACCCTGGGCGACTACC
>DATLIG010000049.1:0-8159 GCA_035539555.1 Nocardioides sp. | reverse complement strand
GCAGTGCCCGCGCTCGGCCGCGCTGCTGCAGGCGGTCTTCCTCGACGCCGGCTTCCCCGAGGGCGCCTACGTCAACGTCTACGCCACCAACGAGCAGGTCGCCGACGTGATCGCCGACCCGCGCGTCCAGGGCGTCTCCCTGACCGGCTCCGAGCGCGCCGGCGCCGCCGTCGCCGAGATCGCCGGGCGCAACCTCAAGAAGGTCGTGCTCGAGCTCGGCGGCTCCGACCCGTTCGTCGTGCTGTCGACGGACGACCTCGACGCCACCGTCGACGCCGCGGTGTTCGCGCGGATGGACAACGCCGGCCAGGTCTGCAACGGCGGCAAGCGCTTCATCGTCGTTGAGGACCTGTACGACGACTTCGTGGCCCGCTTCACCGAGGCCCTGCTCGCGGCCTCGCCCGGCTCGCCGCTCTCCTCGCTCGCCGCGGCGGAGAACCTCGGACGCCAGGTCGAGCAGGCCGTCGCCGGCGGCGCGCAGCTGGCCAGCGCCGGCGAGCGCGACGGCGCGTTCTACCCGACCGGCGTGCTCTCCGGCGTGACGACCGACAACCCGTCGTACAGCCAGGAGCTGTTCGGCCCGGTGGCGATGGTCTTCCGCGCCGCCGACGAGGACGACGCGGTCCGGATCGCCAACGACACGCCCTACGGCCTCGGCTCCTACGTCTTCACCCCCGACGCCGCCCAGGCGCAGCGGGTGGCCGAGCAGATCGAGGCCGGCATGGTCTTCGTCAACGGCGTCGGCCTCGACGCGGCCGAGCTGCCCTTCGGCGGCGTCAAGCGCTCGGGCTTCGGCCGCGAGCTGGGCCGCTTCGGCATGGAGGAGTTCGTCAACAAGAAGCTGATCCGCACCGCCTGAGGGGCTCCGGGCAGGGGCGCCGCACACGGCGCCCCGCCCCTCGCCCGATAGCCTGATCCCATGCCGAGCGTGCGCCCGATCAGTCCGACCGAGCACCGCGACCACCTCGCCACGCTGCCATCGGCGAGCTTCCTGCAGACCCCCGGATGGGCTGCCGTGAAGGCCGAGTGGCGCAGTGAGTCGCTCGGGTGGTTCGACGACTCCGGCCGCCAGGTCGGCGTGGCGCTGGTGCTCTACCGCCAGCTGCCGAAGCTCAAGCGCTTCCTCGCCTACCTGCCCGAGGGCCCGGCGATCGACTGGGCGGGCGACGACCTCGCCGCGTGGCTCGACCCGATGGTGGCGCACCTGAGGAAGCAGGGCGCCTTCGCCGTACGGATCGGGCCGCCGGTCATCACCCGCCGCTGGACCACGCAGCAGGTCAAGGACGGCATCGCCGACCCCGAGGTGCGGCTGCTCAGCCAGATCCCGCCCGCCGAGCGCAACCCGGTGGGGGCCCGCACGGTTGCCCAGCTGCACGAGCTCGGCTGGCGCCACCAGGGCGTCGAGGGCGGCTTCGCCGCGGGCCAGCCGCAGTTCGTCTTCCAGGTCCCGCTGCGCCACCCGGACGGGACGCAGCGCACCGAGGACGAGGTCCTCAAGGGCATGAACCAGCTGTGGCGGCGCAACATCAAGAAGGCCGCCAAGGAGGGGGTCGAGGTCACCACGGGCAGCCGTGAGGACCTCAAGGCCTTCCACGAGCTCTACGTCCACACGGCCCAGCGCGACCACTTCACCCCGCGCCCGCTGCGCTACTTCGAGACCATGTACGACGCCCTCCGCGCCGACGGCGAGGAGCGGTTCACGCTCTGGCTCGGCCGGCACGAGGGCGACCTGGTCGCCTCCACCATCGCGATCCGGGTCGGCGAGCACGCGTGGTACTCCTACGGCGCCTCCTCCACCGAGAAGCGCGAGGTCCGCGGGTCGAACGCCGTGCAGTGGGCGATGATCCGGGACGCGATCGGCGCCGGCGCGGCCGTCTACGACCTGCGCGGCATCACCGAGACCCTCGACGCCGAGGACCCGCACGTCGGGCTGATCCAGTTCAAGGTCGGCACCGGCGGCGAGGCCGTCGAGTACGCCGGCGAGTGGGACCTGCCGGTCAACCGGGCGCTCTACAAGGCCTTCCAGGTCTACCTGGCGCGGCGGGGGTGAGGCGGCCATGACCCTCACGCTCACCGTCGACGGCCCGCGCTGGCGGGCCCACCTGGAGTCGGTCGCCGCGGCCCACCCGGGCATCGTCCCGGTCGCGAAGGGCAACGGCTACGGCTTCACCCTGGGCCGGCTGGCCCGCAAGGCGCAGTGGCTCGCCGAGCGCGGCCACGACGTGCGCACCCTCGCGGTCGGCACCTACGACGAGCTGCCCGAGGTGGCGCAGCGCTGGCACGGCGACCTCCTCGTGCTCACCCCCTGGCGTCCGTGGGTGCCGCTCCCGGAGCCCGCGATCGCGCGCCGCCTCGTGCACACGATCAGCCGGGTCACCGACCTGCGCGACCTGCTCCACGCCGACCCGGCCGCCCGGATCGTGCTGGAGCGGATGACCTCGATGCGCCGCCACGGCATGGCCGCACGCGAGCTGTGGGAGGCCGGTGAGCTGCTCCGCAAGCACCCCGGCGCCCGGATCGAGGGCCTCGCCCTGCACCTGCCGCTCGGCCAGGGCACCCACCTCGGCGAGGTCACCCGGCTGATGAACGACTTCGTCGCCGCCGAGGTGCCCGCCCACGGCGCCCCCGACGTCTGGGTCAGCCACCTCACCGACACCGAGCTGACCACCCTGCGCAGCCAGTACGGCGACTTCCGCTTCCGGCCCCGCATCGGCACCGGCCTCTGGCTCGGCGACCGCGGCGCGCTCCGGGTCACCGCGACCGTGCTCGACGTGCACCCCGTCGAGCGGGGCGACGCCTTCGGCTACCGCGGCCGCACCGCCCCCAAGTCCGGCCACGTGCTGGTCGTCAGCGGAGGCACCGCCCACGGGATCGGCCTCGAGGCGCCCACCGGCGACCAGTCGATGAAGGCCCGGGCCGCGACCATCGCCCGGGGAGGCATGGACGCGGTCGGGTTCGTGCGCTCGCCGTACTCCATCGACGGCAAGCAGCGCCTCTTCGCCGAGCCGCCGCACATGCAGGCCTCGATGCTGTTCGTCCCGCACGGGGCGCGGGTGCCCGAGGTCGGCGAGGACGTCGACGTGCGGGTCCGCTACACCGCCACCGCGTTCGACCGGATCACCATCGAGGGCTGAGCGCCGACCACGTCGCTCTCGCGGACCGGGTCCCGGTCCGGGCGGTACATGTCGCGCACGATCACCGCGGCGAGGTAGAGCTCGCCGAGCACGCGCACCGCGATGCCGACCCAGTAGAAGCCGGCGTCGCCTCCGCCCGCGGGCGCGAGGTAGCCGCCGAGGTACCACCAGATGGTGCAGAAGTAGAGGACCTCGCTCGCCTGCCAGATGATCTGGTCGCGCCAGCGCGGACGCGCCAGGACGGCGAGCGGCAGCAGCCACAGGACGTACTGCGGCGAGTAGACCTTGTTGACCAGCAGGAAGCCGACCACGATCAGGTAGCCGAGCTGGGCCAGCCGCGGGACCACGGCCTCCGGCCGGATGGTGCGCCCGGCCGTCATGCCGATCACGAACACCCCGGCGCACCACGCGCCGAAGATGATCCACGACCACAGGTTGATCGTGTGCGCCGAGAACCCGACGTCGCCGGCCTGGTCGATCAGCATCCACACCGAGCCGAGGTCGGCGGTGCGCTCGGCGTTGAAGCTCCAGAACACCTTCCACTGCTCCTTGCCCAGCAGGTACGCCGGCAGGTTGGCCAGCAGCCACGCGACCGCCGCGCCGACGACCGGGCGACCTGTCCCTGGCGGTCGTCGCCGGCGCAGGCAGATGATCAGCAGCCCACCGAGCAGGAACAGCGGGTAGAGCTTGGCAGCGGTGCCGAGGCCGATCAGGATGCCGGTCATCAGCGGCCGGTCGCGCGACCACGCCCACACCGCGCCGGCGACCAGCGCCACCGCGATCAGGTCCCAGTTGATCATTCCGGTCAGCAGCAGGGTCGGTGAGAGCGCGAAGGCAGCCGCGTCCCACGGCCGGACCGGATGGGCGCGGGAGAGCAGCCACGTCGCGACGAGCGCCAGCGCAGCGAAGCCGAGCCCGTTGACCAGCAGGAAGATGGTCTGCTCCTGGTCGACCTCCGGGTCGTCGTACAGGTCGGAGACGGGGGCCTTGTAGCGCGCCTCGACGTCGGGCGACCCGTTGAGCCAGTGCGTCACCCAGGCGGTGCCCCACGCCCAGTAGGAGATCCCGACGGGGTACTCCATCACCTCGTAACGGGCGCGGGTCTGCTCGTCGCCGGAGTACGGCCAGGCATGCTCGGCCATGCCGCGCGGGACGTAGAGCGGCTTGAGGTCCGTGTAGCACATGTGGGAGTAGACCCAGTTCTGGTCCTTGCCCTCCGCGAGCGTGCACGGCGCCTTCTGCACCAGCCCCAGCGCGAACGTGACCGCCGTCAGGAGCAGCAGCACCCGCAGCGGCGTCCACCAGCGGTGCGGCCGGGCGCGCTGGCCCATCGGCCCGCCGACGACCTCGCTGAGGCCGGTGACGACCGGGTCGTCCAGCGAGGGGTGGACGTGCGGTGCGCGCTCGGTCACGGGCTCAGGCGGCGGTACGACGTCGGCGGCCGACCTGCACCCGCGGGTTCGCGTTGCCCGGGACCGCCGGGTCCAGCGGCTTCGGGTCGCTCGCGTCCGGCACCCCGTCACCGTCGTCGTCGTTGTCGAAGACGTCGGGCGTTCCGTCGCCGTCGGTGTCCGTCGACGGGTCCGTCGGCGTGTCGGTCGGCGGACCGGGGTCCTTCGTCGTCGGCGTCTCGGACGGCGTCACCGGCGCGCTCGTGCTCGGCGCCTCCGTCGTCTTGCTCGGCTTCGGCTTCTTCGTCTTCGTCGGCTTCGGGACGACGGGGGCGTGGCCCTCGCTCGGCGCCTCGCCCTTGACGTAGGCCGGCGGCGGCAGGTCCTCGACGGGCTCGCCCTCGAGCGCCTTGAGCATCACGTTGGTCCAGGTCGCGGCCGGGTAGGACCCACCGAAGTACGACGGCAGCCAGTCCTTGAGCTGCTCGTTGCCCTTGCCGCGGACGTACATCACCGCGGTGGCCAGCTGCGGGGTGTAGCCGGCGAACCAGGCCGAGGAGACCTCGCCGGCGCCGTTGGTCGCCGTACCGGTCTTGCCGCCGGCGGGCCGGCCGAGCGCGAGCGCCTTGGTGCCGGAGCCCTTCTGCACGACCTGCTGGAGCGCGTAGCCGACGTCGTCGGAGACGCCCTCGGGGATCGCGCGGTGGTCGGTGACCTTGTGCGAGTAGCGCACGACACCGTCGGCGTCGACGACCTTCTCGATGATGTAGGCGTCGGCCGCGACCCCGCGGTTGGCGATCGTGGCGTAGCCGTTGGCCATGTTGATCGGGCTGACCGTCTGCGAGCCGAGCGAGACGCCCGTCTGCGGCTCGAGGCCCGGCGTCGACGTCGGGAAGCCGTACGGCGGGTTGGCTGCCTTCTCGGGCGGGATGCCCATCGCGGTGGCGGTGTCGATGATCTCCTGCGGGCCGTCGTCCATCGCCAGCGTCATGTCGATGTAGGCGGTGTTGATGGAGTCCTGGGTCGCCTTGATCATGTTGACCCGGCCGTAGCTGCTGTTGCCCTGGTTCTCGAACGGGCGGCCGCCGCCGGGCAGCTCGTACGGCGAGTTCCCGTCGAAGGTGTCCTTGAGCTCGAACCCGGCCTGGATGCCCGCGGCGAGCGCGAACGGCTTGAAGGTCGAGCCGGCCTGGCCCCCGGAGACCGCCCAGTTGAGCTGCGACTCGAGGTAGTCCTGGCCCGCGTAGATGCCGCGGACGGCGCCGGTGCCCGGCTCGACGGAGGCGACGGCCACGTGGAGGTTCTTGCCGAAGCCCTCCGGCCGCTCCTCCTTCACCCCGTCCTTCGCGGCGTTCATCGCCTTCTTCGTGAAGGTGGTGGTGATCTTGAGGCCGCCGCCGTTGATCTCCTGCTCGCTGAAACCGAGCCGGAGCAGCTCCTTGCGGACCATCGTCAGCACGTGGCCGCGCTGGCCGCCGTACTGCTCGTCGCTCTTGATCTTCGGGAACTTCGGGAGCGCCTTGCGCACGGCCGAGACGTCGGCCGCCTTGGCGGTCTTCATGGCCTCCATCGAGTCCAGGACGTACTGGTAACGCCCGAGCAGCCGCGCCTCGGCGTCCTCACCGTTGGCGGGGTCGAGGGAGTAGGGGTTGTTCAGCACGGCGGCCAGGGTGGCCGACTGGGCCAGGGTGAGGTCCTTGGCGTCGACGTCGAAGTAGGCCTGCGCCGCGGCCTGGATGCCGTAGGCGCCCCGGCCGAAGTAGATCGTGTTGAGGTAGCCCTCGAGGATCTCCTGCTTGCTCAGCTGGTTCTTGATCTTGAGGGAGAGGATCGCTTCCTTGGCCTTGCGCTTCCAGGTGCGCTCCTGGGTCAGGTAGAGGATCTTCACGTACTGCTGGGTGATCGTCGACGCACCCTGCTGCGCGTTGCCCTGGGCGTTGCTGAAGGCCGCCCGGAGGATGCCCTTGGGGTCGATCCCGTTGTCGGTCCAGAAGCTCTGGTTCTCAGCGGCGACCACCGCGTCCTTGATGGTCTGCGGCATCTCGTCGTACCCGATCGAGTCGCGCTTCTGGACGGCGAACTGCCCGATCTCCGCCTTGCCGCCGTCGTAGTAGACGCGCGTGGTCTCGGTGAGGAACTCCTCGTTGGGGTTGGGGATGTCGACATTCTTGTACGCGATCCAGAAGCCCAGCACCCCGAGCAGCCCGAGCACGACGGCGGTGACCAACCCCCACAGGGTGATCCGCTTCAGTCGCTGCTTCCACGTGCGCGGAGCACGGTCGCCCTTCTTCCCCGACCGCTTGCTGCGTCCGGAGGAGGACCCGCCTGCCTTGCGCTTTCCCTCGACCACGCAGGACAGGGTACGGCCGCAGGGGTCGTCGTCCCGACTTCGCACGCGACCCGGATGGTCGAGGAGGTCGCGCAGCCACCGCCGGCCCGGTGGTCGAGGAGGTCGCGCAGCGACCGTCACGAGACCCTCCCCGGACACTCCCGATCCATCGAGAGTTCACGTTCCGCGGATATATCGCTACGATAGGTCGCATGGCACGGCGTGGAGACACCATCGAGCTGGCGGTCCTCGGACTGCTGCACGAGGGACCCATGCACGGCTACGAGCTGCGCAAGCGGCTCAACCTGATGCTCGGTTGGGGTCGACTGCTGTCCTACGGGTCGCTCTACCCGGCGCTGAAGAAGATGCTCCGCGGCAACCTCATCGAGGAGGTCGTGCCCTCCGGCCCGCAGTCCCGCCGGCAGCGCATCGTCTACAAGGTGACCGAGCTGGGCACCGCCGAGTTCTCCCGCCTGATGTCGGAGGTGGGTCCTGCCGCTTGGGAGGACGACAACTTCGACATCCGGTTCCGCTTCTTCTCGTCCACCGACATGGAGATCCGCCTGCGCGTCCTCGAGGGACGTCGCTCGCGCCTCCAGGAGCGGCTGGACCGGGTGCAGCGGGAGCTCGCGATGACCCAGGCGGAGGCCGACCGCTACGCCGCGGAGCTCCAGCGCCACGGTGTGGAGTCGGTCGAGCGTGAGGTCCGGTGGCTCTCGGACCTCATCAACGCCGAGCGGAACGTGCAGGGCCAGCCAGCACCAGCGCCGGAGACGCCGACGTCACCGACGACGTCCTGATCACCCTCACCCCCCGATCAGGCACAGCACATTCACGAGATGTCATGAGTACCAAGGAAGGAAACCCCATGGGTTCGGTTCGAGTAGCGATCGCGGGCGTGGGCAACTGCGCCACGTCCCTCATCCAGGGCGTGCAGTACTACCGGGACGCCGATGCCTCGAGCACCGTCCCGGGGCTCATGCACGTCCAGTTCGGCGACTACCACGTGGGTGACGTCGAGTTCGTCGCCGCGTTCGACGTCGACGCCAAGAAGGTCGGCACCGACCTGTCCGAGGCCATCGGCGCCTCGGAGAACAACACCATCAAGTTCGCCGACGTCCCGACGCTCGGTGTCGAGGTCCAGCGCGGCCCGACGCTCGACGGTCTGGGCAAGTACTACCGCCTGACGATCGACGAGTCCGGCGCCGAGCCGGTCGACGTCGTCCAGGCCCTCAAGGACGCCAAGGTTGACGTCATGGTCTGCTACCTGCCGGTCGGGTCGCAGGAGGCAGCCGAGTTCTACGC
>DATLIG010000048.1:0-4100 GCA_035539555.1 Nocardioides sp. | reverse complement strand
GCGCTACAAGGGCCTGGGTGAGATGGATGCCGACCAGCTCGCCGAGACGACGATGGACCCCCGCCGTCGTACCCTCCGCCGGCTCACGGTCGACGACGCCAACCTCTCCGCCGAGGTCTTCGAGCTGCTGATGGGCAGCGACGTCGCTCCGCGCAAGGAGTTCATCGTGCAGGGTGCCTACGAGGTCGACATGGAAGCGCTTGACGCGTGACGATGGTCACGTGGTGAGCGAGAGCCGGGCAGCGGTCGTCAAGCTGCTCAAGGCGCGGGGAGCGAAGACGCGGCGCGGGCACCTGCGGATCCCGGTCGGCGACCTGTTCTGGTACGTCGACCCGCGGGCCGAGGGGGTGGGCCGCAACGCCTACCTGGTGCTCGAGGTCGGCTGCTGGACGCCGGAGGCGGCGCCCGAGCCGGACGGGGGAGCCGTCGACTGCCCGCTGCTCGTCGACGTGCCCCTCGGCGACCTGATCGCGGACACGACGGCGTTGCTGGACCGGATCACGGCGATCGGCGACCTGGCGACGCTCGGGAAGCGCCTCGACGAGTTCCCCGGTGCGCTGGTGGACCGGTCGCTGGCGCCGCTGATCGGGCGCTGAGACCCCGGGCGTCGGGCCCGGGGGTCTCCTCGACCCCGGGTGGTCAGACCTGCTGCGAGAGCAGGCCCGTGTCGACGTCGTAGATGAAGCCACCGACCTTGACGGTGTCGGGGATCAGCGGGTGCGAGCGGACCTTGCGGACGTCCTCGGCGAGGGCGGCCTTCTGGTCCGGGATGACGTGGAAGGCGTGCCAGGTGACGTCCTGGCCGACCGCGGCGCCGATCTTCTCGTGGATGTCGGCCTCGGAGTTGGCCGCCATGGCGCAGCGGGTGTGCGGGATCACGAGGATCCGGTCGACGTTGAGCAGGTGCGAGCCGAGGACCAGCGCCTCGAGGGCGGCCTCGGTGATCCGGCCACCGGGGTTTCGGAAGATCTTCGCGTCGCCGTAGCTGAGGCCCAGCATGTTGAGCGGGTCGATCCGCGAGTCCATGCAGGTCACGATCGCCACACCGGCGTGTGCCTTGCCGTCGAACCCGGCCTGGTCGAAGGTCGCTGCGTAGTCCTGGTTGGCCTTCAGGAGGTCATCGAAATCGCCCATGCTCAGAGATTAGCCAGCAACGCGCAGTGCTTCGGCAGTGTCCACTCCTCGGGTGCCCGCCCGGGCGAAAAGGACCAGCGCCAGCATGCCGGCGGCGAAGGCGGCGAAGGCCGCTCCGACGAAGACCGCGTGCTCCTGCACGATGCCGAGCTCGAGGATGCTGAGGTCGGGGTCGGCCTCCTGCGCGGCGTACAGCCGGCGCAGGCCGATCGTCGTGAGCGCCGAGATGCCGACGAGCATCCCCACCATCCGCGCGACCACCACCAGCGCGCTGGCGAGGCCGTGCGTGTCGTCGTCGGTGGTGGCCAGGATCGCGGCGTTGACCGGGGCGAGCGCGAGGCCGAAGCCGAAGCCGCCGAGCACGAGCGGGAGGTTGCTGGCGAACCCGTCGAGGCTGGCCTTGTCCCACTGCGCCATCACGAGGAACGAGGCGCCGGCGGCGGCCATCCCGACCGCCGTGAGTACGCCGGCGGGCACGCGTCGCAGGAGCCAGCCACCCACGAGCGCGCCGATCGGCAGCGCGGCCAGGAACCGGAGCAGGACCAGCGCCGCGCCCAGCTGCGAGTCGCGCTCCGTGGTCGTGCGGGCGAACAGCGGGATGTCGACGAGGGCAGCGATCAGCGCCCAGCCGACGAGGAAGCTGACGACCAGCGAGCCCCACGCGGGCGTGGCCCGCAGCGCGCCGCGGGGGACGATCGGGTCGGCCGCACGGCGCAGGTGCAGCAGCAGCAGGACCAGCGCGATCGCGGACCCGGCGAGGAACCACGGCCCCTGCGGCGAGAAGACGGCGACCTCGGGGTCGGCCGTCGCGAAGGCGAGCACGATGCCGCCGAGCAGCGCGGCCAGGAGCGTCGCGCCCAGCAGGTCGGCGGCGACGAGGTGGCCGAGCCACCCGCGCAGGTCGACGAGCGCGCGCGGGACGAACCAGCACCACAGTGCGAGCGCGATGAAGGCGGCGATGGTGGCGACGCCGATCGGGGTCACCCAGCGGCTGCCGCCGTCGACGTACGGGATGAAGAGCTGGCCCCAGGTCAGGTCGCGCTGGAGGTCGGGCGGCTGGAGGAAGGTGACCAGTCCGGTGCCGACGGTGGCGGCGAGGAGGAGCAGGGCGATCGCCCGGGCCAGGAGGGTGCGTGGGTTGCGGGGGTCTCGTGACGGTCGCTGCGCGACCTCCTCGACCACCGGGGAGTGCGGCGCGACCTCCTCGACCACCGGGGAGGTCGCGTGGTGGCGGGCGAGGGCCGAGACGGCGACGAGGAGCACCGCGCCGCCGGCGAGGTTGATGGCGAAGATGCCGCGCCACGTGGTGAAGGACAGGACCAGCGCACCGAACAGCGGGCCGAGGACGCTGCCGAACTCCTGCACCGCCGAGACCAGGCCGAGCGGGAGCCCGCGCCGCTCGACGGGGTAGAGGGCGGCGACCAGCGACATCGTCGCCGGCACCAGCCCGCCGCCGCCGACGCCCTGCAGGAAGCGGCCGGCGACCATGCTCGGCAGGTCGTAGGAGATCGCGGTGACGAAGGAGCCGATCGCGAACAGCACCAGCGACATCGCCAGCACCGGCACCTGTCCGCGCAGGTCGGCGACCCGGCCGATCAGCGGCAGCATCGCGACGTAGCCCAGCAGGAAGCCGGACACGATCGGTGCCGCCCGCTGGAGCTCGTCGACGGGGATGCCGACGCCGGCCATCATGTCGGGGAGCGCGAGGACGACGACGTAGGTGTCGACCGCGGCGAAGGCCACCGCGACCGCGCACAGCGTCAGCAGGAGGCGGTCGCGTCCCGCGGGACGCGCGGCTGGGTGATCGTCCAGGCCGGTCATTCCGGTGCGGAGATGTCCTTGGTGACGTCGTACTCGGTGACGTCGATCGTGTAGGTGACCTCGTCGGCGTCCGGGAAGAACACCCCGGTCAGCCGGGCGGTGCGGAGGTAGCCGTCGTCGTCGAGGCGGTAGGTCGCCTCGAACGAGTCGCCCTCGGCGCAGGGGAGGATCTCGCGGATCGCGTCACCGGTGGCCGTGCCCGAGTAGGTGTGGAAGACCTGCTTGTTGTCCGCGCCGCCGCGCTCGGACTCGCCCGCCTTCACGTCCTTGCTGGTCGTGAGCACGTTGGAGACCCCGGAGTCGGGGGAGAGGAGCGTGGCGGGGTCGGGAGCGCAGAGATCCTCGGGCTGGTACTTGTCGCTCCAGCCGCCGAGCAGCGCGTGGTTGATCCAGAGCGTGCCGCCGACCGAGATGACCGGGACGTCGGTGACGGCGAAGCCGGACACCGAGCCGCTGACCGAGCCCTCGAAGGCGGGCGGGTCGGCGACGATCGTGCCGCTGGCGGCGGAGAGGTAGTCGACGCCCGGGTCGTCGCCGGTCGAGATCGACACCTCGATGCCGCTGGTGCCGTCGAGCAGCTCCTTGGCCTTCTCGCCCGCGTCGCTCCACGAGGGGGCGTCGCCGCCACCGCCGTCGTCGCCGGAGCAGGCGGTGAGGCCGCTGACGGCGAACAGTCCGGTGAGCAGGCCTGCGGCGACACGGGTCGAGGTCGTCATGGGGTCACCCTGACACATCGGTGGAGGGCGCCCCGGCCGCGCCCTCCGGGGCGCCGCCGGCAAGGGACGCCGTCAGCGGTCCGGCCGCGGCGATCATCGGCTGGCTCCCCGGTACGCCGCTGCCGTCGCGACGCCCACCGCCCTCGGGCAGGTCGACCGGGGCACCGCTGGCCGCGGCCGCGCGGGCCGGCGCCGGGCCGGCCCATGCGAAGACCAAGGTGTCCTCGCCCTTGAGGAAGCGGTGGCAGCGCACGCCGCCGGTGCCGCGGCCCTTGGCGGGGTACTCGCTGAAGGGCGTCACCTTGACCGCGCCGGGCTCGGTGCCGGGCAGCGCCGTGCTCGAGCCCGAGGAGGTCACCAGGACCGCGGAGGCGTCGACGTCGAAGGCCCCGAAGAAGACCACCGACTGCTTCGGCGCCAGCCGGACAC
>DATLIG010000047.1:0-18887 GCA_035539555.1 Nocardioides sp. | reverse complement strand
GGTCGACGAGCCCGGGTTCAGCTGGACCGACTGGTTCGGGCGGGAGGCCCCGCTCATCGTCGAGATCGGCGGTGGCGTGGGCGAGGCGACCGCCGCGCTGGCGGCCGCCCGGCCGTCGTACAACATCCTCGCGCTGGAGGTGTAGCGGCCCGGGGTCGCCGAGAGCCTCGGCCGGGTGGCGGAGGCGGGCGCCGACAACGTCCGCTTCTCCAGCGTCGACGCGGTGTGGACCCTCGAGAACCTGCTGGCGGAGGGCACCGTCAGCGAGCTGTGGACCTTCTTCCCCGACCCGTGGCACAAGACCCGGCACCACAAGCGGCGGCTGGTGGTCCCGGAGTACGCGCGGCTGGTCGCCACGCGGTTGGTCCCGGGCGGGCTGTGGCGGCTCGCGACCGACTGGGCGGACTACGCCGAGCAGATGCTCGAGGTGCTCGACGCCGAGCCGCTGCTCGAGGGTGGAGTCGTCGACCGGTGGGCCGAGCGGCCCGTCACGAAGTTCGAGCGCAAGGGCATCGCGAAGGAGCGCGCGATCACCGATCTGGCCTACCGGCGCGTCTGAGGGACGAGACCAACCGTCACACGACGTTAACCTCGGAGATCCGCGTGTCGCCCGAAATCGCCCGGTCCGAGGCGTACCTTCCGTGGCAGTGGCAGGTGGGGAAGCCGGCCACATCGGGAGGCCCGACGTGACAATTCACGATTGCGCAACCCGGTCCGTCCACAAGGAATAGGGCCGGGAGCGGCCCTGGTGGGCGCGCGCGGTCCGGTGAGGTGAAATCGTGGCATCACACGATGGGGCACAGACCAGCGCGCAGCGCCGTACCTACGTCCTCGACACGAGCGTCCTGCTCGCGGACCCGACCGCCCTGCGCCGGTTCGAGGAGCACGAGGTCGTCCTCCCGGTGGTCGTGATCACCGAGCTCGAGGCCAAGCGGCACCACCCCGAGCTGGGCTACTTCGCGCGCAGTGCCCTGCGCTCGCTCGACGAGATGCGGATCAGTCACGGCCGCCTCGACACGCCTGTCCCCGTGGGTGAGCTCGGTGGCACGGTCCGCGTGGAGCTCAACCACACCGACGCCACCTCGCTGCCGTCCGGCTTCCGCCTCGGCGACAACGACACCCGGATCCTGGCCGTGGCCCGCAACCTGGCCGACGAGGGGCACCAGGTCACCCTGGTCTCCAAGGACCTCCCGATGCGGATCAAGGCCTCCGCGGTCGGCCTGGATGCGGAGGAGTACCGCGGCGAGGCGATCAGCGACTCCGACACCGGCTACTCCGGAATGACGGAGATCGAGGTGTCCGCCTCCGACCTCGACGAGCTGTACGACGACGGCACGCTCGACCTCGCCGAGGCCCGTGAGCTGCCGTGCCACACCGGCCTGGTGATGCTGTCCGACCGGGGCACCGCGCTCGGCCGGGTCGGACCGGACAAGCAGGTGCACCTGGTCCGCGGCGACCGCGAGGCGTTCGGCATCCACGGCCGCAGCGCCGAGCAGCGGATCGCGCTCGAGCTGCTGCTCGACCCCGACGTGGGCATCGTGTCCCTCGGCGGGCGCGCGGGCACCGGCAAGTCGGCGCTTGCGCTGTGCGCGGGCCTGGAGGCGGTCATGGAGCGCCAGCAGCACAAGAAGGTCGTCGTCTTCCGCCCGCTCTTCGCGGTCGGTGGCCAGGAGCTGGGCTACCTGCCCGGCTCGGAGTCGGAGAAGATGTCGCCCTGGGGCCAGGCGGTGTTCGACACCCTCGGCGCGCTCACCTCGCGTGACGTGGTCGACGAGATCCTCGACCGCGGCATGCTCGAGGTGCTCCCCCTGACCCACATCCGCGGCCGCTCGCTGCACGACTCCTTCGTGATCGTCGACGAGGCACAGTCGCTCGAGCGCAACGTCCTGCTGACGGTGCTCTCGCGGATCGGGGCCAACTCGAAGGTCGTGCTCACCCACGACGTCGCCCAGCGCGACAACCTCCGGGTGGGCCGCCACGACGGCATCGTCGCGGTGGTGGAGAAGCTCAAGGGCCACCCGCTGTTCTCGCACGTCACGCTGACCCGCTCGGAGCGCTCGCCGATCGCCGCGCTCGTGACCGAGATGCTGGAGAACGTCGTCGTCTGACGACGCAGGGACCTCTCAGCCTCAGTCGGCGGGCTGGCGGAGCACCTTCTCCAGCGCCTTGCCCTTCGCCAGCTCGTCGACCAGCTTGTCGAGGTAGCGGATCTTCTGCATCAGCGGGTCCTCGACGTCCTCGACCCGAATGCCGCACACGCTGCCCGTGATCAGGGCCGCCTGCGGCGTGAGCGTGGCGTCGTCGAAGAAGTCCAGGAACGTCGTACCGGCGTCGAGATGGGCCTGCAGCGCGTCCTGGCTGAAACCGGTCAGCCAGCGGACGGCCTCGTCCAGCTCGGCCTTCGTACGGCCCTTCTTCTCGACCTTGGCGACGTAGTGGGGGTAGACGGACGCGACGCTGGTCGTGAAGATCCGGTGCACCCGGCAAGGGTAGGTCGTCGGCGCACGGGCGTGGCCCGGTCCGCCGTCGCCGTGGCTCGTGTGACTGCTGGGACGAGGGTGGCGGTGCTGGCCGAAAGCGGCCACGCGGGATGGGCGGTTCGGTTTGCACCACGCCCGACCGTCAGGCAGGGTGAAGGCTGGTCGCCGGCGGTGATGACAACGGAGTCGGGCCCGATCGGGCGGTGACCAGAGTCCTGCAGTCGAGCCCGAAGTCGAGAATTTTGTCGAAGCACGCACCGAGCCACGGGAAAGGGCCTGCGCCCAAGCACCGCGGAAAGCCGAAGCATGCCCATCTCGCCGAAGCACCTCGCAAGGCAGCCCGCAATGTCGTCGTCATGTCGTCGGTCGCTGTCGCCGTCACCGGAGTCTCGGTGGCCGCCGGGGTCTTCGGCAACGACGTCCCCGCCTCCACGGCCAGCGCCGACATCGACGCGCTGAAGGCCGCGGGCGAGGTCCAGGCGACCGCGGTCGCCGATCGCCGTGAGGCCGCGCTGTCCCGCTCGGACCGGCGACCGGAGGCCGACCCGGTCAAGACGGCCACCCTCGACGAGTCCGCGGGCTCCGCGATGACCGACGAGCGCCGGCTCTCCGACTCCGACCCGCGCGACATCGCCCGCGCGCTGCTGTCCGAGTTCGGCTTCTCCTCCGACCAGTTCAGCTGTCTCGACTCGCTGTGGACCCGCGAGTCCGGCTGGCGCGTCAACGCCGACAACCCGAGCTCGAGCGCCTACGGCATCCCGCAGGCCCTCCCCGGCTCCAAGATGTCCTCCGCCGGTGCGGACTGGGCCACCAACCCGGCCACCCAGATCCGCTGGGGCCTGGGCTACATCCAGAGCCGCTACGGCAGCCCGTGCGGCGCCTGGGGCCACTCGGAGTCCCACGGCTGGTACTAGCCGGATGGCGCGAGCGCGTCGCTCGTGCCTCGCGCCGCGCTGCCGCGCGCGCAGTTGCCGTTCGTAGGTGGTAGCGCCCGCCTGGCGGCAAGACCGTCGGCTCGCGCAACGGCGCCTCCCTCCGCCTCCGGTCGCTCGTTCCTCGCTCCCTGCGGCTCCGGGCCGGCACGGTCGCGCGACGGCCGACCGTCTCAGGCCAGCCGTGACTTCTGCACCTTGCCCATCTCGTTGCGGGGGAGTGAGGAGACGAAGCGCACCTCGCGCGGCCGCTTGTGCGCGGACAGCTCCGCGCCGACCCGGGCGGTGAGCTCGGCGCCCAGCGCGGCCTCGTCGGCGACGGGCGTGCGGGTGACGACGTACGCGACGATCCGCTGGCCGAGGTCCTCGTCGGGGGCGCCGACGACGGCGCACTCCGCGACGGCGGGGTGGCCGAGCAGCGTGGACTCGATCTCGCCGGCGCCGATCCGGTAGCCCCCCGACTTGATCAGGTCGACCGAGGCCCGACCGACGATGCGGTGGCGGCCGTCGGGCGCGATGCAGGCGACGTCGCCGGTGCGGAACCAGCCGTCGTCGGTCCACACCTCGGCGGTGGCCTCCGCGCGGTTGAGGTAGCCGGCGAAGAGGGTCGGCCCGCGGACCTCGAGGCCGCCCACCGACTCGCCGTCGTGCGGGACGGGCGCGCCGTCCTCGTCGCGCAGCCTGGTCTCCACGCCGTCGACCGGTACGCCGACCCAGCCGGCCTGGCGCCTCCCGTCGGCCCGCGTGGCGACGGTGATCAGGGTCTCGCTCATGCCGTAGCGCTCGACGGCGTCGTGGCCGGTCAGCTCCCGCAGGCGGTCGAACACCGGGACCGGCAGGGCGGCACTGCCGGAGACCAGCAGCCGGACGTCGCGGAGGGCCGCGGCGTGCCCGGGCGACTCCACGACCCGGCTCCAGACGGTCGGCACGCCGAAGAGCAGCGTGGCGCCGGCGCGCGCCGCGTCGGCGTACCGCTCGGGCGTGGGGCGGCCGGTGTGCACCAGCCCGCTGCCGGTCCGCAGCGGGCCCAGGACGCCCAGCACGAGGCCGTGCACGTGGAAGAGCGGAAGCCCGTGGGCGAGGACGTCGTCCGCGGTCCACGCCCACGCGTCGGCCAGTCCGTCGAGCCCGGCGGCCAGCGCCGCGCGGGGGAGCAGCACGCCCTTGGGCAGGCCGGTCGTCCCCGACGTGTAGAGCACGAAGGCGATCGCGTCGTCGCCCACCTCCGCCGGCGTGTACGACGCCCGGGCGGCCAGGTCGACCGGCACGTGCTCGATCCCGTGCACCTCCGGCGGGGCGGTGCCGAGCCAGCACTCCGGGCGGCTGTCGCCGAGCAGGTGGCGCAGCTCGGCGGCTCCCGAGTCGGGCGGGACGGGCACGACGGTCGCACCGGCCAGCAGGGCGCCCACCACCGCGACCACGGTCTCCATGCTCGGCGTCGCGTGCACCGCGACCCGGCCGCGGCCCGCCAGCGGCTCGCGGAGCGCGGCAGCCGCCCCGAGGAGGCCGGCCGCGTCGAGCGTCGTACCGTCGACGGTGACGGGGCGTCCGGTGCCGTCGACGAGGGCAGTCAGGAGCTCGGCCACGGGGACCATCCTCCCGGATCCGAGGTCGACGTCCCCAACGCGGGGTGCTCGCGGGTGCATGATGCCTGCAGGCGCGGGGCTCGGGTGCCCCGCTCGACCGAAGGAGCCCGTGATGCTCTGGACCATCATCGTGACCATCGTCGGCGGTGCCGTCATCGGCCTGCTCGGCAAGGCCGTCGCGCCGGGCGACCGCACGAAGTTCCCGCTCTGGCTGACGATCGTGTGCGGCATCGTCGGCATGCTGGTGGGCAGCTTCGTCTACTGGGGCCTGTTCGGCAGCAACAACGGCAACTTCGACGGCCACGAGGCCACGTGGGACAACACCACGAACGGCATCGACTGGCTGCGGCACGCCTGGCAGATCGGCGTCGCGGCCGTGGCGGTCATCGTGGCCGCGTCCCTGACCGGTCGCAAGAAGGCCTGACCGCCCCCGCGCTCAGGGCCGCGTCATCGCGGCGAGGTCGAGCGCGGCGTCGAGCTCCTCGAGGGTGAGCTCGCCGCGCTCGACGTACCCGAGCGCCAGGACGGTCTCGCGGATCGTGGTCCCGGTGGCCAGTGCCTGCTTGGCCACCTTGGCGGCTGCCTCGTAGCCGATGTGGCGGTTCAGCGGGGTCACCACGGACGGCGAGGATGCCGCGTAGCGGTGCATCCGCTCCGCATCGGCGCTGATGCCGTCGATGCACCGCTGGGCCAGCGTGGTGGTCGAGGTCGACAACAGCCGCACCGACTCCAGCAGGTTGCGGGCGATCACGGGCATGGCGACGTTGAGCTCGAAGCTGCCGCTGGCGCCTGCCGCGGTGACGGTCGCGTCGTTGCCGATCACCTGCATGCACACCATCAACGTCGCCTCGGGCAGCACCGGGTTGACCTTGCCGGGCATGATGGACGACCCCGGCTGGAGGTCGGGCAGGTGGATCTCGGCGAGGCCGGTGGTCGGCCCCGAGCCCATCCAGCGCAGGTCGTTGCAGATCTTGGTCAGGCCGACCGCGATGGTCTTCAGCACGCCACTGAGCTCGACGAGCGAGTCCCGTGTGCCCTGCGCCTCGAAATGGTTGCGCGCCTCCGTGAACACCTGCCCGGTCGCCACGCTGAGCGCCTCGATCGCCGCCGCGGCGAAGCCCGGGGGCGTGTTGATGCCGGTGCCGACCGCCGTGCCGCCCAGCGGCAACTCGCGCACCCGGGGGAGGACGGACGCGAGCCGCTCGGCGCCGTAGCGGACGGTGGCGGCGTACCCGCCGAATTCCTGGCCGAGCGTCACCGGCGTCGCGTCCATCAGGTGCGTGCGGCCGGACTTCACGAGGTCCGCGAACTCGGCCGCCTTCGCCTCCAGCGAGGTGGCGAGCACGTCGAGGGCCGGCAGCAGGTCACGGACCACGGCCAGCGTCGCCGCGACGTGGATGGCCGTCGGGAAGGTGTCGTTGCTCGACTGGCTGGCATTGACGTGGTCGTTGGGGTGGACCGCGACGCCCGCCCGGCCGGCGAGCGTCGCGATCACCTCGTTGGCGTTCATGTTGGAGCTGGTCCCGGAGCCGGTCTGGAACACGTCGATCGGGAACTCGGCGTCGTGGGCCCCCTCGGCGACCGCGCGGGCCGCGTCGGCGATCGCGCCCGCCAGGTCGGCCGGGAGGACGCCGAGGTCGGCGTTGGCACGTGCCGCGGCCGCCTTGACCTCGCCGAGCGCGTGCACCAGCGCCGGCTCGATGGGCGTGCCGCTGATCGGGAAGTTCTCGACCGCGCGCTGGGTCTGCGCCTGCCACAGGGCCGCGGCCGGGACCCGGACCTCGCCCATGGAGTCGTGCTCGATCCGGAAGTCGTCGTTGCTCACGCTTCGACGTTAGCGCGGATCCGGGGGGCTCCGAATGCGGGATCGTGGAGGGGCGTGCCACACTCGGAGGGAGACTGCAATTGCCAGGCCGTCACACGCGGACCTCGCCGAGACACGGGCGCTGGCACCAGCAGCGACGTGCGCGGCGTGGGTGGACCCGAGTGCCCGGCCCGTAGCGGAGTCCCATGATCTCCTTCGTCTGGTCGCCCCATGAGCGCCTGCCCGCCGGCACCGGAGGATCGGAGAACTACACGATCGGCCAGGTCCGTGAGCTGAACCGGCGCGGGGTGGCCGCGCAGGTGGTGACGGTCGGGCTGGGGGAGGACGACGGCAGGTCCGAGTTCGACGGGATCTCCTTCCTCGCGTTGCCGTCGACCGACGACCTGGCGCTGCTCGCCGGGCCGGTCGTGTTCGTCAGCGAGGCCCCGCTGGTGCCCCTGCTCGAGCCGGCCTACCAGATCCTCCACGTCCCGCCTCCGCTGCGCGCGCGTCAGCGCGCCGCTGTCGCCGAGGCGACGCGGGACCGCACGCTCATCGCGACCAGCCGGTTCGCTGCCCTGCTGTGGGCGGACTTCCTCGACGTCGATCCGCCCACCATCGAGGTCGTGTACCCGTTCGCGGAGCCGGTCTTCGCCCGGGTGGTGCGTCCGCGCGCCGTGCCCGGGCAGGTCCGGGTGCTGTACGCCGGCCGGCTGACGCCGGAGAAGGGCATCTACACCCTCCTCGCGGCCCTGCACAGCGACCTCATCGAGGGCGACGAGCAGCTCTCCTTCACGGTGACCCTCGCGGGGGCCGAGCGTCCCCAGGGCCGGATCATCCGCCGGCTGCTCGACGCCCATCCCGGCATCGAGGTCGTGGCGGCCCGGCGCACCCCCGCCGCCATGGCCGCGCTCATGGCGCAGTTCGACGTCGTCGTGATGCCCTCCAACAGCCAGTACTGGCACGAGACCTTCGGCATCGTCTCGATCGAGGCGCAGCACGCGGGCTGCCGTGTGGTCGCCTCCGACGACGGCGGACTCCCGGAGACCGACTGCGGAGGCTTGGCCCTGGTCGCGCCCGACGACGCGGAGGCGCTGGCCGCCGGCATCGCCCGTGCGGCCCGGGCGGGTCCGGTCGGCGCGGCCGGGCGTGCCGCTGCTGCCGCCGAGTTCACGGTCGCGCAGTCGGTGGACTCGCTGCTCGCCGTCCTGGCCCAGCCACGCCCGGTGACGCCGGCCGCGATCGTGCGTCAGCTCGAGGAGCTGGTCCGGTTGCCGTCGCCGACGGTCGCGGCCCGGCCGGCCTGATCGCAGTACCGCCGGGGGATCAGGCCCAGACCTTGTAGTGCGCGACGATCGTGAAGCCCTTCACGTCGTAGCGCTGGCCGTACGCCGTCGCGACCTCCCAGTAGACGTAGCGCCGGCCCCCGACGGTGCGCAGCACCTTGGCGGCGGGCACCCGCGCCGCTGCTCGGGTCGCGAGCGGCGAGCCGAGGGTGCGTGAGGCGACGGCGGCGGTCTCCGACGGGTTGTCGTAGAGCATGACCGCCTGGGAGCGGCCGTAGCCGCGGGAGGCGCCGCTGTAGGTGGACAGCTGCACGTCGACGTACGACGCCGCGACGGGCAGCACCGTGCGGTGCTGGGTCGCCACGGCGGCGTCGGCCCAGCGGGTCGACCGGCAGCGGGTGTTCGCGTAGTACCCGAGCGAGCTGGACCAGCCGCGCGACGCGGGCGTGCGCAGGGACGAGCAGCGGCCGACGTACTGGTCGACCTTGGAGCCGCGCGCGGTCAGGTTCACCCGGTAGGTCTTGCTGACGAGCCGCTGCACGCGGACCGTGACCGACGTGCCGCCGACGTTGCCGGCCGGGTCGCGCAGGATGATCGTGTAGACGCCCGAGGGCAACGGCGTGCCGTCGTCGCGCCGGCCGTCGAAGCTCGCGTGCCAGGCCGTCCCCGGCTCGACGGTGGTGTCGAGGACCCGGATCGGCTGGCCGGACGGGTTGAGGACGACGAACGCGTCGCCGGCGCCGGCGTTCGGGCCGAGGGCGTCGATGCCGACCGTGCTGTTGGTCGAGGACTCCGGTCGGACGATCGAGCGCGAGGCGGTGATCGAGGTGACTGAGGGCGCGTCGGTGTCGACGTCGATCCACGGGCCCTCGGCGGGGAGCGCGGTCGTGAACTCGCCCCAGGTCGGGCTGGTCACGTGGACCGAACCGGTCAGGCCGTAGGCGTCGGTCGGCAGGCCGGTCGCGTCGACGGAGAACGAGAAGGTGCCGTCGGCTGCGGTCGTGCCGGTGGCCTGGCCGCTCGGCGCCTCGGGAAGCTCGCCGCCCCACGGATTCGTCAGGCGCCAGTCGACGGTGACGACGCTGTCGCCGAGGGTCGAGTGGATCGTGACGTCGATCGAGGGGTGCGCGGCGGTCGCGGGACCGGCGACGCTGGCGAGGACGGTGTCCGTGCGGTGCGCCTCGACCGGGTAGTCGAGCGGCGGCTCGAAGTGGTGGCAGGACAGCTCGGCCGTCGGGAGGTCCGAGCAACGCACCACCCGGACGGTCCCGACGCCCTCGCCGATCGTGACCTGCGTCGTCCCGTTGCGGTCGATCACCTGGGCGGCGGTCGTACCACCGTCCTCCTGCGCGATCCACCACGCCTTCAGCAGGCCCCCACCGACGGGGTCGGACACGGTCAGGTCCAGCTGCTCGCCCGCACCGACGGTGCCGTCGGCAGGGGAGAGGGTGATCTCCGGACGCACGTCGGTGGGCTGGAACACCTCGGAGAGGGTCAGCGGCTGGTCGCCGTCCGTGGTGCACGACGCGAGCGCGTCGCTGGTGCACGGTGTCACCCCGACCTGGGTCGCGGGCCCGCCGGCGCTGTGGAAGCCCCACGTCTCGAGATCGAAGGAGGCCTGGTGGGAGACGGGATCGACGGCGAAGAAGCCCTTGTCACCCGGCCAGGTGCCGTGCTCGCCCAGCGCGACGTGGACCCATGCCGCGTCGGAGGTGACCGTGCCCGTGACATGGCCGGGCGTGGTCGCCCAGTCCATCGTGTCGATGATCGGCGCGGTGGCCGCACCGGCCGGGGCGACCCCGACGACGGTGGCCGAGCAGGCGATGAGCAGGGCGACGAGTGCGCGACGCATGAAGGTTCCTCCCCGAGACAGGCGCTCCCTCGGCGCCGGAGGGATCGTACGTCGCGCCCCGTCGTCCGGGAGCATCTTCGTCGGAAGCGTGACCGGAACGGGTCAGGCACGGTCAGCGCGGCACGAACAGGTCCGTCCCGACCCGGTCGGGCAGCCGGTGGCTCGTCGTGGTGACCCTCGCCCCCCCTCGACTACGGCGACGCCCCAGGGGACGTCGCCGAGATCGGGGGCCTCCACGATCAGTCGAAGAGCTCGGAGAGCCAGCTCTCCTTCTTCCGCTTCTTGTAGTGGCCGGCGTCGCGACGGTCGTCGTAGCGGTCGTACTGCTGCTGGCGTGGCGGCTGCTGGGGGGCCTGCGGCGCGGGCATCCCGACCGACCGGTCGATGATCTTGTCCAGCTCGCCGCGGTCCAGCCAGACGCCGCGGCACTGTGGGCAGTAGTCGATCTCGATGCCGTTCCGCTCGCTCATCACCAGCGTGGTCTCGTCAACGGGGCAGCGCATGCCTGGTCAACGGACCGGCGGTCCCGCGGGTTCCCGGCCGGGAGCCCGCGGGCCGGGCTCAGCTGGCGCTGAGGACGTCGTAGTGCACGGTGATGCGGAACCTCGCGACGTCGTACTGCGACTTGTAGGCCGCCATGTAGCGCCAGGCGATGTAGCGCTCCGCGTCCACGAGCCCGCCGGCGCCGGAGGTGGCGCCGTTGTGCCAGCCGACGTTGGACGCGGTGTAGCGGAACGCCGTCCACTTCTGGCCGGGCTCGTTCCAGTACTCGATGCCGCCGCGGCTGCGGGGCTTGGCCTTCGCGGCCCCACCGTAGGTGTCGATCCGGGCGTCCACGTAGCGCTCGGCGCGGGGGACCCGGACGGCGTGCACGGTGATCACCGCGCTCGCGTCCCAGGTCTGGGTGCCGCACCGGGTGTTGGCGTAGTAGCCGTACGAGCCGGTCCACCCGCGTCGCGACGGCTTGCGGAGGGTGGAGCACTTGCCGACGTACTTCCAGTACTGCGACGTCGGCAGCACGCGCACGGTGTAGGTCTTGCGGACGAGCCGCTGCAGGGAGACGGTGACCGTGCCGGTCACCGAGGCCGGGCCGTCGGCGTTGAGCGCGACCAGGGTGTAGGTGCCGGCAGGCACCAGGTTCGCGCTGGCGTCGCGCCCACCCCACTGGACGGTGTCGCTCGCGGACAGGTCAAAGGTCCGCACCGGGACGTCGGCCGCGTTGCGGATCTCCAGCGAGGTCACGTCGTCGGTGGTGCTCTCGACCGTGATCGTCGTGGTCCCCGGCCGCTTCGCGGTGCGGATGTTGGGGTAGATCGTGGCGTTGGACGTCGTGATGGCGGTGACGTCGGGAGGCGCCGCCTGGGCAGGCACGACACCGACCAGGGTCGCCGCGAGGGCGGCGATCAGCGCGAGGACAAGGTTGCGACCGAGCATCTTCAGCCTTCCGAGAAAACGGCGGCACCCGGATGGCGCCGAGACGGGAGTAGATCACGCCCGGTGAGCCGCGCGGACCGTTTTCGCCGAAACCGCGAGGGTGCCGTGGCGGGGCTACTCCGCGGAGCGCACCCGAAGACCACTGATCGGCACGGTGACCGCACCGCCCGGGTCGGTGAAGAAGTCGTTGCCCTTGTCGTCGACCACGATGAACGCCGGGAAGTCCTCGACCTCGATCTTCCAGACCGCCTCCATGCCGAGCTCGGGGTACTCGATGACCTCCTGGCTCTTGATGCAGTCCTGGGCCAGCCGCGCGGCGGGGCCGCCGATGGAGCCGAGGTAGAAGCCGCCGTACTCGTCGCACGCCTCGGTGACCTGCTTGGAGCGGTTGCCCTTGGCGAGCATGACCATCGAGCCGCCCGCGGCCTGGAAGGACTTCACGTACGAGTCCATCCGGCCGGCCGTGGTGGGGCCGAACGAGCCGGAGGCCATGCCCTCGGGGGTCTTCGCGGGTCCGGCGTAGTAGACGGGGTGGTTCTTGAGGTAGTCGGGCATCTCCTCGCCGGCGTCGAGGCGCTCCTGGATCTTCGCGTGCGCGATGTCGCGGGCGACCACGAGCGGGCCGGTCAGCGAGAGCCGCGTCTTGACCGGGTACGACGACAGCTGGGCCAGGATCTCGCTCATCGGCCGGTTGAGGTCGACCTTCACGACCTCGCCGCCGGAGATGTCCTCGGCGACGCCCGCGTCGGGCATGTACTGCGCAGGGTCGGTCTCGAGCTGCTCGAGGAAGACGCCCTCGGCGGTGATCTTGCCGAGCGCCTGCCGGTCGGCCGAGCAGGAGACCGCGATCGCGACCGGGCAGCTCGCGCCGTGGCGGGGGAGCCGGACCACGCGGACGTCGTGGCAGAAGTACTTGCCACCGAACTGCGCGCCGATGCCGAAGGACTGGGTCAGCTTGAAGACCTCCTCCTCCAGCTCGAGGTCGCGGAAGCCGTGCGCGCTCATCGAGCCCTCGGTCGGCAGGTTGTCGAGGTAGTGCGCGCTCGCGTACTTCGCCGTCTTGAGCGCGAACTCGGCGCTGGTGCCGCCGATCACGATCGCCAGGTGGTACGGCGGGCAGGCGGCCGTGCCGAGCGAGCGGATCTTCTCGTCGAGGAACTCCAGCATCCGCTTCGGGTTGAGGACGGCCTTCGTCTCCTGGAACAGGAAGGACTTGTTGGCCGAGCCGCCGCCCTTGGCCATGAAGAGGAACTTGTACTCGGGGCCCTTGGGGCCCTGCGCGGTGGAGTAGAGCTCGATCTGCGCCGGCAGGTTGGTGCCGGTGTTCTTCTCCTCGTAGGTCGTCAGCGGGGCGAGCTGGCTGTAGCGGAGGTTCAGCTTCGTGTAGGCGTCGTACACGCCCTTGCTGATCCACTCGCCGTCGTCGGCGCCGGTGAGGACGCCCTCGGACTTCTTGCCCATCACGATGGCGGTGCCGGTGTCCTGGCACATCGGGAGCACGCCGCCGGCGGAGATGTTGACGTTCTTGAGCAGGTCGAGCGCCACGAAGCGGTCGTTGCCGGACGCCTCGGGGTCGTCGATGATCTTGCGCAGCTGCTTCAGGTGGGCGGGGCGCAGGTAGTGGCTGATGTCGTGCATCGCCTCCGCGGTGAGCCGCTGGATCGCCGCGGGATCGACCTTGAGGAAGGTCTGTCCGTCCGGGCCCTCGACGGCCTCGACACCTTCGGTCGTGATCAGTCGGTAGGGGGTGTCGTCGTGCGACGCCGGGAGGAGGTCGGAGTACCGGAACTCTGCTTCAGCCACGAGCACCGAGGATATCGCGTCCTCCGCGAAGCCCGGACATGCGACGAGGGCCGGGCGCCCCTGGCGTCCCGGCCCTCGTCCTTGCTGGTGCTGTGTCAGGCAGTGGTCATCTGCGTCGCAGCGATCGCGAACTCGATCACGGCGCCGACCGGGAGGCCGGCCTGGGCCGTGTTGAGCGTGATCCGCAGGCCGTCGATCCGGTTGATCTTCTTGCTGGCGTCGACACCCTGCTTGTTGAGCTCGACCTTGCCCAGCCCGGCCACGTCGATGGACGTGTTGGGCGAGACATTGATCGGGATCGCGTTGCCGGCGATCACGAGGTTGACGGTCGTCATCTTCATGGACTGCGTCCACTTGCCGTCGACCAGCTTGGCGCTGGCGGTGACCTCGATCGCGTCGGCCTTGATCAGGCCGCCGAGGAGGTTGAGCCCCACCGTCTTGTTGGTGTTGGTGATGTCGGCGTTGCCGGTCGTCGAGTCACGGCTGGACGTGCTCGTCGAGGTCAGCGTGCCGAGGGTGGCGATGCCCGGGAGGCTCACCGTGGCCGTCGAGTTGCGCAGCGTGGTGCCGTTGCTGCCGTTGAACGGCGTACCGGTGTAGGCGGTCGGGTCGGAGACGACGCTGATCTGCGTGCCGACCTTGGCCTGGATCCGGCTGCTGTAGGCGAAGCCACCGAGGCGCGGCGCGTTGGCGGCCGGGACGGCCTCCTGCAGGTAGTGGTTCACCGGGCTGGCGACGATGACCGTGCCGGCGTTGAAGCCGTCGCGCGGCTTCAGCAGCTGCACGGCGACCGCCCAGCTGCGGGTGCCGGCGAGCTCGGAGGTGCCGGCGTGGAAGGTCGCGTTGAGGCTGATCGCGGCGACGCCCGGGATGTTGACCGAGTAGTTCTTCGGGATGTCGACCGGCAGGTTGACGCCGAGGATCTTGATGCCGAGCAGCTTGTGGTTGCCCACCGCGGAGCTCGTGCCGTCGGGCTTGCCGGTCGTGGTGACCGTGCTCTCGACGGCGTCGATCTTGATCAGGCCGTTGAGCAGGTTGACCCCGGCGACGCGGGCCCACGAGTTGATCTCGATGTTGCCACCGTCCTTGGTGGCCCAGGTCTTGGTCTCGGCAGCGCCGACGCTCAGCAGGCCGGAGACGTTGGCCGCCGCCGTGCTGTTGCTCGACGTGCGGGCCGGGCCGCCGCTGATCGCGGTCGCCGCGGTCAGGTCGGACGACACGGTGCTACCGAGCGCCTTGACATAGGTGGCGCCGGTGTTGGCGGAGTAGTTCCAGTCGTCGACCGGTGCGGCCTGCGCGGACGGCGACGGGATCGCCACCAATGCGAAGACCGTCGCCAGGAAGGCGAACAGGCTCAGGAGCTTACGGACGTTCACGGGACCCCATTCCCACAGTGTTTTGGTTGTCGTTGTCCCCCAAGCGGAACCCACGGTCCGCCCCGAGAAGGGAAAAAGCCATGTCGTTCCCACAGTTTCAACGGAGCAATGCCCCCGTAGGTCACGCACAGATGGCCACAGGCTATCGCTTCCCTCGTGCCGTGGTGAGAGGGGTGAGCAAAATCCCAGCCCGGAGGGGATGACCGGGCCCCGTGTGCGGCGTTGCGCCCTCATGCATGTGTACGACGCCGTGGTGATCGGAGCGGGCCAGGCGGGCCTGTCCGCGTCGTACCACCTGGGCCGCCTCGGCCTCGACCACGTGCTCCTCGACGCCAACGACCGCCCGGGCGGGGCGTGGCAGCACCGGTGGGACTCGCTCACCATGGACGACGTCCACGGGGTCGCCGACCTGCCCGACGCGCCCGCTCCGGGCGGCTCGGGCGACCGGGCCAACGTGGTGCTCGCCGACTGGTTCGCCCGCTACGAGTCCGCGCGCCACCTGCCCGTCGTCCGCCCGGTCCGGGTGGACCGCGTGACCACCGACGACGACCTGCTCGTGGTGCACGCGGGCGCACGGCAGTGGACGACGCGGACGCTGGTCAACGCGACCGGCACCTGGACGCAGCCCTTCGTGCCGTCGTACCCGGGGGCGGGGGAGTTCCGCGGCGAGCAACTGCACACGGCGGACTACCCGGGGCCGGAGCACTTCGACGGCAAGCGGGTCCTGGTCGTGGGGGGCGGTGCCTCGGCGGTGCAGTTCATCGGCGAGCTGGCGCCGCGCACCGATGTCCTGTGGACGACCCGGCGGCCGCCGGTGTGGCGCGAGCACTTCGACGAGAACGTCGGGCGCCACGCGATCGAGATGGTCCAGGAGCGGGTCCGGCAGGGCCTCCCGCCGGCCAGCGTCGTCAGTGTCACCGGTCTCGCCCTGCGTCCGCAGGAACAGGAGGCCGCGCGGCTCGGGGCCTACGAGCGGCGCCTGCCGATGTTCGAACGGATCGAGCCGGACGGGGTCCGCTGGGCCGACGGCCGGTTCGAGCGGGTCGACGTGATCCTCTGGGCGACCGGCTTCCGGCCGGCCGTCGCGCACCTCGCGCCGCTCCACCTGCGCAGTCCGCAGGGCGGCATCGCGTTGCTCCAGAGCGGTAGCGACGTGCAGACCGCGACCACCGCGGAGCGCGACCCGCGGGTCCAGCTGGTCGGCTACGGGCCGTCCGCGAGCACCATCGGCGGCAACCGGGCGGGGCGGGCCGCGGCGGTCGCCGTACGCCGCTACCTAGGCGCGCCGGCCGACGTCGCGAGCGGTGCAGTAGTGTGATCTGCGACAACCCACGGGAGTCCGCGGCAGCGGGCTGAGAGGGAGCTGAAGCCGCTCCGACCGTCACACCTGATCCGGATCATGCCGGCGAAGGAACGGATGAGATGACTGTGCTGCGTGCTGTCCCCCTCGAGGTGCCGAGGCTGTTCTGCCTCGTCTCCGACACCGACGACCTGTCCCTGCTGCCGGCGCTGGCCGAGGCCGGCACGGACGGCTTCCAGGTCCGGGCCAAGGGTCGGTCGACCCGCTCGCTCGTCGCGCTCAGCCGCGCGGTGATCGAGGCCGTCCGCCCGTACGACGCCCGCGTGCTCGTGAACGACCGGCTCGACGTCGCCCTCGCGGCCGGTGCCGACGGCGTCCACCTCGGCGCCGACGACCTGGCCGTCGCCGACGCCCGCCGCCTGGCGCCCGGGCTCATGATCGGTGCGACCTGCCGGACCCGGGCCGGGGCCGAGGCCGCGGCGGCCGACGGCGCCGACTACGCCGGCTTCGGCCCCCTGTTCGCGACCGCCTCGAAGGCGGGCCTGCCCGCGCCCCTCGGCGTCGACGCCGTCGGTGTCGCCGCCGGCGTCCTCCCCCTCGTCGCGATCGGTGGGCTCACTGCTGCCACCGCCGCCGACGCGCGTGCCGCCGGCGCCCACGGCGTGGCCGTGATCGGCGCGATCTGGCGACATCGCGATCCTGTGGCAGCAGCGAAGGAGCTCGTCGCGGCGGTCGCCTGATGAGCCGCCTGATGAGCCGCCCGATGAGTCGCCGGATGCGCGTCGAGGTGCTCGGCGCCGGCATCGTCGGCCTCACCGTCGCCGACGAGCTGCTGCGCCGGGGCCACGACGTGGCCGTCGTCGACCCGCGCCCGGCCGGCGGGGCGTCGTACGCGGCCGCGGGGATGCTGAGCCCGGCCGCCGAGGTCTGGTACGGCGAGGAGGACGTGCTGCGGCTCGGCACCGCGTCACTCCGGCTGTGGCCGGCGCTGGCGGCCCGGCTCGGGGTGGAGCTGCGGCGTCGCGGCACCCTGCTCGTCGGGTACGACGCCGCGGACCTCCAGCAGGTCGACCGGCAGGTCGAGCTGCTGACCCGGCACGGGCACGACGCCCGGCCGCTCGACCGCCCCGGTGTGCGGGACCTGGAGCCGGCGCTGGCGCGAGTGGCCGGCGGCGCCCTGCTGCCCGGCGAGGCCAGCGTCGACCCGCGTGCGGTGTGCGACGCGCTGCTCGAACGGGTGCCGTTGCGGGCCGAGCCGGCGGGTGCGGACGTCACCGTCGTCGCCACCGGAGCAGGGCTGCCGGAGCCGTGGACGCACCTGGTCTCCGGCGTGCGTGGCGAGATCCTGCGACTGCGCTCGGACGACCCGCCGGAACGGACCGTGCGCGGCTGGGTGGCGGGGGAGCCGGTCTACCTGGTGCCGCGTGGCGACGGCCGCGTGGTCCTCGGCGCGACCTCCGAGCACCACGACGGTGAGCCCGTCGTGACCGCCGGCGGAGCGCTCCGGCTGCTGACCGCCGCCCGTGAGCTGTGGCCCGCGCTCGACCGGGCGGTGCTCGTCGAGGGCACGGCCCGGGACCGCCCCGCCACCGCCGACGGCCTGCCGCTCGTCGGCCCCAGCGGGGTCGACGGCGTCCTGCTCGCCGCCGGGCACTACCGCCACGGCGTGCTGCTGGCGCCGCTCACCGCGCAGCTCGTCGCCGACCACCTCGAGACCGGGGCAGTCGACCCGGCCCTCGACCCGCGCCGCCTCGGCGCCCTCGTCCCCGCGACCGGAGGAACCCGATGACCATCACCTGCACCGTCACCTGCAACGGCGAGACGCTGCCGGCCGCGGGGAGCGTGGCCGACCTGCTCGCCGCCCGCCTCGGCCACCCGCCGCCGTCCGGGATCGCGGTGGCCCTCAACGGGGAGGTCGTGCCGCGCGCGAGCTGGCCGGTCGTCGTACTCGCGGACGGGGACGTCGTCGAGGTCGTGACGGCGGTGCAGGGCGGATGAACGACCTCGTCATCGCGGGCGTCCCGCTGTCCTCGCGCCTCTTCCTGGGCACCGGCGGGCTCCCGCACGTGTCGCTCGTCGGGCCGGTGCTCGCGGCGGCCGAGCCGGCGCTGGTCACGGTGTCGATGCGGCGTACGTCGTCGCTCGGCGACGGCGGCCTGCTCGCGGCCCTGCGTGCGGCGGGGGTGCGGCTGCTGCCCAACACCGCCGGGTGCCTGTCCGCGCGGGAGGCGGTGCTGACCGCCGAGCTGGCCCGCGAGGCGCTCGGCACGGACTGGGTGAAGCTCGAGGTGATCGGCGACGAGCGCTCGCTGCTGCCCGACGTCGTCGAGCTCCTCGACGGCGCCGAGCAGCTGGTCCGGCGCGGGTTCACGGTGCTGCCCTACACGACCGACGACCCGATCGTCGCCCGCCGGCTCGCCGACGCGGGCTGCGCGGCCGTCATGCCGCTGGGCTCGCCGATCGGCTCAGGACTCGGGGTCCTCAACCCGCACGCGATCGAGGCGGTCCGCGCCGCCGTCGACGTGCCGGTGGTCCTCGACGCCGGAGTCGGTACGGCGAGCGACGCCGCGCTCGCGATGGAGCTCGGCTGCGACGCGGTCCTCGCCGCGACCGCCGTCACCCGTGCCGACGACCCGGTCGCGATGGCGCGGGCACTCCGTCTCGGCGTCGAGGCCGGCCGGCTCGCCCGCGGCGCCGGCCGGATCCCGCGACGGGCGCTCGCGCGCGCGTCCAGCCCCATGGCCGGGAGGGTCTCGTGATGCCCCGCCTGCTGGTGCTGACCGACCGGTCGCAGCTGTCGCTGGGCCGGTGCCTGCGGGCGCAGATGGCGGCCTGCCGGGACGCCGGGCTGACCCACGTCGTGCTGCGCGAGCTCGACCTCCTCGACCGGCAGCGGGAGCAGCTGGCCGCCGACCTGGCGGACCTGGGGCTGACGGTGATCGCGGCTCGCCGCGACCTCGCTGCGGCGGCGGGCCTGCATCTCGCGGCGGATCAGCCCGCGGGCCGAGGGGTCTTCGGGCGCTCCTGCCACGAC